>VSQE01000019.1 GCA_009775705.1 Prevotellamassilia sp.
TCATGGGAGCCGGCACGGTTTCCGCACAGAAGCGCGTGACTGGCCGCGTGGTCGACGCCAGCGGACATCCGGTCATCCATGCACGTGTGCAGGTGGAAGGGAGCAAGATCGTGACCGTGACAGACGACAACGGCAACTTCACGTTTCCCTCTCTTCCCGCCTCGGCCAAAAAACTGAGAGTGACCTATCTGGGTATGAAGCCGCAGACGGTCAGCGTGGCCGGCAACGTGCAGGTGACTCTGGAGGATGACAATATGCTCGAAGAAGCCGTTGTCGTAGGCTACGGTACGGTGAAGAAAGGTGATTTCACCGGTAGTGTGTCGGCCGTGAAAGGAAAGGACCTGGAGAAATTGCAGGTGTCGAACGTATCGAAGGCGCTGGAAGGCATGATGCCCGGTGTGCAGATCACTGCCTCGACCGGACAGCCCGGTTCCGCCGCTGCCATCTATGTGCGCGGTATCGGTTCCATCAGTGCCAACTCCGCTCCGCTCATCATCGTGGACGGTGCTCCTTACGAAGGATCGCTCAACACCCTGAACCAGGCCGACATCGAAAGCATTAACTTGCAGAAGGACGCTTCGGCCACGTCTATCTACGGTGCGCGCGGATCGAACGGTATTCTGTATATCACGACGAAAAAGGGACGCCCCGGCAAGTCGCGCGTGTCCGTCGATGCCAAATGGGGCTGGAACTCGCGTGCGGTGTCGCCCTATGAAACGGTGACCGGCGAGCGCGAATACTACGAGCTGATTTGGGAGGCCCTCTACAACCGTCAGAAGAACTCGTTGGGAATGTCCGATCTGGACGCCCGCATTTTCGCCTCGCAGAATCTGGTGAAGGAGCTGGGTAACTATAATTCCTACAATGTGGCCGACTATCAGCTGATCAACCCGATGACGGGACTGCTCGATCCTGCCGCAAGCCTGCTCTATCACGAAGACTGGAACGACGAGACCTTTACCAACGGTCTGCGCCAGGAATACAACGTGTCGCTCAGCGGCGGTAACGACCGCACGAGCTATTATATGTCCTTCAACTATCTGGATGACAAGTCGTATGTGCGCAACTCCAATTTCGAGCGTATGACCGGCCGTCTGAAACTGGACCACAAGGCTTTCGAGTGGCTGACGCTGGGGGCCAATGTGAGCTATTCGCATACGAAGACAAACGGTCTGTCCAGCCGCTCGGGTCTGGCATCCAACCTTTTTGCGTTTACGCAATACATCGCGCCGATCTATCCCGTTTACCGTCATGACCGTTCCGGTGCGCTGGTTCTCGACGAGAACGGCGGCCTTCAGTTCGACCTTGGTAATCAGGACGGACGTACGCGTCAGTATTCTTTGGGACAGAACCCGATGATTGAGATCTACAACAATACCAACGAGACCATGCGCGATGTTCTCGGTATCCGTGCCTACGCGGACATTGCATTGCCCTTGAAGGGGTTGAAGTTCCGTGCCGATGCGGCGATGGACAATTTCGCCTCCTACACGGACGTTTTCAACGCCCCCATCACCTCCGATGCCGCCGCTGTGAACGGTTACGGAACGAAGACTTCCGGCCGCACGAATGTCATCAACCTGACGCAGCGTCTCAACTATGACCGCATCTTTGCCGAGAGACACAGCATCAGCCTGATGGCCGCCCACGAGACGAAGGCCGAGAACGTATCGGGCCTGGCCGCCCATCGTTCGCAGTTCTTCCTGCCCGAGAATGATTTCGGCTATTCGCTGACCAACCGTACCGATCCCTCTTCGCAGGACGATTCCTATCACTTGGAGAGCTGGCTGGGACGTGCCGAGTACAGTCTGGACCACAAGTACAGCGTGTCGGGAACCTATCGCCGCGACGGTTCCAGCATGTTTGCTCCCGAGTGCCGTTGGGGTAACTTCTGGAGCGTGGGTGCCGCCTGGAATCTGGGCGAGGAATACTGGTTCAAGGCCGCGCTGGGCGAGGTGGTGAATTCCGCCAAGCTGAAGGTGAGCTACGGTACGCAGGGTAACGACGGTATTCTGGACAGCGACGGATATCGCATCTATGCCCCCTATCTGGACCATTACAGCGTGATGAATTCCGGTACGGCGGAGAATCCCGAATTTTCCGTGATACGTACCTATCGCGGTAACCGCGATATCACCTGGGAGAAGAGCAAGACCTTCAACGTAGGTGTCGAGGCCTCACTGCTCGACCGCCGGTTGAGCCTGGAGCTGGACTACTTCGTGAAGAACACCGACGACATGCTCGGCCGCCATACGTTGCCGCCCAGCGCCGGAGATCCTTCCTGGATCCTCACCAACGAGCAGGCCATGCGCAACAAGGGTGTGGAAGTGCTCATCAACGGTGTGATCATGCAGGCCAAGGACTACAAGTGGACGGCTACGCTGAACATGACCCACTACAAGAACGAACTGACCCGTATGCAGGAAGGACGTCCCGCTGAGGGGTATCAGTCCGGTAACTACTGGCGCAAGAAGGGCGGCTCGCTCTATGACTGGTACATGTACAAATATGCCGGAGTAGATCCCCAGACGGGTGACGGACTTTATTATGCCGATGTAACGGAGACCGATGCCGCCGGCAATGAAGTGACGCGTACGGTGACGGTGAACGATATCAACAAGGCCACTCTGTATGAGATCGGCAAGTCGGCCCTGCCGAAAGTGTATGGCGGTCTGACCACGATGTTCGAGGGCTTCGGTTTCGACCTGACGGTTTCCACAGCCTTCTCTTTGGGTGGTTATACCTACGACGGAAGTTATTCCGCCCTGATGTCGTGCAGCCTGGGTAGCACGTTCTCTACGGACATCTACAAGCGCTGGCAGAAGCCCGGCGACGTGACTGATGTTCCGCGTCTGGAAGAGGGCTATCGTATGACCGGCGATTCGGCCAACGACCGTTTCCTGATTCGCTCGGACTATTTTTCCCTGCGCAACGTGACGCTGGGCTATACCTTCCCGCAGAGCTGGACGGCCCGTTTCAAGGGAATCTCCTCCGTGCGTGTCTACGGAGTGGGCGACAACCTCTTCCTCGGCTCCAAGCGCAAGGGACTCGATCCGCGCCAGAGCATCAGCGGTGCCGTGGACACCAACTCCTATTCCGCCCTGCGCACCATTTCCTTCGGTATCAATGTGAATTTCTAAGCAGACAACACCCATTATGAAGATAACAAAATATTTATCCTGCCTGTTTCTTGCGGGGACACTGGCTTCCTGCGGAGAGGACTTTCTGAACGATATGCCTTCGGGAACAGCCACCGGCGATCAGATTGCCGATCAGGCCTCGAAAGATCCCGAGAAGATTCTGGCCAGTCAGATTTCCGGTTGCTACACCAACTGGAACCTCAATCATGCCATGGGGACAAGTGACATCAACAGTCATCAGGATACCGGTTTCGGTGGTATCATGCTCTTGTCCGACATCATGAGCAACGACATCTCGCTTGTGATGGCAGGCGATCCCTGGCACTACGATCATGAACTGGACTACTACGCCGAGCAGTATGTCCGCTCGCGCTGGCCGTGGACGTTCTTCTATACCGTCATCAGCAGCGCCAACGATGTGATTGCCGTGGTGGACGAAGAGAACACTACCGAGTCCGGCCGTCACATTCTGGGTCAGGCTCTGGCCTTCCGTGGTATCTCCTATGCTTATCTGGCTCAGTTCTATCAGAAGACCTATGCCGATGGCGACAACAAGTCCCTGCCCTGTGTGCCCATCCGTCTGACGGACAAGGAAGCCGGTGGTGTAGACGGACGCGCCACGGTGGAACAGGTGTACCAGCGTGCCGAGACCGACCTGCTCCGTGCCGTTGAACTGCTGGAAGGCTACAAGCGCTCGGACAAGACCACTATTGACCGGCAGGTGGCGCAGGGACTCCTTTCGCGTGTGTATCTCGTGATGAACCGCTGGCAGGATGCCGCCGATATGGCCAATGCCGCCCGTCAGGGATATACGCTCAACACCATCGAGGAGGTGCAGGAATGCAACTACCAGAATCTCTCCGACAAGGAAGTGATGTGGGGCTTTGACGTGATTGAGAGCAACAAGCAGATATTTGCCTCCTGGGCTTCGTGGAGAAGTGTGGACGGACCCGGTTATGCCGGCTACGAGGTGGGCGCTTACCAGCTTATCGATGCCCGTCTCTACAACTCCATTCCCGAGGATGACGTGCGTCACTATCAGTTTATCGCACCCGATGACAATGTCTCGATTGCCGGCAATGAAATCCCTGCCTATGCCAACATGAAGTTCCCCTTCGTCAGCCAGTGGCTGGGCGATGTGGTCTACATGCGTGTGGCCGAGCTATACCTCACCGAGGCCGAGGCGCTCTTCCGTGCCGGAAACGCCTCCGGAGCCAATGCTGTCATGGCCGAGTTCATGCCCAACCGTGTGCTGGACTGGACACCGTCTGTAGGAGGTTTCAACGCCGAGACCATCTATCTGCAACGCCGGGCCGAACTTTGGGGCGAGGGCTTCGGATATTTCGACTGCCGCCGTCTGAAGCAGGATCTTGTGCGTAACTACGAAGGAACGAACGAGTCTGCCAGCATGCAGAAGAATATTCCCTACAACAGTTATCAGTGGACCTATCAGTTGCCTTTGAGCGAGATCCGTGACAACGACGCCATCTCGCCCGAGGACCAGAACCCGCTTGAATAACAACAGCCTTTACCGCAGTCTCCGGGAGAAGGCCGCTGCCGGCTTCCGGAGACTGTGAAACGGAAAATATCACATACACAGATTATCAATATATGAAACGCATATTTATCAAAACCATCATTCTGGGTCTTGTGCTCGCAGGGACTGCCGCCTGCGGCGACGATCTGGAGAAGGCCGATTACAACCGCGAAGGCTTTTCCGGCAAGGACCTGCCTGTTGTCTCGACCGGTACCGTTCTCGAAAATCTGGGCGAGGAAGTGACTATCCGCTATTCCGTGCAGACCGGCGCAGCCGCCGTCAGCCAGACCGGAGTCATTGTGGGCATCGGAGAAACTCCCGAACTGGCCGACCCGCAGAATATCCGTGCCGTGGCCGTGCTCGATGAGGCCGGAAACGGAAAGGCCAATGTGGCCGGACTGGAAATGGGAAAGACCTATACGGCCCGTTCCTACGCTTTCACCGCCAACGGCATTGCCTATAGCGAGCCGTTTACCTTTACTACCAACGTCATGGAACGCCGCACGGACGTGGAGCTCGATTTTGCCGATCCCACGGTCTTCACCGATTTCGACGTGGTGGCTCTCAACGGTGTCAATGCCCCTTCCGTACAGAGTTTCGGGGCATTGCAGATGCCTACCTACGGCATTGTCTCCTCTATTTTTGACAACGATCTTCTTTTTTCCACTCTGAGCGGTCAGTATATCGGAGATACGGACAACCTGATTGTCTACAATGCCGACTTTACCGGCAAGCGTGGTGTGAAGGTTTCTTTCACTTTGTTGCGCCTTTCGGCTCTGTTCGGCGAGAGCCAGACCTCACCTTTCGAGGTCTATGTCTCCGAAGAACCTGTCGCAACGGCTGAGGATCTTGCCTCAGCCACGAAGATCGGCGAGGGAAAACTGGTGGCGGAAGATCAGTTCAAGGATTTCGAGTTCTCGATACCCGCATCGTTCGGCAAGCCCTGTTCGGTCGTGCTCCGCATACAGTCTGACCAGGATAATTTCGGTATTGCCATGATGGGCCTCTCCTCTTCTTCCGTCTATCCGATGGAGGAATCGGCGGAATAATCTGAATACGGACGGACCTTTTAGTCTGCCCTGTAACGCGCGGACCATGCCTTTCCTTCGGGAAAGCGCATGGTCCGCTTTTTTTGTCCGGTGGGGCGTGGCGGGTGGCCGGTTTTTCGGATGCCCTTTTTATTTTTGCCGTTGCCGGTGCATCCCTGTTCCGGTTTTTGTTCCATCCATAAAACTGTAACACTCATGAAAAATGAAAAACGTCTTACGTTCCGTCTGTTGTTCTACATCAAGCGTACGGCGCTGCGGCGCGACGGCCGCGCCCCGCTCATGCTACGCATCACCGTCGACGGTCTTTCGGCCCAGATGTCACTTCAGATCGCGGTGCCTCCCTCCGGCTGGCTTCCTGCCGCTGGGCGGATGGCCGGGCGTTCGGCCGAGGCGCGCGAAGTCAATCTGCTGCTCTCCGATGTGGCGGCGCGCGCCCGTCAGCTTTATTACGGCGCGGTGTTGGGCGGGAACCGTCCCGATGCCTGCCGGTTGCGCGATGCCTTGCAGGGCCGTGTGTGGCGGCCCGGGTTTCTGGACCTCTTCCGCAGGCATGTGGCCGACTTCGGCGAACGGGTGGGGCACGGCCGCTCGCAGAGCACGTACCGCAAGTATGCCATCGCCCTGTCCTGGACTGAGCGTTTTGTGCGCGGCGAATACGGCCGTGCCGATGTGGAGACGGATTCCGTGGACGAGGTGTTCGCCTGCCGGCTGGTGACTTTCCTGCTGGCCCGGGGGCTGGCACCGGGAACGGTGCGCCTCTATGTCTCGGCGGTGCGGACGGTGACGCTGTCGGTATGGCGGCGCGGACTGCTGCCGGCCGATCCGTTTCGTGGAAACTGTCTGCCGGTGGTACCGGCGCGGCGCGAGGCCCTGACCGAGGGCGAGGTGGAGCGGTTGGCTCGGTTGCCGTTGGCGGGCCGTGCGGCACGTGTGCGCAACCTCTTTTTGCTGTCGTGCCGGACGGGACTGGCCTACGCGGACCTTTGCGGACTGCGTCCCTGCCACGTGCACTGGGATGCGTCGGGAGCGGGCTGGATCGTGAAGCCCCGTGCCAAGAACGGACGGCAGGCGGCTGTGCGGTTGGTTCCCGAGGCCGAGCGATTGCTGGCTGCCTGCTGTCCCGAAGGCTTTCCCGAGACGGGGCTTTTTATGCCCGACAACCGGACGTGCAACCGGATGCTGAAGCGGCTGGCCGCGCAGGCCGGACTGGCTCGCCGGCTGTATTTCCATCTGGCGAGGCACACGTTTGCCACGCTTTCCCTCTCGGCCGGCGTACCCATCGAGAGTGTGAGCCTTATGCTGGGCCATTCGCGCCTCTCGACCACGCAGATCTATGCCCGCGTGACGACCGAGAAGCTCCGGCGCGACACGGAGTGTTTGCTGTCCGGTCGTTTTCAGTAAGAAGTCCGGACATTTTTCCGCCCGAAAGCGTAATAATTCGTAATTTTGCACCCTATAAAAATGTACAGTATTAATTAATTGCTAATTCTTAATATGACTATTTTGACATTTACCGTTATCCTACTGCTCGGAGCTTATTGTGCCGGATTGCTCGGTTCGCTCACGGGGCTGGGAGGCGGCGTGGTGGTGATTCCGCTGCTGACGCTGGCCTTCGGTGTGGATTTCCATTATGCCGTCGGGGCCGCGCTGGTGGCTTCCATCGCCACTTCGAGCGGGTCGGGCAGCGCATACGTCAAGGAGGGCATTACGAACATCCGTTTAGGCATGTTTCTGGAGATAGCCACCACCATTGGCGCCGTTGCCGGTGCCGCCGTTGCCATCTGGCTCGATAATTCGGCCATAGCCATCATCTACGGACTGGTACTGATCCTCACCGCTGCCATGCAGCAGCGGCGTAAGTCGGACCACGATGGTGTGAAAGGTTCCGAGGCGGCCCGTCGCCTGAAGCTTTATGGCACCTGGCCGCAAAAGGACGGCAGCCTGAAGGCCTACGAGCTGAAACACGTGGGCGGCGGCTTCGGCGTGATGCTGGTGGCGGGCGTCCTCTCGGGCATTCTTGGCATCGGTTCGGGGGTATTGAAGGTGATTGCCATGGACGGTATCATGAAGGTGCCTTTTAAGGTAAGCACCACGACGAGCAACTTCATGATGGGAGTGACGGCCTGTGCCTCGGCGGTGGTCTACATCCAGCGCGGCATCATCGAGCCGGGCATTGCCTTTCCCGTGATGACGGGCGTGTTGTTCGGCGCGCTGACGGGGGCTAAGTTGCTCAAGAGGTTAGACGTGAGCCTGCTGCGTAAAATCTTCTGTGTGGCCATTCTGCTTGTGGCTGTCAATATGATCTATAACGGTGTGACCGGAAAATTCTAACGCTTCAGAAAAAAAGAAATCAGGATGAAGACTACAGGAAACAAGGAACGCGACATGCAGCTGCTCATCGGCAACACCCTGCGTTGGGGCGTGACGCTGGCCTGCGCCGTCGCACTGGCCGGAGGCGCGCTCTATCTGTGGAAACACGGAGCGGAGCCGATGAAGGACTATTCGTCTTTTGACTATCATGCTTTGCCCGCAGGGGCGGAAACCTATACCACGCTTTCCGGCATTCTGGACGGTGTGGCGCACTTCACGGCCGCGGGCTGGATCCAACTGGGGGTGATTGCCCTGCTGCTTACGCCGGTCATGCGTGTGCTGCTTTCGCTTTGCGACTTTGTGTTGCAGCGCGACTGGCTCTATGCAGCCATCAGTGCGGTGGTGCTCTCCGTCATTGTCTGCAACTCGTTGGGCGGAGCCGTCTGAAATATGTAGAGCAGTTGGAAGAAAATATCTGAATAACCGAATCCCCGCCGGAACAACATAGTTCCGGCGGGGATTCGGTTATTTGTGTCTTATGGGAAAAGTGCTCAGGAAACCTTTTCCAGTCGTTTCATCATGATCATCATGAACAAGGCGGAAAGGAGGCAGAGCACGATGAAGATGCCCCATACGCCCACGAGGGGAATGTCGCCCCAGAAGGAGGAGCCCACCTTGGTGAGCTTGTTACCGATGGCGGTAGCTACGAACCATCCGCCCATCATCATACCCTTCATTTTGGGAGGAGCCACTTTCGAGACAAAACTGATACCCAACGGGCTGAGCAGAAGCTCTCCGAAGGTGAGCACCAGATAGGTGGAGATGAGCCAGCCCGGAGAGACGAAGGTGGCGGTTCCGCTTTCGAGGGCGGCTTTCTGCTCGTTAGGGGTGAGCAGGCCTGTCGAGGCGGCGGCCATCACGAGGAAACCGGCGGCGGCGATGAGCATGCCATAGCAGATTTTTCGGGGGGTGGAAGGTTCTTTACCCTTGCGGGCCAGCCAGCCGAACAGAGCGATGGATACCGGTGTCAGCGCCACAACGTAGAAGGGATTGAACTGCTGGAAGATGGGAGCGTCCACTTTGGTAGATTCGGGCAGGGTGGTGTACTGGTAGCCGAGGAAGGCAAGCGAGGCCACGATGATGGCGGCGGCGATGCCCTTGCCCTTGCTTGTCTTGGACTGGAAGAGCGAGAAGAGGCTGTAGACGATGAAGATGATAGCCACGAGGTTCAGCACGTCGAAGGACATACTCTCCACACCCGTGGAGGATTTGGCCGTGAACTGGTCGGCGAAGTAGGTAAGCGTCAGACCGTTCTGGTGGAAAGCCATCCAGAAGAAAATGACAACGGCGAAGACCAGACAGAGGGCTACGATGCGTGACTTGGTTTCGGCGGGGCTCAGCTCCTCGGTGTCGGTCTGGACGGTCTTGGCCGCATCCGCCTTTTTGGGGCTGTTGCCCTCGATGTGCCTGAACGTTCCGCGGAAACCGTAGTAGATGGCGATAGAGACCACCAGCGAGGCGCAGGCCACTCCAAAGGCGAAGTGATAGGAGTCGGCCACGCTGTAGCCCAGAGAGGTCTGGGCATAGTCCATGATTTTCACGGCGGCGGTAGGAGCGAAGAGGGCTCCGATGTTGATGGCCATGTAGAAGAGGGAGAAGGCGGCATCGCGCTTGCCGGCCAGGCGGGGATCGTCGTAGAGGTTACCCACCATGACTTGCAGGTTGCCCTTGAAGAGTCCGGTTCCGATGGAGATGAGACCGAGCGATCCTACAACGGCATAGAGGGCCGTGTCGCCGCTGCCTAAGGGAACCGCCAGCAACAGGTAGCCGAGGAACATGATGATGATTCCGGCGGTGACCATCTTTCCGTAGCCGAACTTGTCGGCCATAATACCACCGAGGAAAGGCAGAAAGTAAACGAACATCAGGAAGTTGGAATAGAAATCGCCTGCCGCGCTTTCCGTCATTCCGAAGTTGGCCTGCATGAACAGTACGAACACGGCCAGCATGGTGTAGTAGCCGAAGCGTTCGCCGGTGTTGGCGAGTGCCAGGGCGTAAAGACCTTTTGGTTGTCCTTCAAACATGTTTTTTAGGTTTTAGAGTTATTGATTAGTGAATTGTGTATTTCGGTTCATTCTCCCGTGAGGTCGGCCAGCTGTCCGCGGCTCTCGCGCAGTAGGTCGGCGGGCGCGAGTTTGATTTGCAGACCTCGCTGTCCGGCAGAGACATAGAGGTACGGGAAAGAGGCGGCCGTGAGGTGGAAGTAGGTGGGGAAGTGCTTCTTCATCCCGATGGGCGAGCAGCCCCCGCGGATGTAGCCCGTTGTGGGCAGAAGCTCCTTCAGTGGCAGCGGTTCCACCTTTTTGTTGCCGCTGGCGCGGGCTGCCTTTTTCAGGTTTACCTCGCAGTTGCCGGGAATCACGCAGACGATGTTACCCGTCTTGTCGCCGTGGAGCACGATGGTCTTGAACACCTGCCGGATGTCTTCTCCCAGAGCGTCGGCCACGTGTTGTGCGCCAAGGTCGTTCTCGTCGAGTTCGTAGGGAATCAGTTCATAGGCCACTTTCGCCTTGTCCATCAGGCGGGCCACGTTGGTTTTCTGGATTTTCATAGGCGCATGGGGATGAAGCGGGATTAACGGGAAGAGGAGCCTTGCAGTTCCTCCTTCAGGAAGCGGGCGGTATGTCCTTTGCCTTGCGCCGCCACCTGTTCGGGTGTCCCCGCGGCGATGAGTTGTCCGCCTGCGCGTCCGCCTTCCGGTCCCATGTCGATGATGTGGTCGGCTGCCTTTATCATGTCAAGGTTGTGCTCGATGACGATGACGGTGTTGCCTTTCTCCACCAGCCGGTTCAGTACGCCGAGCAGGACCCGGATGTCCTCGAAGTGCAGTCCCGTCGTGGGTTCGTCCAGGATGTATACGGTCTGTCCCGTATCGCGCTTGGAGAGTTCTGCGGCCAGTTTTACGCGTTGGCTCTCGCCGCCCGAGAGGGTGGTGGAGCTTTGTCCGAGCTTGATGTAGCCGAGACCGACATCCTGTAGCACTTTTATTTTGTGGAGGATGGAGGGTACGTTCTCGAAGAACTCGACGGCGCGGTTGATGGTCATGTCAAGCACGTCGGCGATGCTCTTTCCCTTGAAGCGTACTTCCAGTGTCTCGCGGTTGTAGCGTTTGCCGTGGCAGGTCTCGCAGGGCACGTACACATCGGGAAGGAAGTTCATCTCGATGGTCTTGTAGCCGTTTCCCTTGCAGGTCTCGCAGCGCCCGCCTTTCACGTTGAATGAGAAGCGTCCCGGCTTGTAGCCCCGCATTTTGGCTTCGGGCAGGTTGACATAGAGCGAACGGATGTCCGAGAAAATGCCGGTGTAGGTGGCGGGGTTGGAACGCGGGGTGCGTCCCAGCGGACTTTGGTCCACGGCCACGACCTTGTCGATGTGTTCCAGCCCTTCTATTTTTTTGTATTCCAGCGGCGCGCGCAGCGAATGATAGAAGTGCTGTGAGAGAATGGGCAGCAAGGTGTCGTTGATGAGTGTCGATTTTCCGCTGCCCGATACGCCGGTGACGCAGATGAGCGTCCCGAGGGGGAAAGTCACGGTCACGTCTTTCAGGTTGTTGCCTGCGGCACCGGTCAGACGGAGTTGTTTGCCGTTGCCTTTGCGCCGTGTCGCGGGTATTTCTATGGAGCGCCGGCCGTTCAGGAAGTCGGCCGTAAGCGTGGAGCGTTGCAGCATTTCCTGCGGAGTTCCTTGGAATACGACTTCTCCGCCCAAGCGTCCGGCATGGGGACCCATGTCCACGATATAGTCCGCTGCCAGCATCATGTCCTTGTCGTGCTCCACAACGATGACGGTGTTTCCGGTATCGCGCAGTTCCTTGAGCGACCGGATGAGGCGCACGTTGTCGCGCTGGTGCAGTCCGATGCTCGGCTCGTCCAGAATGTAGAGCACATTGACAAGCCGGGAGCCTATCTGTGTGGCCAGACGTATGCGCTGGCTCTCGCCGCCCGAGAGAGTCATGGTGGCCCGGCTGAGCGAGAGATAGTCCAGTCCCACGTCGAGCAGGAATTTCAGGCGGGTGCGCAGCTCCTTCAGGATTTCCGTGGCGATGGCGCGCTGCTTGGTTTCGAGTCGTTCTTCGATGCCTTCCAGCCATTCGTAGAGTTCGGCGATGTCCATCGTGGAGAGTTCGTGGATGTTTTTTCCGCAGAACCGGTAGCTGAGGGCCTCGCGGTTGAGGCGTGCTCCCCGGCAGGCGGGGCAGACGTCCGTCCGTGAGAACTGCTCGGCCCATTTCTGGGCGGCGGCCGTCATTTCGGCATCGGCCATCTGCCGGATGTATTTCACCAGTCCGCCGAATTCCACGTAGTAATCGTCCGTGGTGTGGGCGATGGCGGCGGGGATGCGAAGCCGGTCGGTCGTTCCGTTGAATATCTCGTCGAGCGCCTCTTCCGGAATGTTCGCTACGGGAGTGGTCAGATCGCAGTCATAGCGGAGCAGAACGGCTTCGATTTCCCAGAATATGAGAGAGTTTCTGTATTTCCCGATCGGGGCCAGGGCACCGTTCCGGATGTTGAGTTCGGGATGGGGCACCACCTTTTCGCGGTCGATGACCGATACATATCCCAGTCCCTTGCACTTGGGACAGGCTCCGCTCATGGAGTTGAACGAGAAGTTGTGTGGTGCGGGCTCCCGGTAGGAGATACCGCTTTCGGGACACATCAGCAGTTTGGAGAAGAAGCGGGCGGAGTTGTCTGCGGCATCCAGCACGGTCATCAGTCCGTTGCCCTGCTGCATGCTTTGCGCCACGCTTTTGCGCAGCCGCTCCCCGTCTTTTTCGTGTACCACGAGTTTGTCGATGACCACTTCGATGTCGTGGTTCTTGTAGCGGTCCACCTTCATGCCTTTTGTCACCTCGCGTATCTCGCCGTCCACGCGCACGGTGAGAAATCCTTTCTTGCGTACCGTCTCGAAGAGTTCCTTGTAGTGTCCTTTCCGGTTGCGGACGAGCGGAGCCAGCAGGTAGACCCTGTGGTCCCCGTAGTGGGAAAGGATGAGCCGGAGAATCTGTTCCTCCGTGTATTTCACCATCCGCTGTCCCGTGACATAGCTGTAGGCATCACCGGCCCGGGCGAAGAGCAGGCGCAGGAAATCGTAAATCTCGGTCACGGTTCCCACCGTAGAGCGCGGATTCTTGTTCGTGGTTTTCTGCTCTATCGAGATGACCGGGCTCAGGCCCGTGATCTTGTCTACATCCGGTCGTTCCAGATTGTCGAGAAAGTTGCGGGCGTATGCGGAGAAAGTCTCGATGTAGCGCCGCTGTCCCTCGGCATAGAGTGTGTCGAAAGCCAGAGAAGACTTACCCGACCCGCTCAGGCCGGTGATGACGGACAGGCTGTGGCGGGGCAAGGTCACGTCCACGTTTTTCAGGTTGTGGACGCGGGCCCCGAATATTTCTATCTTTTCATCTTCGTTTGTCTTCATTCCTCTATTATTCCGTCAGTCCTCCTTTGTCGCTGAAGCCGCGCAGGATGTTGATCACTTTCTTCACGTCATAGTTTTTGCCGTCGGCACCGCGCGCCTTGACAATCAGATAATAGGCGCCGTCGGGAACATTCTTCCCGCCGCTGCGTCCGTCCCAGCCGCCTTCTATGTCGTTCCATTCATAGAGCTTCTTGCCCCAGCGGTTGAACACCTTGGCCTCGAACGAGACAATGCTTTTGTATCCTTCCTTGACCTTGAAAATGTCGTTGATTCCGTCCCCGTTGGGGGTGAAGGCGTTGGGCAGTTCCATTTTCGATTCGCTGATGGTCACGGTGAAAGGTTCGTCCGTGACATATTCTATGGTGTCCGTGCCTTGTACGAAACTGATGTAAAGCTCGATGGCAAAACTGCCGCTCTCGGTGAATGTATAGCGGGTGTCTTCCTCGTAGCGTATGAGGAAGGGCTTTTCCTGTCCCTGACGGGAGAAGCGCCACTCGTAGTGTGGCTCGTAATCTCCCGTATGCTGCGGCATGGCCCGGAACACAGCCGTCATGGGAGCCGATCCGTCAAAGGCCGTCTCTTCCGTTTCCGTTCCGTCCGTGGCAATGACGGTCATGGAGGGCAGGGTGGAGGGATACGCATCCTGCGCCGCGCTTTTTCCGGAAACAAAAAGCAACAGGAATGTCAGTATATATATATAAGGCATAGAATATTTTTTGCAAAGATAGCACATGGCCGGAGAAAGGCAAAATAAATGTCCGTTTTTCTATTTTCCGCAACTCTCCGGTATGTTAAAAGTTGCTCTCCTGTGCAGCAGCCGGTTGGCGGGTCTTTGTCCGGTGCGCCGGTCATTTTCTTCAGGTGCGGTTCCGGAGGGCACCGCAAGGCCGGATGCCCTTTGTGGACGGTGCTTTCCGCATGGCCGGGCGGGGTAGACGGAAACTGCGGATGCGGCTTTCGGGAGAGAGGCGGGAAAGCCGCATCCGGCGGGTCTCGAAACGTTAAAGTCGCGGTCGTAAATGATAAATATTTTGCTAAATGGTTCAAAATTTGTAATTTCGCACCCGAAAACATCGCGAAGCGGATATGATCTTGTGCAGGAACCATTTCTTTCCGGTTGGCAAGAAGCAGGACAGCGGCAGGTTGTATCCACACCCCTGAATTCCGGCGGAAGTGTCTCTACAGACTTCGGTACACGCACCTTCCGCCCTTCGCGAGCTAACACATAGATGATGAGATTAAGATTATTGTTTTTTATTGTATCGACCCTTCTGTTGTTCACCTGCACCGTTGCCGAGGCCCAGTCTGTCGGCGATGCTTCCTATTATGGAAACAGGTTTCACGGCCGCCGTACCAGCGATGGCTCGCGCTATCACCGTGACAGCCTGACTTGTGCCCACCGGACGCTTCCTTTCGGCACCCTGCTGAAGGTGCGCAACGTGAAGAACGGGCGCGAGGTCGTCGTGAAGGTCACCGACCGTGGTCCTTTCCGCAAGGGAGGCATCGTGGACCTTTCATACGCCGCCGCCAAGGAAATTGATATCATCCGTTCCGGTATAGCCCGGGTAGAAGTCAGCAATGTGGGCACGTCCGTGTCGCCGTTGCGTGATGCCGAAGGCGGAGTTCTTCCCGAACTTCAGTTGCTCGATCCTTCCTCCGGCAATTATTACGGCATGTCCGAATGGGCGGACCGCGGTCATGGCGAGCGCGAGCAGGCCAAAGCGAATACGGACCGGAAACAAAGGGCCGGCTATCTGGCCAGAACAAAAGGACAGCAACCTCGCTGGCACATCCTGAGCGAGAAGATGACCGCGAAAAAATAGCGCTATTCTGTGTGTGCCGCACGGACAGAGCGGAGGGCGCAGGCCTTGCCGTTTCTCCCGAAGCCGGACAATGAATTGAAAATAAAGGATGTGAGTGCGTGCACATCCTTTTTGTATAGGTGGAATCTGAAAAAAGAATAAGAACAGTATGGCAGAAAAGAAACACCGGGGAACCCTTTGCGTTCAGGCAGGGTGGACCCCCAAGAAGGGAGAGCCGCGCGTGCTCCCCATCTATCAGAGCACGACTTTCAAGTATGACAACAGCGAACAGATGGCCCGTCTTTTCGATCTGAAGGACACGGGCTATTTTTATACCCGTTTGCAAAACCCCACCAACGATGCCGTGGCGGCCAAGATCGCGGCGCTCGAAGGCGGCGTGGCGGCCATGCTCACATCAAGCGGGCAGGCAGCTTCGTTCTATGCCGTTTTCAATATTTGCGAGGCCGGCGACCATTTCATCTCGTCCGGCACGATTTACGGCGGAACGTATAACCTCTTCGGTGTGACCATGAAGAAGATGGGGATAGAGTGCACTTTCATCGATCCCGAAGCCACGGACGAGGAAATAGAGAAGGCCTTCCGTCCCAACACGAAATGTTTCTTCGGTGAGACCATCTCCAACCCCGGCGGCAAGATCTTCGACATCGAGCGCTTTGCCCGCATGGCCCATGCCCACGGCGTGCCCCTCATTGTGGACAATACGTTCGCCACGCCCATCAACTGCCGGCCGTTCGAGTGGGGCGCCGACATCGTGACCCATTCCACCACGAAATACATGGACGGCCATGCCACGGCCGTGGGCGGATGTATCGTTGACAGCGGCAAGTTCGACTGGATGGCCCATGCCGACAAGTTTCCCGGCCTTTGCCGTCCCGACGAGAGCTATCACGGCCTGACCTATGCCGAGAGTTTCGGTGCCGGTGCCTACATCACCAAAGCCACGGCCCAGCTCATGCGCGATCTCGGTTCCATCCAAAGTCCCGAGAACGCCTTCCTGCTCAATCTGGGCCTCGAAACGCTGCACCTGCGCATGAAGCGCCATTGCGAGAACGCGCAGACCGTGGCTGCTTTTCTCCATGACGATCCGCGTGTGGCGTGGGTGAGCTATGCCGGTCTGCCCGATGACCCGCATCATGAACGGGCCCGCAAGTATCTGCCCGACGGCGGTTGCGGAGTGATAGCCTTCGGGCTGAAAGGTACCCGCGAGGATGCCATTCGTTTCATGGACCGTCTGAAGATGATCTGCATCGTGACGCATGTGGCCGATGCCCGTACCTGTGTGCTCCATCCGGCCAGCCATACCCACCGCCAGCTTTCCGACGAGCAGCTGCGCGAGGCCGGAGTGGCTCCCGACCTGATCCGCCTGTCTGTAGGTATCGAGGATGTCGAGGACATTCTGGCCGATATCCGGCAGGCACTGGCCGACTGACTTTTGCCATTCCGGAAATAACAGCGGGAGGCGGCACTCGGATATTCATCCGCAGGCCGCCTCCCGTTCTTTTATTCAGTGGAGGTGACTACTAAGTGGTCCCCTGTGGCCGTCAGTCGGCAATCAGGTCCTTTCCCGTCATTTCTTCCGGTTGGGGCAGGCCCATGATATGGAGAATGCTCGGAGCCACATCGGCCAGCACACCGTCCTTGACCGTGGCGTTCTTGTTCTCCGTCACGTAGATGAAGGGGACGGGGTTGAGCGAGTGGGCCGTATTGGGAGTTCCGTCGGCGTTGAGGGCGTTGTCCGCATTGCCGTGGTCGGCAATGATGATTGTCTCGTAGTCTGTCTCGTTGGCGGCGGTCACCACGTCTCTGACGCATTCGTCCACAGCCTTCACCGCTTTCTCGATGGCGGGATAGATACCGGTGTGGCCCACCATGTCGCCGTTGGCGAAGTTGACCACGATAAAGTCGTATTTGTTCTCACGGATAGCGGCGCAGAGCTTGTCCTTCACCTCGTAGGCCGACATTTCGGGCTGGAGGTCATAGGTGGCCACTTTCGGCGAAGCCACCAGGATGCGGTCTTCGCCTTCGTAGGGAGTTTCGCGTCCGCCGTTGAAGAAGAAAGTCACGTGGGCGTATTTCTCCGTCTCGGCCGTGTGCAGCTGTTTCAGGCCTTTCGAGGCGATGTATTCGCCGAGCGTGTTCTCCACGTTCTCTTTCGGGAAGAGGATGTGTACCCCTTTGAAGGAGGCGTCGTAGGGAGTCATGCAGAAGTATTGCAGGCCTGGGATCGTGTGCATGCCTTCTTCGGGCATGTCCTGCTGCGTCAGCACCACGGTCAGCTCTTTGGCGCGGTCGTTGCGGTAGTTGAAGAAGATGACCACGTCGCCTTCCCGGATGCGTCCGTCCACGTTGGCGTTGACGAGCGGTTCCATGAATTCGTCCGTGTTCTTGTGTTCCTCGCTGTCCGTGTCGTAGCAGCTCTGTACGCCGGCTGCCATGTCCGCCACGGCGCGTCCCTTGCCTTCCACGAGCAGGTCGTAAGCCACCTTCACACGGTTCCAGCGTTTGTCGCGGTCCATGGCATAGAAGCGGCCGATGATGGAGGCCACGTGGGCGCCGGTTTCGGCGCATTTGGCCGTCAGGGCCTCGATGAAACCCTTGCCGCTCTTGGGGTCGGTGTCACGGCCGTCCATGAAGCAGTGTACGTACGTGCGTCCGGCCACACCGTATTCGCCGGAAATTTCCACGAGTTTGAAGAGATGGTCCAGCGAGGAGTGTACGCCGCCGTCGGAGGTCAGTCCCATCAGATGAACGCTCTTGCCCTGTTCTTTGGCATAGCTGTAGGCCTTCACGATTTCGGGGTTGCGAAGGATGGAACCGTCGGCACAGGCACGGTTGATCTTCACCAGATCCTGATAGACGATGCGTCCCGCACCGATGTTGAGATGGCCCACTTCGGAATTGCCCATCTGTCCGTCGGGCAGACCTACGTTCTCGCCCGAGGCGAGCAGCTGCGAGTGCGGATAGTTGGCGGCGAGCGAGTCCATGAACGGGGTGGGTGTCTGGAAGATCACGTCACCCTGGCCGTGGCTGCCGATGCCCCAGCCGTCAAGAATCATTAAGAGAGCTTTCTTTCCCATGTTTTTTTATGTTTTTTGTTTGAACTGATGTTTCGCAATGAGCAAAGGTACGCATTTTTTATGTAATTAGCAATTAGGAATTAGCAATTAGCAATTCATCATTTTCAATTACTAATTGCTAATTTTTAATTTACAATTAATTTAACGTATACACCGAAAGTTTAACTTAGAGGTTTTCGGAAAAATTCCGGGACCGGACCTTTTTTTGAAAAACATAGTATCTTTTTTGAACAAGATAGGACCTTTTTTAAAAAAGATAGGATGTTTTTTTCACGTTAAGCGACGAAAAAAACCGCCCGATAGGCGGCTTTTCAGGGTTCTTCTACTTTGCTGGTGCAAATATACTGCATCGGCGGGCGAAAAGCAAATGTTAATTAACCTTCGTTTACATTTTATCCCGTGGGGTTGTTTTGCTTATCGACGCCAAACGTGAAACGGCGGACACCCTTTTTCTGGGGCAGAAAAACTGTGTATTCCCAAGACCGGACCGTCTTTTTTTCTTATTATTGCCCCACAATGAGAACTTGATGATAATTTTCTGTAAATAAAACGTTTGTCTATTTGTTAAAATAAAAAGATAAAGGTTTTTGAAAAAAAAATACCGGCAGGTGGGGAAATGTGGAGGGGAATTAGTACTTTTGAATTTTCTTTTAGAAAAATGATGCGTTTCTCCGGTACCATACCCGCCAGGACAGATGTGAAGGGCCGTGTGTTCTTTCCGTCGGCTTACCGCAGGCAGTTGTCTGCGGAGGAGCAGGAATTTGTGCTGCGCCGCGATGTGTACGAGCCTTGTCTGGTGGTCTATCCGCGCAAAGTGTGGGAACGGGAAGTGGATGAGTTGCGCCGTCGGCTGAACCGTTGGAATCCGCGTGAGGCCATGCTGTTGCGCCAGTTCATGGCCGATGCCGAGGTGTTCGGTCTGGACGCGAGCGGTCGTTTTCTCATCCCGAAGCGCCTGTTGCAGGCAGCCGGCATCGTCCATGAACTGGTCTTTGTAGGCATGGACGACCGTCTGGAACTGTGGAGCAGGGAACGCATGGAGCGGCCCTTTGTAGAGTCTGCGGACTTCGGTGCCGCTCTGGAACGCCTGATGGCGGCCGGCGGAAGGGATGAGGCCGCAGACAAAGATAATCCGATATAAAATCAGAACTTCCGACCGATGATTACGACAGCCCCGACCTATCATGTGCCAGTCCTGCTGAAGGACAGTGTGGACGCGCTTCAGATCCGTTCCGACGGTGTGTATTTGGACGTCACCTTTGGTGGCGGCGGCCACAGCCGCGAAATCCTTTCCCGTCTGGGTGAGGACGGCAGCCTGTACAGTTTTGACCAGGATGCCGATGCCGAACGCAACATTCCGGAGGGTGACGGGCGGTTCATGTTCGTGAGGAGCAATTTCCGTTACCTGAAAAACTGGATGCGCTACTATGGCGTGACGGCGGTGGACGGTCTGCTGGCCGACCTTGGAGTGTCGAGCCACCATTTCGATGCGGAGCAGCGCGGTTTCTCCTTCCGTTTCGAAGCCCCGTTGGACATGCGCATGAACGGGAGGGCCGGAATGACGGCCGCCGATGTGGTGAACGGCTATTCCGAGGAGGAACTGGCTCGCATCTTTACTCTTTACGGCGAGTTGAAGAACGGCCGCCGTGTGGCCGCTGCGCTGGTACGTGCCCGTGCCGGGGCTCCCGTGGAGACGGTGGAGGCGCTCGTGGCCGCGCTCCGTCCGCTGATGGGGCGCGACAGAGAGAAAAAGGATATGGCCAAGGCCTTCCAGGCGTTGCGCATCGAGGTGAACCACGAGATGGACGCGCTGGAAGAGATGTTGCGCGCCGCGCTCGACGTATTGCGGCCCGGCGGGCGGCTGGTAGTGCTGACCTATCATTCGTTAGAAGACCGCATGGTCAAGAATTTCATGCGCTCGGGCAATGTGGAGGGCAAGGTGGAGCAGGACTTTTTCGGCAACCGCCTCTCGCCTGTAAGGCCTGTACGCAACAAGGTGATAGTGCCCGGCGAGGCCGAACTGGAGCGTAATCCGCGCAGCCGGAGCGCCAAGCTGAGAATTGCCGAAAAGATCTGAAAACGCCGGTGAAACGGCCAAAAACTGAAAGAGGAATGGAAGAAACAAAGGAGAGGAACGGCGGACAGATTCCCGTCGGACGGCCGGCTCCCGGTGACGGCAGCCGTGAGGATGAGCGGGACCGCAAAGCCCGCAAGGCCTTTTTGCGTCTCACGGGAGGCGACGACGAGCAGGAGCACATCAGCATGTCGTTGCGCTCGATTCTGGGTGGAGACATCCTGGCCGCCCGCTGGTTTCGCCGGCAGATATTGTACATTCTGTTTCTCTCGCTGCTGGCCATCGTGTATGTGAGCAACCGGTATGCCTGCCAGCAGGAAATGATCCGTGGACAGCATCTGGCCGACACCTTGCTGGACCGTCGCTACAAGACGCTGACCCTTTCGAGCCAGCTGAAGGAAATGACGCGGCGCAGCAATGTGGAGGAAAACCTGAGAGATACCTCCCTGCAAACCTCGAACGTACCGTTGTACCGATTAAAAATAGAAGAATAATGATCTTTCCCCAGAAAAAAGTGATGCCCCGCTATTTCATCGTGACCGTTGTCATGGTGCTGCTGGGAGTGGCTGTAGTGGCGAAGGCTGTCTATACGATGACGGTGAAGCGGGACTATTGGCTGGAGGTGAAGGCCTCGCAGGTGAGGCTGGACCGCCCGCTGCCGCCTACGCGCGGCAACATCCTGGCGGCCGACGGGCAGGTGCTGGCGGCTTCTCTCCCCGAATACAAGATGTTCATGGACTTCATGTCGTGGGAGAAGCATCCGAAGCGCCGCGCCAAGGATCAGGCCCGGCGCGACTCGCTGCTGGATTGTAAGATGGACAGCATCTGCGAGGGCATGCACCGCCTGTTTCCCGACATCGACCCGCAGGAGTTCCGCCGCCATCTGAGGGAGGGACGCCGGAAGGAGGGCCACCATTGGCCGCTCTATCCGCGCCGTGTGACCTATATCCAGTACCGGGAGGTGAAGAAGCTCCCCTTGTTCCGTTATTCGTCGAACTGGGGCGGCTTTCATGTAGAGGAATACAAGACGCGCAAGAATCCCTTCGGGCGGCTGGCCATCCGTACCATCGGCGACCTGTACAAGGGCAAGGACTCCGCCCGTTGCGGGCTGGAGCTGAGTTTCGACTCGGTGCTGCGGGGCAAGCCGGGCACGTTCCATTACCAGAAGGTGATGCACAAAAAGCTCCCCATCATAGACCGTCCCGCCGAGGACGGATGCGATGTCCAGACCACGATAGACATCAACATGCAGGACGTCTGCGAGAAGGCGTTGCGCGACAAGCTGGTCGAGATCAACGCCAATTCGGGGGTCTGCATCCTCATGGAGGTGGCTACAGGCGACATCAAGGCAATGGTGAGCCTGAAAAAACTGGAAGAGGGAGTCTATCAGGAAGTGAATGCCGCGGCTGTGAGCAACCTGTACGAGCCGGGATCGGTGTTCAAGCCCATGTCCTTCCTCGTGGCGATGGATGACGGCTATATCACGATGGACGACTATGTGGACGTGGGCGGAGGCATCATGGAGATGCACAAGCGCCAGATGCGTGACCACAACTGGCGCTCGGGCGGTTACGGCCGTCTGACGGTGCCACAGATCTTGCAGAAGTCGTCCAACATCGGTGTGAGTGTGCTCATTGACCGTCATTACGGCAAGAACCCCGGAAAGTTTGTGGACGGACTGTATCGCATAGGTGTTGCCGAGGATTTGAAACTGCCCATCCCCGGCTATGCCCGGCCCCGTATCCGCAAGCCTCTGCCCGACAAATCCAACTGGTCCAATACGGCATTGCCTTGGATGAGCATAGGATATGAGACGCAGATACCGCCCATCAGCACACTGAACTTCTATAACGGCATTGCCAATAACGGAAAGCTGATGCGGCCCCGTCTGGTGAAGGCCATCCTGAAGAACGGCGAGGTAGTGCGCGAATTTCCGGTAGAGGTGCTTCGCGAGCGGATGGCACGTCCGGAGGCTGTGAAGAATATCCGTACCTGTCTGGAGCAGGTGGTGAGCATCGGACTGGGCAAGAAAGCCGGTTCGCCGCTCTTCCATGCATCCGGAAAGACCGGAACGGCGCAGATATGGACCCGGGCGGGTTTCGCCTCGCAGTATCTGGTCTCCTTTGCCGGCTACTATCCTTCCGAGAAACCTCTTTATTCCTGCATTGTCTGCATACAGAAAGGGGCTCCGGCCTCGGGCGGGCTCCAGTGTGCTCCGGTGTTCCGCCGGGTGGCCGAGACGGTAATGGCGCAGCATTGCGTGGAAGATTATAGCCGGGCCCGCGATACGGTGAAATGCAAGTTTCCCGTAGTGGGGGCGGGCAATGTCCGGGCTACGCAGGCCGTGTTGAGTGATCTGGGCATGGACTATATTGCTGATTTTGACGAAGACGGCACCGATCCCCTGTGGGGAGAAGGAGCTTCGGGCAGTGCCGGTATCAGTCTGGTTCGCGCGCGCCGGCAGGACGGCACTATGCCAGACATGACGGGCTACGGCCTGCGTGATGCCATGTTCCGGCTGGAAAAGCTGGGTTTGCGTGTAAAAGTGTCCGGAGTGGGGCGCGTTGTGAAGCAGAGCTTGCCACCGGGCCATGCCATCAAGCGCGGAGAAAGGGTGGAACTGGTGCTGGAAACGGAAAAAGACCGGAGGCCGAAGCCGCGGACCGATACTTTGAGGACGGAACGGCCGTCCACCGGTGCTGCCGGACTGCCGACAGAGGACGATATGGAAAAAAAGAATAGGAACAACTAAAAACATAACGGCAATGAAATTGTCTGAAATCTTGAAGAATGTATGCCTCACGGAAGCCCGTGGCAATCTGGAGAAAGATATCACGGGAGTCAGCATAGACTCGCGCAAGGTGAGACCGGGAGACTTGTTCGTGGCGGTGAAAGGAACGCTTACCGACGGACACGAATATATAAACAAGGCCATTGAGAAAGGCGCTGCGGCCGTGCTGGTGAGCGGGCCGGTGAGCGCGGAGGCTCCGGAGGGAGTCACCTTCGTGCGCGTGGCCGATACCGAGGCTGTGGCGGGCGAAGCGGCAACGGCTTTCTTCGGTCGGCCGACGGAGCGGCTGCGGTTGGTGGGTGTGACCGGAACGAACGGAAAGACCACCGTGGCTACATTGCTCTACCATTTGTTCAGGGCGCTCGGATACAAGTGCGGCCTGTGCTCCACGGTGTGCAACTACATAGACGGCGAGGCTTTGCCGACGGACCATACCACGCCGGACCTTGTCACACTGAATGAGTTGCTGGCCCGTATGGTGGCCGCCGGCTGCGAGTATGTCTTTATGGAGTGCAGCTCCCATGCCATTCACCAGAAACGCATCGGAGGCCTGCGTTTTGCCGGAGGTATCTTTACGAATCTGACGCGCGATCATCTGGACTATCACAAGACTTTCGATAACTACCGCGATGCCAAGAAGGCCTTCTTCGACTTGCTGCCGCGCGATGCGTTTGCCGTGACGAATGCCGACGACCGGAACGGCGGTGTGATGGTGCAGAACACGCAGGCACAGGTGCGTACTTATTCCACACGTACGGCGGCCGACTTCAAAGGCCGCATTCTCGAAGAGTCCATCGAGGGAATGTTGCTCGACATGGACGGTCGCGAGGTGAGTGTTCGTTTTGTGGGCCGTTTCAATGTTTCCAACCTGCTGGCCGTTTACGGAGCGGCCGTCATGCTGGGAGGCGACAGGGACGAGGTGCTGCGGGTGCTTTCCACACTGCACCCTGTGAACGGCCGTTTCGAAGCCATCCGGTCTCCCAAAGGGGTCAGTGCCATCATCGACTATGCCCACACGCCCGATGCCCTTGAGAATGTGCTGACGGCCATTGCCGAAGTGACGAAGGGCAAGGGAAAGGTGATCACCGTCTGCGGAGCCGGCGGAAACCGTGACAAGGGCAAGCGCCCCTTGATGGCCCGTGAGGCGGCCAACCGTAGCGACCGTGTCATCATCACGAGCGACAATCCGCGTTTCGAGGATCCGCAGGCGATCATCGACGATATGCTGGCCGGACTGGACGAGGAGCAGCGGACCAAAGTGATCTCCATCGTTGACCGCCGCGAGGCCATCCGCGCCGCGGTGATGATGGCGGCATCCGGCGATGTGATCCTCGTGGCCGGAAAAGGACATGAGCCTTATCAGGAAATCAAAGGAGAGAAAACCCATTTTGACGACCATGAGGAGGTGAGGGCCGCATTCGGTATCTGACATTTATACAACCTAACATCAAGGTATATGCTATACTATTTTTTCAGATTCCTGGAGCAGTTCGGGGTCCCCGGCTCGGGGCTCTGGTCGTACATCTCGTTCCGTTCTCTGCTGGCTATGATGCTGGCACTGGTCATATCGGCCTGGTTCGGCGAGTATTTCATCAAATGGATGAAGCGGCACAACATCAGCGAGGTGCAGCGTGATGCCTCAGTCGATCCTTTCGGTGTGCAGAAGAAAAACGTCCCCTCGATGGGCGGTATCATCATCATTGTGTCCATCCTCGTGCCGTGTCTGCTGCTGGGACGCTTGCGGAATATTTATATGATTCTGATGCTCGTCACTACGGTTTGGCTCGGTCTGTTGGGATTTCTGGACGATTATATCAAGAATTACAGAAAGAACAAGGAAGGACTGCCCGGACGCTACAAGATTGTAGGACAAGTCCTGTTAGGCCTTTTCGTGGGGCTGACACTCTACTTGAGCCCCGATGCGGTGATTCGGGAAAACATAACGGTGCGGCAAAACGGAAATGTCACGGAAATTGCCCATAAGAGCGAAGCCGTCAAGTCGACCAAGACTACCATTCCTTTCTTTAAAAACAACAATCTTGATTATACGGAACTGGTCTCTTTCTGTGGCAAGTATAAGACTATGGCCGGGTGGATCCTGTTTGTGCTCGTAACCGTTTTTGTCATTACGGCGGTTTCCAACGGAGCGAATCTCAATGACGGCATGGACGGCATGGCAGCGGGAAATTCGGCGATCATCTGTATCGCGCTGGGCATATTGGCATACGTTTCCAGCCATATAGAATTTGCCGGATATCTGAATGTCATGTACATTCCCGGATCACAGGAACTCGTCATCTTCATCTGTGCGATGGTGGGGGCCCTCATCGGATTTCTGTGGTACAATGCCTATCCGGCCCAGATATTCATGGGAGATACCGGATCGCTTACCATCGGCGGCCTCATAGCCGTACTGGCCATCATCATACACAAGGAACTGCTCATCCCCATTCTGTGCGGTGTTTTCCTGATCGAGAGCCTGAGTGTCATCCTACAGGTGGAGTATTTCAAGTGGGGCAAGCGGAAAGGAATCTGCCAGCGTATATTCAAGCGGACACCGATTCATGACAATTTCCGTACCTTGCCCGAACAACTCGTTCCCGGCTGCCGTTATGTTTTCGGGAACTGGCCGCGGGGTGTCTGGCACGAGTCGAAAATTACCGTGCGTTTCTGGATAACTTCCATTTTGTTGGCTGCCGCTACTATCATTACTTTGAAAATCAGATAAAAATAAAATAGGAAATGAGCCGAATCGTTATATTGGGAGCTGCCGAAAGTGGAGTGGGGGCAGCCATCCTGGCACAGAAGAAGGGACATGAGGTTTTTGTGTCTGACGGAGGAACCATCAAGGACAGCTATAAGGCGATGTTGGACCGAGCCGGGTTAGCCTGGGAGGAAGGCGGACATAGCGAGGAGAGAATCCTTGCGGCCGACGAGGTGATAAAGAGTCCGGGAATTCCCGACGAGGCTCCGGTGGTGCGGAAAGTGGCGGAACGGGGCATTCCCGTGATCAGCGATATCGAGTTTGCCGCCCGCTATACCTCGGCCCGTACGGTCTGCATTACCGGCAGCAACGGGAAAACCACCACCACTTCTCTTATCTGGCACATCCTTGACAAGGCTGGTTTCCGTGTCGGGCTGGCCGGAAACATCGGCCGTAGTTTTGCCTTGCAGGTGGCTGAGGAGGCTTGCGACTGGTACGTTATTGAACTTTCCTCCTTCCAGCTCGACCACATGTATGACTTCCGGGCCGACATTGCCGTCTTGCTCAATATAACGCCCGACCATCTGGACCGGTATGGTTTCCGGATGCAGAACTATGTTGATTCCAAGATGCGCATCCTGCGTAACCAGCGTCCGGAGGATTCTTTTATCTATTGGGCTCAGGACGAATATATCCCGGTAGAGTTGCCCCGCTATGATGTGGCGGGCCGTGTTCTGCCCTTCTCGGACAAACAGGTATCGGAAGCCGCCGCCTACGTGGAAGGTGAAGATCTTGTTCTTCCCGCTCCCTTTGATTTCCGGATGCCTTTATCTGCTCTTTCCCTGGCCGGAAAGCATAATCTGCGCAACGCCCAGGCTGCTGCCCTTGCGACACTGTCGGCCGGAGTGCCGCCCGAGACGGTCAAAGCCGGTTTGTCCGACTTCCCCGGTGTGGAGCATCGTCTGGAGAAAGTCTGCACGGTTGACGGAGTACATTATGTCAATGACTCTAAAGCTACCAATGTGGATGCCTGCTATTGTGCTCTTGATGCCATGACGACACCGGTGGTTCTCATCCTTGGCGGAAAAGACAAGGGCAACGATTATGCGCAGATTCTTCCTCTTGTCCGTTCCCGCTGCCGTGCGCTGGTCTATCTCGGAGCTGACAATGAGAAGCTGCATTCCGTTTTCGACGGGCTCGGACTTCCCGTGGCCGACACTTCTTCCATGAAAGATTGCGTGGAGGCTTGTGCCGCTTTGGCTCGCCCCGGCGATACCGTACTGTTGAGTCCCTGTTGCGCCAGTTTCGACCTTTTCCGCAATATGGAAGACCGTGGCGAGCAGTTCAAGAGCCTGGTACGCTCCCGTCTTTACTAAAACTTAAAACACTCTATTTCTATGCCCGCCATTCCCTCGCACAAGATTTTCCAGGGTGACAGTGTCATCTGGATCGTGTTTTTCCTGCTTTGCATGATTTCTCTGGTTGAAGTGTTCAGTGCAGGCAGCACGTTGGCCTATAAGAGCGGAGATTTCATGGCTCCGCTTGTCAAGCAGGCTGTCATGCTGGGCCTCGGTACCTGTGTCACATTGCTGTTTCACAGTATTCCCTGCCGTTTCTTCAAGATCATTCCGGTTGTTTTTCTGCCTGTTTCCATTGTTCTGCTTGTGCTTACGCTTCTCATCGGAGTCAGCGAGAACGGGGCCGGTCGTTGGCTTACGCTTGGTTTCTTCAGTTTTCAGCCGTCAGAGTTCGCGAAAGGGACGGTGGTCATCACCGTGGCTCTTATTCTGGCGGCCATGCAGCAGGAAAAGGGGGCCGACCGCCGTGCCTTTAAATATGTGCTGATTGTCACAGGCTTCGTCAGTGCCCTTATTGTCACCGAGAATCTCTCCACCGCCGCGCTTCTGTGCGGAGTGGTTTTTGTCATGATGTTCATCGGCCGTGTCTCTCTCATACAGCTCGGCAAATTGCTGGGATTCTTTGCGGCGGTAGCTGCGGTTGTCGTTCTGACAGTTTCCACGCTTCCCGAAGACAGCAAGTTCTATGATCTTCCTGTGCTTCACCGTC
Source organism: Prevotellamassilia sp. (assembly GCA_009775705.1). Taxonomy (GTDB): domain Bacteria; phylum Bacteroidota; class Bacteroidia; order Bacteroidales; family Bacteroidaceae; genus Alloprevotella. Next base: position 28,051 of record VSQE01000019.1, read on the forward strand.
TCGGCACGTGGAAATCCCGTTTTGCCAGTCATGGAGACGATAAGGTCATTGCCCCGAAGGATTTTGATCTTGACAAAAACGGGCAGGTGGGGCATGCCGCGATAGCGATAGCTTCCTGCAACTTTGTGGGGAAGATGCCGGGAAATTCCGTTGAGCGCGATTTCCTGAGCCAGGCTTATTCGGACTTCATCTATGCCATCATCATTGAGGAAATGGGGGTATGGGGAGCTGTCCTTGTCGTTTTTCTCTATGTGGTCCTGCTTTTCCGGGCCGGACGCATTGCCAGCCGCTGCGAACGCAGTTTTCCGGCCTTTCTCACGATGGGGCTTGCGCTCTTGCTCGTGTCGCAGGCCATACTCAACATGCTTGTTGCCGTAGGGCTTTTCCCTGTCACCGGCCAGCCGTTGCCGCTCATCAGCCGGGGCGGAACGTCCACTCTTATTTGCTGTGTATATTTTGGCATGATTCTCAGTGTCAGCCGTTATGCCCGTAAAAATGACGAGGATGTCCGTCGTTCTCCTGATTCTCTCAGCGAAGAGGAAAAGGAATACTTCAATGACGAGGGTTTGGTTTGAAAGAAAATCCTTCATGATAAAATCCGGAAGAATGAATAGAATTTTTTGTTGTTTGCTGTTTGTCCTGATAGCTGTAAATGAAACCGCTGCGACACCGGCCGATACCGTTCGGGTGCGGCTTGAAACCACTATGGGAAACATCACGATTGCCCTTTCCAATGAAACGCCGCTCCATCGTGATAATTTTCTCCGTCTCGTACGCGACCGCTATTATGATGGTTTGCTGTTCCATCGCGTCATCAAGCGTTTCATGGTACAAGCGGGCGATCCCGATTCCCGCGAGGCTCCTGCCGGGAAGATCCTTGGTGAGGGTGGCCCTGATTATACGCTTCCTGCCGAGATACGCATACCCTCTCTGTTCCATCGTTGCGGTGCCGTGGCAGCTGCCCGTGAAGGCGATGATGTAAATCCTGAGCGCCGTAGCAGCGGGTCGCAGTTTTATATTGTCTGGGGACAGCGTTTCGGCTCCCGCTCCATCTCCGAGATGCGGACCTTGGTGGAGGAGATGACACAGGGGCGCTGCACCATTACTCCCGAGATGGAAGCCGTCTATGGCTCGGAAGGCGGAACTCCTTATCTGGACGGGCAGTACACGGTTTTCGGACAAGTGGTCGAAGGACTTGAAGTGGTTGACGAGATGCAGCAGGTAGAGACCGACACCTGCGACCGGCCCCACACGGATGTCGTCATTATTCGTGCCTACGTTCTGGAATAGCGGGTCGCAATACGGAGAAAGTTTATGGAAAGGAACCGAATCAGAGAGAAAGCCGATGAGGCTGTCCGTTTGTTGGCCGACCTGTTGAGCATTCCGGCCGTGAGCCGTGAAGAAGAGAAAAAAGCCGATTTCATCGAGAAATATCTGCGTTCATGCCATCATACCGTGCGGCGTGAGGCCAATAATGTCTGGTGCTTGCCGGACCGTTTTCGTGAGGGATGTCCCACGCTTTTGCTGAATGCGCATATTGATACCGTGCGGCCCACGGCGGCGTGGACGTACGATCCCTTTAATCCGGTAATTCATGAAGGCCGGCTTTATGGATTGGGCAGCAATGACTGCGGAGGAGGCCTTGTGTCTCTGATGCAGACATTCCTTTTGCTTGCCGATCGGGAGGAAGTGCCTTGGAATCTTGTTTATCTGGCCTCGGCCGAAGAGGAGGTTTCCGGTGGGAACGGGGTGGAGCGTGTCCTTCCCCTGTTGCCTCCGATAGATGTAGCCATTGTCGGAGAGCCGACAGACATGCAGCCTGCCATTGCCGAGAAAGGTCTGATGGTGCTCGATGTCATCGCCCGCGGGAAGTCGGGGCATGCAGCGCGCGATGAAGGTGTCAATGCCATATACGAGGCTTTGTCTGATGTGCATTGGTTCCGCACCTATCGCTTCGGGCGCGTGTCTCCTTTGCTGGGTGCTGTCAGGATGAACTTGACGATGATACAGGCGGGTACGCAGCATAATGTCGTGCCCGACGAGTGCAGGATGGTGGTGGATGTGCGCTCCAATGAATGTTATGACAACAGGGAAATACTTGATGAAATCGTGAGAAATGTACACTCGGAGGTGGCTCCCCGCTCCACAAGGCTCAACTCTTCGCGTATAGCCCCAGATCATCCGCTGGTGCGGAGTGCCGTTTCGTTGGGCGGTGTTCCTTACGGATCGCCTACGCTGAGCGATCAGGCGCTGATGCCTTGGCCTTCGCTGAAGCTGGGGCCCGGCGATTCGGCCCGTTCACATACGGCGGACGAGTATATAGGTGTGGACGAAATACGGAGGGCTGTTGGATTTTATTGTCGTTTGCTGACTCCTGACGTGTCTTTTTGAGATTGAAAAAGGCGTGGGATTTCCCCGATGAAACCGTGATTTTATATTCTGACGAGTTTTTCCGGGGAAATAAAATCCGTGTAATATTCCCTGCGAATCAAAGGAAAACTGTACCTTTGTACTAAACAGAAAAATATTTTGATATCATGCTGAATAACTCACATCTTTCTGGATTGATTTATGAGCAGGCCCGTAAGTATGGCGACCGGGCGGCTTTGTCCTATCGTGACTACGACCGAGACAAATGGGTCGACATTTCGTGGAATCGGTTTGCCGCGACGGTGAAGGCCGTGTCCCGTTCGTTACTCTCCCTGGGAGTGAAGGTGCAGGAGAATGTGGCCGTCTTCTCTCAGAACAAGCCCGAATGCCTTTTCGTGGATTTCGGATGTTATGGCATTCGTGCCGTCACCATACCCTTTTATGCCACAAGCAGCGGAGCGCAGATTTCCTATATGGTAAACGATGCTTCCGTACGCTATATTTTTGTAGGCGAGCAGCAGCAGTATGATACGGCATTCAGTGTGATGTCGCTTTGTCCCACGCTGGAGAAAATCGTCATTTTCGACCGTAGTGTTGTAAAAAACGAGAAGGACCATCTTTCCGTTTTCTTCGATGAATTCGTGGGTTACGGTAAGTCGGATGCCTGGAACACCGAATTGGAGAACCGTCTGGCTGCCGCCTCTTTTGACGACATTGCCAATATTCTCTATACCAGCGGCACGACCGGAGTGAGCAAGGGAGTAGTCCTGACATACGGAATGTATCACGAAGGCTTCCGTGTCCATGAACGGGTCCTGTCGTTGAGTGAGAATGATGTCTTCCTGAATTTCCTCCCTTTCACCCATGTGTTTGAGCGGGCGTGGTCCTATCTCGGACTTACCGAAGGAGTCCGGCTGGCTATCAATTTGCGCCCGGCCGATGTGTTGCGCTCCATGCAGGAGGTGCATCCCACGTGCATGTCCTCGGTTCCTCGGTTCTGGGAGAAAGTATATCATGCGGTGCTTGACAAGATGGACAACGGTTCCTTTATGGAGCGTAGGCTCATCCGTGAGGCGTTGGAGACGGGTGGCCGTTATTGGACGGACTACAAGGCTAAGGCCATCACGCCGCCCTTGGCGCTTACCATGAAATACAAACTGTATGAGAAGACCATCATCCGTCTTCTGAAGAAAACTTTAGGTTTGGAGCGAGCCAATTTCTTCCCTACGGCAGGTGCCGCGGTGCCGCCCGAAGTGGAGCGTTTTGTCCATGCTGCCGGACTCAATATGATTGTCGGCTACGGTTTGACGGAATCCACCGCCACTGTGTCGTGCGACATTCCCGGAATGCCGGTGACGGTCGGATCGGTAGGACGGCTGGTCGACAAAATAGAGATAAAGTTCGGAGAGAACGATGAAATCCTTCTGCGCGGAAAGACGATCATGCCCGGATATTACAACAAGGACAGTGCGACGAAGGCGGCGATCGATGCCGACGGCTGGTTCCATACGGGCGATTCCGGATACATGAGGAACGGGGAGCTGTTCCTGAAAGAGCGGATCAAGGATCTTTTCAAAACATCGAACGGAAAATACATTGCTCCCCAGATGATAGAGTCCAAGCTCTCGGTAGATCGTTATATTGATCAGGCTGTCATTGTGGCCGACAAGTATAAGTTCGTTTCGGCTCTCATCGTGCCGGACTATAAACTGCTTGAAAAATATGCCGCCGGACAGGGCCTGTCATTCACTGACCGTTCCGAATTGTGCGCACATCCGCAAATAGTGAAAATGATAGCCGAACGTATTGAGACCCTGCAACAGGATCTGGCTCACTATGAGAAGGTGAAACGCTTCCTGCTGCTGTCCCGGCCTTTCACGATGGAAAGCGGCGAACTGACAAATACTTTGAAGATAAAGCGGAACGTGGTCTATGAACACTATGCTTCGGAAATACGGAGAATGTATGAGGAGGCCGAAGGCGAAGGAGCCCGACAATAATATGTCAAACTTTTTTTGTACATTTGCGCACAACAAGAGAATACGCAGAAAATGATTACGATAGAACAGCTTAAGGAAGCAAAAGACAGAGTCGAAGCGCTTCATCGTTATCTGGCTATTGACGCCAAGATGATTCAGCTCGAAGAAGAACAACTCCGGACCCAGGCTCCCGGCTTCTGGGACGATGCCAAACGGGCCGAAGAACAGATGAAGAAGGTCAAAAGTCTGGAAAAGTGGATTGAAGGATATAAGGCTGTGAAACTTCTGGTAGATGAATTGGAGGTGGCCTTCGATTTTTACAAAGAGGAGATGGTAACCGAGGAAGAAGTGGACGAAGCCTATGCAAAAACCATCGGTTCCATCGAGGACTTGGAACTTCGGAACATGCTCCGTCAGGAAGAGGATTCCATGGCCTGTGTCCTGAAGATCAATTCGGGTGCTGGCGGAACCGAAAGCCAGGACTGGGCTTCGATGCTGATGAGAATGTATATGCGGTATGCCGAAGCGCAGGGATATAAAACCACTGTCTCCAATTTGCAGGATGGCGATGAGGCCGGCATCAAGACCGTGACGATGGAGATAGAGGGGGAATATGCCTACGGCTATTTGAAAAGCGAGAATGGAGTTCATCGTCTTGTGCGCGTCTCTCCCTATAATGCACAGGGAAAGCGGATGACGAGTTTCGCTTCGGTCTTTGTAACCCCGCTTGTTGATGACACGATAGAGGTCTACGTGGATCCATCCAAGATCAGTTGGGACCTTTTCCGTTCCGGAGGAGCCGGCGGACAGAATGTGAACAAGGTGGAGACAGGTGTGCGTCTGCGCTACCAGTACAAAGATCCCGACACGGGCGAGGAAGAGGAAATTCTCATAGAAAACACCGAAAGCCGGAAGCAGCTTGAAAACAGAGAGAACGCCATGCGCTTGCTGCGCTCCCAACTCTACGACCGCGCCTTGCAGAAACGGAAGGCTGCGCAGGCTAAGATCGAGGCTGGAAAAAAGAAAATAGAGTGGGGAAGCCAGATTCGTAGCTATGTATTCGATGACCGTCGCGTAAAGGATCATCGCACAGGTTTTCAGACCAGTGACGTGGGAGGCGTGATGGACGGAAAAATTGACGGCTTCATCAAAGCTTATCTGATGGAGTTCTCGGAACAGGATGCCGAAGCAAAATAAGAAACAATATTTTATAAATCTCCTTCAATCTAATAACCATGAGCAAGAAACATAAGGCAAAGGCGCATATGCGCGATGCACGTCAAGCCCGTCAGGCACGGCGTGTTGTCAACGGAATATTCATTGCACTGATCGCATTGATGGTGCTGATGTTGATTTCATACTACACCTGTTGGTTGAATTAAATTAGAGAATATTTTATCCGCCCAATCGGACGATGATTAACGAAATTGACATATTGCAT
>VSQE01000002.1 GCA_009775705.1 Prevotellamassilia sp.
AAAAGATACTATGTTTTTCAAAAAAGGTCCGTTCCCGTTCGTTTTCCGAAAAACCTTCAGGTTAAACTTTGGAGATATACGTTAAATTCAGCACGTAAAATTTAACAATAAAAATTATAATGGCTATAGGGTTACTGATCAGTAATTGCACTTCCAACTGGACAGAAGGGGCATTTTTGAGGTAACGTCATTTCCCTGAGCCGGAACTTTGCCCCCCGAAATATCATAAAAATGTCCGGAAGCCACAAACGGGCAATTTCCGGACATCTTCCGTCTGACACGTTTTGTCTTCTCTATGAAGGCTTTCAGCGTTCCGCATCGGACAACACCAGCACCTTGATATAATCCTTCAGGTGGAAGGGACCACGGCCGTAACCTCCCTGCGAGTCGCTGACCAGCAGAAGTGTCTGCCGCCCGTCGGCGAGCCGGCGGCCCAGACACATGCCTTCGTAATTGGCGAAGCTGCGGCTGAAAGGGGTAAAACGTGTGGTGAACGCCGCGAGCAGGCGCTTCACCATGAAGCGGTTGGGATCGAGCGCGGAAAGCCGCGTATGGCTGTCAATCTGCCAGCTCTCGCGGGGCAGGACCTCAAAAATCTTGCAGACTACCTGCGAGCTGAGATAGCCGTTGGAGACATCGGCCTCGCGCTCCAGCACCAGCAACCGGCCGTCGGGCAATGCTGCGAGAGCCGGAACTCCATAGACGTACATCAGTCCGAAATCGTCGGACTTTCCGCGGTCCATGCGATAGGCATACTGCGCCACGGGCGACAGGGAGTCGTCGAACGCCTGTATGCGCAGAAGGTTCTGCGCACCGGGGCAGAGCGGTCCGGCGGCCTGTCCGTCGGCGGGGAGCATGGTCTCGGTGGTGGTCCAGAAACGGTGGGTCTCGGGCGAATAGGTAAGCGCCTCAAAACCATAGTTGGGCACAATCCTGTCGCGAGCAAAGACAGGCGGAACCTGAAGGGCACGGCCTGTACGGGTCCCGTCGAGCCTGTATTCCAGAATCTGCTGGTCGCCTTCTCCACTGACAAAGACGGTAGACGCAGGCGGAAACCAAGCCACTCCTTCGCAATCGCGTACGCTCATACCCTGCGCGTCAAGCTCCGGCGACGGATTTCCACGGAAGCCCTCCATACGGACATCGAGAACCTCGCCGCTCAGAGAATCCTGCACGATGTGGAAGAGAAAAAAACCGTCGGCCGGCTCCTTGTCGCTGACCAGCGCGTAGCGGTCACCGCCCAGGGCCGTGATGCCGCTGTAGTTGGCCGTTCCGATGTTCCACCTCGAAAGGGGCGCCTGTTTCAACTCCACCGCCCGCTGGCCCGATGCGGCAAAGGCCGTCAGAAAAAGGACTGAAAGCAGGAAGAATGCTTTTTTCGTAATACTCATAAAGAAGGGGGGGGACTAAAAAAACAGAGAATCAGTTTATTCGTCGAGCATCATGCGCATCTGCACGGGTTGCGCGCCGAGGAACATGGCTGCCAGTCCGCCCGGCGTGACGATGTTGGCCGGCCGGCGGTCGGTGACGCTCACCCTACCGTCCTGCACCAGATAGTAGCCGTTGTTCTCGGGCACGTCCAGGTCGCCGTCCACTCCGATGTGAAGCCGGAAACCGGGATGGGCCAAGACCACCGTGCGCAGGAATTTCTCGACATGAACAACGCGGCTCATGGCATAGGGCTGCGCGCCGGCTGCGGAACCGGGAACAGCCAGAAGATCGCACACGGAAGTGGCACCGAAGCGGTTGGCAAGGTAACGGGCAAAGGCCTGCAACACATGATCGTCGGTGGCACAAAGCGCTCGCACACGATAGCTGCCGCCATCGGCGGGGACGGCCAGACAAAGCCCCACCATACGACGGTGGCGACGGGCGGTGAGGACGCAACCTCCCTCCAGATCGCAAAGATCGAGGGCGGCGAAGAAGTCGGAGCGGGAAGCATGAAGAATGAAAGGCGTGCGCACGGTGTGGCGGCGGTAGAAGACGTAAAGATCATCGCTCCAGTCATCGGGACAGCTCACCTCGGTTTTCCCGTCGTCCGGACTGTCGGCTGTGAGCCGGACCTCGGCGCGATAGGTTGAGGTCCAGTAGGCACCGTGGCGGGGGTCCTCGTAGAAACGGCGCAGTTCCTCGCTGCCGGGTATCAGAAAACTCAGCACAGCGCCCTGCCTGTAGAGACGGCGATGGGCCTCGCGCAGAATCTGGGCGGCAAGTCCGCGCCCGCGATATGCCGGCAAGGTGGCCAGCCCGGACACATAGCCGGCATGCACCACGGAACCGTAGAACTTCATGCTATACGGCAAAATCTGGGCGGCGGCAGCCACCCTGCCGTCTGGCCGACAGGTGATGTTGGCCGCATCGGTATATTTGTCCTCAAAATAAATGTCCATGAATTCCTCGGAATCCTGAAAACAGGTACGCCAGAGTTCACGGGTCTGCTGTTTGATTTCTTCGGGAGTGAGTAGCATCGTTCTTCTACAATTAGGAATTAGCAATTAGGGAAAACAGGACGATCAGCCCAAGGGGTGTTTCGTCATGACGGTGTATTTGTGCAAAAGCATCTCGGGCCTGTAAGACTCTTTGGCTTTTCTCAGTCCTTCAATGCCGAGATCTTCCTCGCGGTTGACATAGATGTATTGTTCGGGAATGCGACGGGCAAACTCGCGGTTGATGACGGCATAGGCTCCGTCGCAGGCGGTGTCGGCCTTTTCGGCACAGACATCGAACGTGTCATAGTTGACGGGAGCGCCGTAGGTGAAGGCCACGATGCGGCCGCCCGTGCGGATCACTCCGCCGGTCGCTCCCAGCGCGTCCCAATTGTCGAACACGTAGGACATGGAGCGATGTTCGTCGGCATGGGTCAGCCGGCTTTCGCCGCCTGCCTTCCGGGCCGCCCAGCACTCGGCCAGACGCATACACTCGGGAACAAGACCGGAGGTGAGGGGAAGATATTCAAAATCGGGATATTGTGCGGCAAAGCGGTTGGCATGATTGCGCTTGGCCTGCAATTTCTTGCCGGCCAGCGTGGCCAGTGCCTCGCGACGGTAGATGTAGTCGGTATAGCTGCGGTCGCACGTGGCATAGAAATAACCGGGCAAGGCGGCATTGAGGAATGCAAGCGAGTTCTCGCAGACTCCGAGCATCAGAAAGGGCTGTTCCAGCCGACGGGCATCGTCGAGCATGTCGTGCAGGACGGGTGCCCACTCGCCTTTACCTACAGGAGCCAGATAGGCGACATGGCCGTTCACCCTGAAACGGAACAGCAGCCAATTGTCGTGAAGGGCCATCTCGGTTCCGTAAAGAAACCTCCAGCTCATCAGGTTCATGAAGTTCAGGTCGCAGTTGCGGCATTCGCTTTCGTAAACGCGGGTCTGCACGGTTTCCCTGTCGGCCAGCGTAACGGGACGGAAATCAATAGTTCTCATAAAAGTCTGTGTAAATAGTTTTTTTTGTGTCATCAAGTCTGTCAATACAGAAAGCTGCGCTTCGTCTGCTCCGAAAAAGTCCGGACAGTGATCTCCACCGAGTCCTGTCCGGGCCGCAGGCTTTCCGCGAAGCCGAAGAGGGGACAGGAGAGCCAGACCTCGCGGGTATAATGAAGCGGATCGGCATTCTGGTTATGCAACAGCTCCACCTGCTGCGTGAGACCGCCGGCCGCGTTCTGCCGGCAACCTCGGTCAATGAAGCCGAAATAGTGCACTCCGCCGGCCGTCTTGACATCCAGCCTGAAGTTGACATAGCGTCCGCCGCGCCACAGGGCGGAAACACCGACAGGATCGGTGCGGACGGCCTGCGGCGCGTATGCGCGCGGAAGGGGTGACAACACAGGCACCAGCGCGGAGACATCGGCCGTCTCGTCCTGAAGAGTGTAAAGCGCCCACATGCGATAGACGGTATCGCGCACATATCCCAACCGCCTACGGGCAAAGGGCAGTCGTGTGCCGTCATCGAGCCGCAATTCCGCAGCAGCCCCCACCCCGTCGGTCACGACCTCTACCAGGTCCTGCCGGTATGCGGCAAGTATCTCTTCGTCGTCCTCACAGGAAACGGACAGGACCATTGCAGGCAAGACGCAGAACGCAAGACGGAGCAACAGGTTCATCGGGCGGCGATATGATTCTTCAAAGGCATGGCATACATGGTCAGCAGCCGTTCACGCAGAAAGTCCTCGTCTTTGCCGGGCAGGTCGATCAATGCCAGACGGCCGGCAATGTATTTCTCGAAAGTATCTTTTTCCTCCGCTGTGTAGCGGCCGGCAAAGTCTGTTGTCCCTTCTAAAAGATCGGCGGCGACATAATTGCCGGGGTACAACTGGTAGCCGCGGTGGATGTCGCGGTCCATCCGGCGGGCCACTTCCGCGAAAAACTCCACCTTCGGCAGACCGGAAAGCTCGTCAAGCCATTCGTTGATGCAGGGAGACAACTGATAGTGTACGCGGCCTTTAAAGCCGAAAATGCCGGTCTGCATGTTTCGCAAATCGTCCTCGCGGCTTTTCTTATGAGAGGGATTGTCCCGCTTCTGCTGGAACTCTTTCGCCTTCAGGAAATCGCAGGGATCGTATTCGTAGGAGATGGTCAGCGGCACGATGTTGAGGGCCTTCAGGCTGTCCGCGGCAGTGTCGCCGCCAGACATCGCCATCATCTTGAGTACTGCCTCCTGAGTGCGGTCGTTGGAATCTTTTGCACGGCCCTCGCGCTGGGCAATCCAGATATTCTCCCGCTTGCAGGCAACGGCATAGTGCATATAGGCACTCATGCGCCGGCTGCTACCGAGCATCTCGCGCAGAGGCAGGGAACGCTGCACAATGAACGACTTGTTGACGCGCACCAGCTTATGAATCCACGGATAGATCAGGAGATTGTCGCCGATGGCGATCTCCACGGTGGTCTGGAATCCCTGGTCGAGCAAAAGGATGCTGAGCAGAGCCGGATCGATCACGATGTCGCGGTGGTTCGACACAAAGGTGTAACGTTTCTCCTTATCCCCTACCGCTCCGGCATCCATCGTACAACCGGTGCTACACTTGGCAGCCAGCCGCTTGATCAGGGGATAGAAAAACACCTTCTGCACTTCCAGGCTATCTTTGCAGGCATACAGCCGCCTGCTCAATTCCTCGAACGGGACCTCGGGATAAAAAGACTGGACAAGAGCACGGAACTGCGGATCGGCCAGAAGTTCCCCGAACACAACGGGGAGTTCCTCGGGACTGTAAGGACGTATGTCATCAAATTCGGCAGGGATATTCATAGGGGATGTTATTTTAAGATTTACCTTCGATAATATCCGAGAGCACGTCCTTCATTTCCATTCCGGCCGCCCTCACCTGCTGCGGGATGAAGCTGGCGCCGGTCATTCCGGGCGTCGTATTGATCTCCAGCAGATTGATCTGTTCTTTGCCCTTCTCTCCGCTCAGAATATAGTCGATGCGGATGATTCCGTAGCAGTCCAGTATGCCATAGATGCGGCGGGTCATGTCGCTGACACGGCGAGCCGTCTCGGGAGCGATGCGGGCCGGAGTGATCTCGTCGGACTTGTGGTTGTACTTCGCGTCGTAATCGAAGAAATCCTGAGACGTCACCACTTCCGTAATCGGGAACGTCACGATGTCGTTTCCTTTCCTGTAACAGCCGCAGGTGATCTCCGTTCCGGAAATCATCCGCTCCACCATCACCTCGTCGCTTTCTTTCATTGCTTTCTCCACCGCAGGTCTCAGCTCTTCCGCCGTCCGCACCTTCGAGACGCCGAAGCTGCTGCCGCCGGCATTGGGTTTCACGAAACAGGGCAGCCCCAGTTTCTCCACGATTTCGCTGTCGGCAGGATGGGGATGTCCTTTACGCAGCAGGAAGGAATCGGCAATGTGCAGGTCGGGATATACCTTCAGATAACTGTTCAGGGCATGCTTGTTGAAAGTCAGGGCCTCCACCAGCACTCCGCTGGTGGAATAAGGCAGGCCTATCAGGTCGAAATAGCCTTGCAGGATTCCGTTCTCGCCCGGGGTTCCGTGAATCGTGATGTAAGCAAAATCAAAAGTATGGTGACGGCCGTCCGCATCCGCGAACGAGAAATCATTGCGGTCCACAGCATATTTTCCGCCGTCATAGTGTGCCGTCCATTCAAGGCCTTGCAGTTCCACTACACAGCAATCGTATTTTTCCTTATCCATAAACGACAGGATGCCTTCTGCGCTACGCAGCGAGACATCATGCTCGGAAGAATCCCCTCCGGCAACAATGGCAATTGTCTTTTTCATTTGTCCGATATAATATTTCTATCTTCTGTCTAAAATCAGCACAGTCTCGCCCCCTCCGTATAGACGCGCCAGCGTTCCAGCAGTCCTTCCATGTCGGCAGGCAGGGGAGCAGAAAAGTCCATTTCCTCGTCCGTCACGGGATGCCGGAAGCCCAGCGTCCGGGCATGGAGCGCCTGACGCGGGCACTGGGCGAAACAGTTCCGGATGAAACTGTTGTATGTTCCCGACTGCGTCCCGCGCAGAATCTGGTCGCCTCCGTAGCGTTCGTCGTTGAACAGCGGATGGCCTATGTGTTTCATGTGCGCCCGTATCTGATGGGTGCGGCCGGTCTCCAGCACACACTCCACCAGCGTGACATATCCGAAGCGTTCCAGCACCCGGTAATGCGTCACGGCCGGTTTTCCCGTCTCCGAGCCGGGCGGGAATACGGCCATCTGCATCCGGTCTTTGGGATGGCGGCCTATATTGCCCTCGATGCGGCCTTCGTTTTCCTGAAAATTAGTCCATACCAGCGCGTTGTATCTGCGCCGTGTCGTCTTGTTGAAGAACTGAAGTCCCAGTTTCGTCTTCGCCTGCGGAGTCTTCGCCACGACAAGCAGCCCCGAGGTGTCCTTGTCGATGCGGTGTACCAGTCCCACCCCCGGATCGTTCGGGTCATAAGCCGGATTGTCGCGCAGGTGCCAGGCCACGGCGTTCACCAGTGTCCCAGTATAGTTGCCGCAGCCGGGATGTACCACCAGTCCCGCCGGTTTGTTGATCACCATCAGGGCCTTGTCTTCATATACAATGTCCAAAGGGATGTCCTCCGGCTCTATCCTGCTGTCATAGCGCGGGCGGTCCAGCAACAGGGTCACGATGTCGTGTGGCTTCACGCGGTAGTTGCTCTTGACCGGCTGTCCGTTCACATGGACAAAGCCGGCGCGCGCCGCCGTCTGTATCCGGTTGCGCGAGGTGTCGGGAAGGTGGTCCAGCAGAAAACGGTCCACCCGCAACAGCTGCTGGCCTTTATCCGCCACCACGCGATGGTGTTCATACAGGGAGTTTTCCTCGTCTTCCTCCTCGGGTCCGTTCATAGCCGGCAAGACTTGTCCGTCGGGCAACAGTATCTCCAGTGCGTCGTTGTCTGTCTTCATAGATTGTCCTCGTCGAAGTTCACTTCCTCTGCCGGCAGCGAATCAACCTCCTCCGTGCCGAATATCATGTAATCCAGACTGTCGTTTCCGTTAAAGGCCTCCTCCATCTGTCCGTCACCTATCACGAGTGTGACGGGCGTCTTGACGGAGACGCGCGTTCCGGCACTGACGCTCTTTCCGTTCACCTTGATGCCGTATACCCAGTCGCGGTCGTCACTGGGGATATATTCGGGCGGGGTAAGCCTGAAGCCCAGGATTTCCAGTTTGGCCCGCGCCTCACGGTACGAGCAGTTGTCCGCCACATCAGGCAGCGCCACCGTCCGCGCACCGGAGGCGTTCACCGTCAGCGCTATGAGGCGGCCCGGCTTCACTTTCTCGCCTGCCGATATCGATTGTTCCAGCACCACATCGGCGGGTAGTGTCTCCACATAGCCCGTGTCTGCCACTTCGGTCCTCAGCCCCATCCGCTCCAGTTTCTTCATGGCTACTTCGGAGTTCTGTCCCTTCAGGTCCGGCACGTCTATTTCCCGCCCGTGGTGGGTATAATGATCCAGAAAATAGAACGTTCCCACTCCCAGTGCCACTGTCACCAGCACCATGCCCAGACAGTTGCCCACGAGGATCGTGCTGAAAATTTTCCTGAAAAATCCTGATATGCTCATATCGTTTTCTCCTGATTCCAATACATGTTACACATCGGCCGCCGGCACTGTTGCGGGCGACACGAAAAGCGTGTCAAAGTTACAAAAAAACGGGAGAAGTAAAGGCTCTCCCTTGAAAAACCTTCACTTCTCCCGAAATATCTTCTTGAAACCTCTGCGGAGGAGGATTTTTTATTTCTTGCCGTGAACTTCGTCCGATACGGTCAGTTTCTTACGTCCTTTAGCACGGCGGGCAGCCAGCACGCGGCGTCCGTTGGCCGTCTGCATGCGCTGACGGAAACCATGCTTGTTGTTTCTCTTTCTGTTGTGAGGTTGAAATGTTCTTTTCATATTATGTCGTTTTTATTTTTTAATATTCGCGCTTTTGGGGTGCAAATTTAGCGTTTATTTTTATAACGTACAAATTTTGAAAGATTTTTATTCCGCAAAACGGCGAGATTGCTCCGCGATGAGGTCCTTGTCATCAAAATAATTGATTTTCATGGCTCGCCGCACATCGTCCAGTGTGTCGGCCGCCACGGCGCGCGCGTCTTCGCATCCTCGACGCAGCATGTCGTAGATGGCGGGAATGTCCTTCTCGAACTCCTTGCGCCGCTCGCGGATGGGGGTCAGCACCTCCTGCAACACGTTGCACAGGAAGCGTTTCACCTTCATGTCGCCCAGACCGCCGCGCGTGTAGTGTGCCTTCAGTTCGTCCAGACCGGCATAGTCGGGCAGATAGCGTCCGAAATGTTCGGGCAGACAGAACGCGTCCAAATAGGTGAACACGGTATTTCCCTCCACATGACCGGGATCCTGCACGTGTACGTGGGTGGGGTCGGTGTACATCGACATCACCTTCTGCTGCACCTCGTCCGCCGTGTCGGAAAGATAGATGCAATTGCAGAGCGACTTCGACATTTTCGCCTTTCCGTCCGTTCCGGGCAGACGCAGGCAGGCAGCGTTGCACGGGAGCATGATACTCGGTTCCACAAGTGTCTCGCCGTAGATGTGGTTAAAGCGGCGCACGATTTCGGTGGCCTGTTCCAGCATGGGTTTCTGGTCCTCACCGGCGGGCACGGTGGTGGCGCGGAAAGCAGTGATGTCGGCCGCCTGACTGATGGGATAGGTGAAAAAACCTACCGGAATGCTCGACTCGAAGCCACGCATCTGGATCTCCGTCTTCACCGTCGGGTTCCGTTGCAGACGGCTCACGCTCACCAAATCCATAAAATAGAACGACAGTTCGCACAGTTCGGGAATCTGACTCTGTATGAACAACGTCACCTTCTCCGGATCCAGCCCGCAGGCCAGATAGTCCAGCGCCACCTCAATGACGTTCTGTCTCACCTTTTCGGGATTCTCCATGTTGTCCGTCAGTGCCTGGGCGTCGGCGATGAAGACAAACATCTTCTTGAAATCACCCTCGTTCTGCAACTCCACGCGCCGACGCAACGAGCCCACATAATGACCGATGTGCAGACGACCGGTGGGGCGGTCGCCCGTCAATATAACTTTTTCTTTTGCCATGTTTTTGTTTTGTTCCGAATCTTGTTCCTGATACGGTCCGGCGGAACCGCTCCGCCGGACCGGCATTAGGCTCTGCAAAGTTAACTCAAGTCCGGCGAAGGGCAAAGCGAAAGCACTAATTTTATTCCGTGTCCCGATCGGCTTTTGTTCCGGAAAACCGTCCTCAGGATGCAATCGGCAGATTTTTGTACAGGACCGCGAAACCACCGTCCGTTTCCGCAAAAATGTAGCCGCCACGACCCTGAATTGCCAATTAAATTCCTACCTTTGCCCTATGACAGACGAAACCGCCGAATTTGTTGCCGCGCTCGGCCGCTATGTGTGCCAGGCGCTGGCCTCTTCTCCGGAAGCTCCGGAATACAGCCATGCGGCCGTCGAGATCGTCGATGCCCGCAACCACCTTTTCCGCGCAGCCGGCAACCGCCCCACCGACGAAACGGCCAACATCTATGCACTGCGCGACCTGTGTCGCACGGACGAGGAGACACTGGAGTTGCGGCCCGACACCGGCCGGCTGGCCGCCGTGGCGCGCAACTGCGGCGTACCGTCGCTCACGGAAAACCCTTTCAGAACATGACCGAAATGAACCAGTCCTCTTCCCCGTCCGCCTCAACGCAGGAGGCACCGTACCGGCACCGGGTACCCATACAGATCCGCTTCAACGATGTGGACCGCTACGGCCACGTCAACAACAACGCCTATTTCGCCTACTACGATCTGGGCAAGGAGACCTATCTGAACGATGTCCTGCACATCGACTACCGCGACAGCGATGTGGTGCCCGTCATTGCCAACATCAACGCGGACTTTATCCTGCCCATCTTCTACGGCGACAACATTGTTGTGGAAACGCGCGTGTCCCATCTCGGACAAAAGAGTTTCACCCTGACCCAGCGCGCCGTGAACGAAAAGACTGGCGCCGTGGTTTGCCGCTGCACCACGGTGATGGTGTGCTTCTCGCTCAAGCGGCAGCTCTCGGCCGACATCCCCGAAAACTACCGCCAGGCTATCGAGGAGTTTGAAGAAGAACCGCCCCGCCCTCTCACATAAACCACGACACATCTCCCCACCATGCAAGAAATCATCTTTTCCGAAGACCCGTGCCGCGACCTCGCCACGACCGTCGCCGGCAACGACTGCGACCGCCTTTTCATCCTGACCGACGAACACACATACCTCCTCTGCCGCCCCCTGCTGAACGGATGCGCGGCCTTAGACGGCGCCCGCGACATTACCATCGGAGCCTCCGATGCCAACAAGACGCTCGACACCCTGTCCGCCGTATGGAGCGCACTGGGTGAGGGCGGTGCCACCCGCCACTCGCGAATGATCTGCCTGGGCGGAGGCATGGTCACCGATCTGGGCGGTTTTGCCGCCGCCACCTTCAAGCGCGGCATCTCCTTCATCAACATCCCCACCACGCTACTCTCAATGGTGGATGCGGCCGTAGGAGGGAAAACGGGAATCAACTTCAACGGACTGAAAAACGAGATAGGGGCCTTCCGCGAAAGCGACACGGTCATCGTCAGCACACAGTTCCTGCGGACGCTCGACCACGAAAACCTGAGGTCGGGCTATGCCGAAATGCTCAAACACGCCCTCCTCTCGGACACGGAGACCTGGGCGGAACACCTGCGCTTCGACCTGGACGCTCCGGACTACCGCCGGCTACAGGGCATGGTGGCGGAAAGCATCGGAGTGAAACGCCGCATCGTGGCCAAGGACCCGCACGAGAAAGGGTTGCGCAAGGCGCTCAATCTGGGACATACCGCCGGCCACGCACTCGAAAGCCTCGCACTGGAAGAGAACCGTCCCGTCCTCCACGGATATGCCGTGGCCTGGGGACTGGTATGCGAGCTTTACCTGAGCTGCCTGCTTCAGGGCTTCCCCGCCGAAAAGATGCGGCAGACGGTGAACTTCGTGCGCCGTTACTACGGCGTCTTCGACTTTAGCTGCAAACACTACGACCGCCTCTACGACTTCATGCTGCACGACAAGAAAAACACGGCCGGCAGCATCAACTTCACACTCCTGGCCGACATCGGCGACATCCGGCTCAACTGCCATGCCGGAAGAAAAGACATCGACGCGATGTTCGACTTCCTGCGCGAAGGCTGATCTCCGCCTGTCACATCCTCTCATCTCCCCAATAATGGCAACACTTTCTTCTAAAAAAAGCACCACCCCGTTCATCGCCTTCCTCGAACGGCTGCTCTCGCTGCTCGTGGTCCTGTTGTTGGTGGCCTCGACGGCCGTAGCCACAGGACGGCTCCTTGGACACGACTTCGCCGCCGCGGATACTCCGGCCGCCCCGGCCAGAACCGGCACGGACCTTCCAGCCGACAAACTGAAAGAACTGATTCCGGAAGGAGCGCATACCGTCCGGCGCGACTCGGCCGTGTGGGAAGTTTTCAACGATTCGGAACAACTGGTCGGGCACGTTGTAAACAGTGCTCCGCTGGCCCGCGACATCACAGGCTTCGCCGGACCCACTCCTATATATATGTATGTGGACACTGAAGGGACCGTCACGGGCATCGCCGCCGCCGACAACCTGGAGACTCCGGACTTCTTCCGCCGCGCCGCCGGGAAAATACTGCACGCCTGGGACGGACGGAAAGCAGACGGAGCGGCCGAACCGGACGCCGTGAGCGGAGCCACCTATACCAGCGTCTCGCTCATCCGCAACATGCAGGCCGCCCGCAACGCTTTTCTCTCGCTTCCGGAACGGGCTGCCGCCGCACCCGCGATAGGCTGGGGACGCACAGCGGCCTTAACTGCCGTCCTGCTGGCAGGAATGCTGGCGGCATGGAGATTCAGGGGGAAGAGATTCATAAGAGTCACCGTCCTCCTGCTCAACGTCGGCGTGACGGGATTCTGGTGCGGACAGACCCTCAGTTTCAGTCTTTTCCATCATTCCATGCAGAACGGTCTGAACCTCACAACGGCGTTGCCCGCCGTCCTGTTGCTTGCCGTGGCCGCCACGGCCGCGCTGACGGGCCGCAAAGGCTACTTCTGTCAATGGGTATGCCCCTACGGCAGCCTTCAGGAACTGGCCTGGCATCTGCCTTTCCCAAAAATAACGGTCGGACCGCGGACCTTCCGCTTCATGTCGCGCCTGCGCCTCGGCGCATTGCTCGCGCTGCTGGCCGTACTCTGGACCGGCACCGGCGCAATGCTGCTGGACTATGAGCCTTTCGCCGCCTTCCAGCCCGCACAGGCAGGAGCCGCCGTACTGGTGCCCGCAGCCCTGTTCGTCGTGGCAGGCTGTTTCCTGCCCCGTCCGTGGTGCAGGTGCCTGTGTCCCGTAGGAGAAATTCTGAAACTGACCGAGAACTAAACATCCAACCATAATGAACCGCTACAAGATCGTCAGCTTTGTCCTGGCCGTCGCCTTGCTGGCCGCACTGGCCCGGCTGGCCGTAACCGGACGCGAAGAGAACCCCGCCCCCAATACACAGGAAACGGTATTCGCCAACATCCTTTCCCGGAAAAGCGTACGCAGCTATACCGGCCGGCCCGTCACGGCGGGACAGGTGGACACGCTGCTCCGCGCCGCCATGGCCGCCCCCTCGGGCCGCGACATGCGGCCGTGGAAATTCGTGGTAGTGGACGACAAAAGCGTCCTCGACACTTTGCGCAGGCTGCTGCCCTACGCCAAAATGCTGGACCAGGCCCCGCTGGCCATCGCCGTCTGCGGCGACCTCAGCATCACGGACGACAAGGGCAACCCCTCGACCAACTGGACGTTCGACTGCTCCGCCGCTACGGAAAACCTCCTGCTGGCAGCGGAGGCAATGGGCCTCGGCGCAGTATGGACCGGTGTATACCCGTATGAGGAGAGACTGACGGCCGTGAAAACCGCGCTCGGCCTGCCCGCACACATCGTGCCGCTCAACGTCATCCCTATAGGCTGGCCGGCCAACCAGCCCCTCCCCAAAGACAAATACGATGAAAACAACATCCGCCACAACAAATGGTAGGCCGCTGCTGGCGCTGCTGCTCCTGCTGTTGCCTTGCATGGCAACGATGGCACAACAGAACAAAACGGAACAACTGTTTTCCCGCTTCAAGGCCGTAGCAGGTTTCGACCATCGCTTTCCACGCGAGAAGGTGTATCTGCATCTTGACAACAACGCCTATTTCACGGACGAGACCATCTACTTCAAGGCCTATGTAGTGCGGGCCTCATCGCTCTGCCCCTCCACCCTGAGCCGCGTGTTGTATGTCGAACTGCTCAACGACAAGGGACAGACCACGGAACAACGCACCCTGCGCCTCGACAGCGTGGGACAGGCCGCGGGAGACATCCAAATGCAGTTGCCCGTCAAAGAAGGCTTTTACGAAATAAGAGCCTACACCCGCGAGATGGTGAACTGGGGTACGGAAGCCTGCTTCTCGCGCGTCATTCCCATCTTCCGGAAGCCCTCGAAAAAAGAAGCGAAAAAACGGCTGGAGGCCGAAGAATACGAACTGCCCGAAATCACCATGCCCGAAGAAGGACGCAAGGCCAGCATGGGTTGTCCGCGCCCCTCTGTCTACGGCAGAGAGAGCGAAAGGAGGCTCTCGTTTTTCCCCGAAGGCGGCAACCGCGTGAAAGGCGTGGCACAACGCATCGCCTATCTGCTGACAGACGGACGCGGACGACCGGCAGGCGACACCCTGCAACTGTTTGCGGCCGACGGCCGACAACTGGCCGTCACCATTCCCGAGCACGAAGGCATGGGTAGCTTCACCGTCCCCGCCGGCCTGACGGACGGCTATGTGGAGATTTCCGGCAAAAAGAACCGGTTTCCCCTGCCCGCCGTTTCCGACGGGGAGGAATTTGCCCTGAAGGCTGACGTGCTGAATGACGGCGTGAACCTGACCGTTGCCCGCACCGGCAACGGAACCGAGGCCATCCTGACGGGGCTGGCCGTGCTGTGCCGCGAAAAAGTTTGCTACTTCGACACCCTGAGTCTGGCCGGCGGACAAGCTGTCGAACTGTTCCTGCCCGGACAGGCGCTGCACGGCGGCGTGAACCGCATCGAACTGTTCGACACCGGCGGCCACAGCCTCAGCCGGCGGCTCGTATGGAAAAAAGCGCCGGAAAGAAGGCTCGGCCTGCGCATCCGTCAGAACGCGGAGAGCTACGAGGCTTTCGCCCCCATAGTGCTGGACATGGACCTGAAGGACGCGGACGGACAACCCGTAAGTTCCTCGTTTTCCCTTGCCGTCCGTGAGGAGAAGAGCGAAATGACAGGCAGCGAAACCGGCGGCATCGGTACCGAGATGCTCCTGTCCTCGGAAGTCAAAGGCTACATCGCCCGACCGGAATACTACTTCGAGGCGGACGATGCTGAACACCGCCGCGCGCTCGACCTGCTGCTGATGGTGCAAGGCTGGACGGCCAACACTTTTGCCACGATGTGCGGCCGCGACAGCTTCCGGCTCAGACAGCCGCTCGAAGACAAACTCACCCTCAGCGGAACCCTCTACCACGACAACGACAAGTTCAAGCCCTACCCGGGCATCACCATCGACCTGAAAATGTATTCCCGGCAGGGCGGCTCGCTCGAAGCCTCGGCCGTCAGCGACGAAAACGGCCGCTTCGCCTTTGTATCGAACGTGGACTACTCCGGCGACTGGATCGCCTCTTTCCTCACCAAAAACGGCAAAGGAGAAAAGGTATTCTCCCGCATCGCCATCGACCGCTGGTTCAGTCCCGAAATCCAGCCCTATCATTCCGCCCAGTTAGAACTCCGCACTCCCCGCCCGCCCGGGACGGCCGGGATACAGCCCGAAACATTTGAATGGACCGACACTATCTCCCGCATCGTCTCTACCAAACTGCCCACAGCCAAAATCACGGCCAAAAGGAAATACCGCGGTTTCACCGGCAACCGCTACACCCAGAACGGCGGCGAGAAAGGCGGAATGCGACAAAGCGACACTTTCTATAACTTCGAACTGGAGGTGGAACGCTACAAGGATGCCGGCTACCGCGTAGGGAATGTCATGGATTTCATCGAACTGCTGGACAACCAAGCGGAAGTTTCCCGAAACCATTCCACACCGTCTTCCGACTCGGATGTCGGCACCAAAGTCGGTGTAGACTACGGTGACGAACCCGGGAAAGAGGCCGCCGAGGCGAAACTCAACGAAACAGGCCCCGAACTGTCCGACGCCCTGCTCTACCGGGGACGCGACGCGCTGGTCAGCGTCAACAACGGGGCGGGATCCCGCTACGATGGTAACGAACTGCTGGCGGAAGAGATAAAATCCGTAGCCATCGTCAAAGGGCCGGGAAGAATCGGCAGACTGCTCGGCATAAAAACGGATGCCGAATACGGGATCTTCATCTACGAACATCCCGACGCCTACCTCTACCGCTCCAAGAAGGGCGTAGAGAAACGCCGCGTTAAAGGCTACCATATCCCAAAAAAATTCTATTCTCCTCAATACAACGGAACGGATCTTCCCTCCGAGAAGGATGTGCGGCGCACCCTCTATTGGAATCCCGACGTCAGGACCGATGCCGGCGGCCATGCCTCCGTCCTCTTCTACGGCAACTCCTACGACGGACAGAAACTGCGCATCTCGGCCCGCGGCATCTCGGCTTCCGGACAGACCATCGACTTTGAAAGATAACCTGCCATGAAAACGCAAAATACCATCTCTCCCGAGACAAACGCTCCCGCAGGCCCGGTACGCGGAGTGATCTACGGCCTCACGGCCGCCATCTGCTACGGCCTGATCCCCACCTTCACGCTCCCCGTCAAGGACGGAGCCATCGCCGACCACATGAGCGACCCTTCCATCCTCTTCTACCGCTTCCTCTTCGCCTCCGTCATCATCGGAATCATCATGCTGCTGCGGGGCCGGAGCTTCCGCGTGACGCGACCCGAACTGGTCACGCTCACCTATCTGGCTTTCCTGTCCGACGGTTCCGCACTCTTTCTGCTCGACGGCTACAACTATCTCCCCACGGGCATCGCCACAACCCTGCATTTCATGTACCCCGTAGCCACGACCTTACTGATGATGATGTTCTACCACGAGGCACGGAAACTCTCCACCATCCTGGCCGTGCTGATGGCCGTTGCCGGCGTGGGTGCGCTTTCCTGGACCGGAGACGGATCCACCAGTCTGCGCGGCGTGGTGATAGAACTGATCTCCGCCGTCTGCTATGCGCTGTACATCATCCGCGTAAACCGCTCCCGCGTCCGCGACATGGACGGCATGAAACTCACGTTCTACGTCATGCTGCTGGGCACGGTCATCTTCGCCGCCGACGCCTACCGGCAGGACAGCCTGCAAATAATCGCCACCACCAACCAGGCGGTCTACCTGCTCACGCTGAGCATCGTCTGCACCGTCGTCACCAATCTCTGCCTCGTGGCCGCCGTCAAAAACATCGGCTCCACCATGACCGCCGTCCTGGGAGCGCTCGAACCGCTCACCGCCGTCGCACTGGGCTGCCTGCTCTTCAGCGAGGCGCTCACGCTGAACATACTTCTGGGCATCGCGCTCATCATTCCGGCCGTTGTCATCATCATTTTCACAAGGGGCCGGAAATAAAATGTAGCGCGTAATCCGCGCCCACCTCGTTTTTTCTCGCTATCTTTGTAACCCATACAAAACAACAAAACGCATCATTCAAAAAATTATGAAAGTCTATCTCGTGACCGGCGGAGCCGGTTTCATCGGAGCCAACTATCTGAAATACCTGCTGGCCAAATACGATGACATTCGGGTTGTCGTGCTCGACTTGCTCACCTATGCAGGCTACATGGGGACCATTGCCGAAGACATTGACAACGAACGCTGTTTCTTTGTGCGCGGCAACATCTGCGACCGCGCCCTCGTGGACAGACTGTTTGCCGAATACAAATTCGATATGGTGGTGAACTTCGCCGCCGAGAGCCATGTGGACCGGTCCATCGAGAACCCGCAACTCTTCCTCCAGACCAATATCCTCGGCACACAGAATCTGCTGGATGCCGCCCGTGCCGCATGGGTGACGGGCAAGGACGCACAAGGCTATCCCACGTGGCGCCGCGGCGTACGCTTCCATCAGGTCTCCACCGATGAGGTCTACGGCAGTCTGGGCGCGGACGGCTTCTTCACTGAGGAGACACCCCTGTGCCCCCACAGCCCTTACAGCGCCTCGAAAACCAGCGCCGACCACATCGTCTGCGCCTACCGCGACACGTTCCACATGCCCGTCAGCATCACCCGCTGCTCCAACAACTACGGTCCCTACCAGTTCCCCGAGAAACTCATCCCCCTGATCATCAACAACATCTTGGAAGGCAAAAAACTGCCTGTCTACGGCGAGGGCACCAACGTACGCGACTGGCTCTACGTGGAAGACCATTGCAAGGCCATCGACGCCGTTGTCACACGCGGAGAGGCCGGCAGCATCTACAACGTGGGAGGACACAACGAACGCCAGAACATCCAGATCGTGAAAATCATCATCCGCACCATTCACGACCTCATGGCCGAACGTCCCGAATGGCGCACCCTGCTCAAAAGGCAAAAGAAAGGGGCAGACGGACAAATCGACATCGACTGGATCAACGAGGACCTGATCACCTTCGTGAAGGACCGCCTCGGGCACGACCAGCGCTATGGCATCGATCCCTCCAAAATCAAGGCCGATCTGGGATGGTATCCCGAAACCACCTTCGAGGAAGGCATCGTAAGGACCATCCGCTGGAATCTGGAAAACCGTGCCTGGGTAGAAGCCGTCAGCGGCGAGAACTACCAGCTCTATTACGACCAGATGTACGGAAAACGCTGAGCCGCACTACGAAGCCAAGGAAGCGGAAAAAGCCTCCGCGCCGCTTCACGTTTAGCGTAGATAAGCAAAACGGGCACTTAAGTCCGAATGCAAACGGAAGTTAATTAACATTTGGATTTCGCTCCGGGAAGCATTATATTTGCACTACCAAAGTAGAAGAACCCTGAAAAACCGCCTAATGGGCGGTTTTTTTCGTTGCTTAACGTGAAAAAAACATCCGATCTTTTTTTAAAAAGGTCCCATCTCGTTTAAAAAAGATACTATGTTTTTCAAAAAAGGTCCGTTCCCGTTGTTTTTCCGAGAAACCTGCAAGTTAAACTTTGGAGAGGTCTATTAAAATACGTGAACAATTTTTTTCGAAAAAATTGTATCTACAATCAGAAACTGGGAATATCACTTCGCCACAATGATGTCTTCCAAACCGGGTGGTATAACAGGATAAACGAAGCTCATGGCGCGCCTCGTAAACAGCGGCAAGCAGACGCTCCTGCCGCTTCACAAGTCTATGGTAATGGTTCATGGGTGGGGCCTTTGCCGGCACAGGCCCCCCGTACTCCTTCGTCCGCACAGGACACTTCAAGACCTGAAAGTACATCTGCCTGAAAGATTTTCTGTTCTTCCAGGCACCGCCGCTTATCCGTTCCGGCCCCGACGGCCGGTCAGTTCGATGACTTCAACATCGCGGAATTCCTTTCCTTCCACAGCGAAGCGCACCAGCGTGCGTACCTGTTGCCAGCCTTGAAGCCCCGCCGCGCCGGGATTGATGTGCAGACAACCGAGCGCGGCATCGTACTGCACCTTCAGAATGTGGGAATGGCCCGCCACGAAAAGCTGTGGCGGACGACTCGCGAGCAGGGCACGCACACTGCGGTCGTAGCGGCCGGGATAGCCACCGATGTGTTTCATCAGCACCTCGGCCTCCTCGCAACGGAAGCGCAGCACCTCGGGATAGAGCCGCCGCAGATCGCCCCCGTCGCAGTTGCCGCACACGGCCCGCAGGGGCTTCAGGGCGGCCAGCCGCTCTGCCAGTTCCATGGTACCGATGTCTCCGGCATGCCATATTTCATCGCAACCGGCAAAGTGCCGCTCATACCGCTCGTCCCAGTAACCGTGCGTATCGGAGAGCAGTCCCACACGCGTCATAATGCCTCGGATTTAAGCCTGAGCTTCTTCCGGGCAAAGTCTATGATGAACCCCACGGTATCTTCGATGCCCAGCACGGAGGAATTGAGGCAAAGATCGTAGGTGGCCGCAGCTCCCCATTTCTTCCGGCTGTAGAAATTATAGTATTCCGCCCGTTTCCGGTCGCCGGCCTCCATCTTGCGCTGCGCCTCCTGCCGGTCCACGCCATCGTCCTCGCAGATGCGGCGGATGCGGTCTTCGGCATCGGCGGCGATAAAGACGTTCACACAGCGCGGATAATCGCGCAGGACATAGTCGGCACAGCGGCCGATGAACACGCACGAGCGTTCCGAAGCCGCCTTGCGGATGGCCTCGCTCTGAAGACGGAACAGATTGTCGTTGCTCAGTTCGTTGCAGTAATAGCCCACGCCCATCCCGAAAATGTCGCCGACGCCGCAAAAGGACGAGCCGAAAAACTCCTTGTGCTCGTCGCTCCGCTCGAACACTTCCTTGCAGAAGCCGCTGTCGCGGGCGGCCAGTGTCAGGATTTCCTTGTCGTAATAGGCAATGTCCAGTTTCTCGGCCAGCAGATGTCCCACGGCCCGTCCGCCGCTACCCAGCTGGCGGCCGATATTGATTACGAATGTTTCCATACAGGTGTTGGATTTATGATACGGTTTGAGGAATTTTTCTAAACTTTTTGATTTGCAGCGTCAGCATCGTCACCGCCAGCACGGTCGAAACGCAGTCTGCCATCGGCATGGCATACCAGACGCCCTCCACAGGATCCTTGAACCAATGGGGAAGCACCAGCAGCAGGGGCAACAGGAAAATGAGCTGACGGGTGAGCGAGAGGAAAATGCTCTTCCCCGCATAGCCGATGCTCTGGAAAAAGGCCGTCGAGACGATCTGTACTCCGATCACAGGAAAGAACATCACAACGATGCGCAGGCCGCGGGCCGCCTGGTCAACCAGTTCGGGAGAATCCTTCGCGAAAAGCGACACACAAGGGCGGGCAAAGAACATGCCAGCCAGAAAGCCCGTTGTGGTGATGAGGGTGGCGAAAAGCACGGCGCGCTTCAGCACACCGATGACACGGTCATACTTGCGGGCGCCGAAATTGTAGCCCGCAATGGGTTGCATGCCCTGGTTGAGTCCGATCACCACCATCACGACAAAGAGCAGCAGACGGTTCGTGATGCCGAAGGCTCCCACCGCCTCATCGCCGCCATAGCGCGCCATGCTGCGCGTCACGATGACAGCCACCAGACAGGCACAAAGGTTGATGAGGAACGGCGGCAGGCCTATCACCAGCGAATCGCGCACGATGCGCCGCTTCAGGTGCATCACGTCGCGGTGAAGACGGATCATGTCCTTCGGGTTGGAAAACAGATGCAGCTGCCACATCAGCATCACAAGCTGGGCTATCACGGTGGCCGCCGCCGCGCCGCGTATGCCCCATCCCAGCACGAAGATGAACAACGGGGCCAGCATACAGTTGAGAAACACCGTTCCGAAGGTGGCATACATCGCCATCTTGGGGCGGTTGGTGGCACGCAGCAGCGCGTTCAGGCCCAGATAAAGATGAGTCACCACATTACCGGACAGGATCACGGTCATGAAGTCGTATGCGTAGGGCAGTGTCTGGTCGCTCGCGCCGAAAAAGCGCAGCACCGGTTCCAGAAAGACCTGAAGCACCAGCCCCAGCGAAAGACCCATCACCACATTCATGATCACCACATTGCCCAGGATGTGGCGGGCCGTCTCGTAGTCCTTCTGTCCCAGCCTCACCGACATCAGCGTGGAGGCTCCCACGCCTACCATCGCCCCGAAAGCGGCGGTGAGCGACATCACGGGCCCTGTCAGGGCCAGCCCCATGATGGCCTGCGGGCCTACACCCTGACCGATAAATATACCGTCGATGATGTTGTAGACGGACGAGGCCGCCATCGCCACGATGGCCGGCAAGGCATACTGCATCAGCAGCTTGCCCACGGGCTGTTCGCCCAAAACGTTGAAATCATTGGTCCTATTCATTTTCTCCATATTCACTTCAGTCTGTTCAGTTTGTTCAGTCTGTGCGCTCATTGGCTATACCTTCTGCAAAGGTACACAAAATCTTCGGGATTCGGCCGACCCGAAAAAAGTCAAACGCCTGTTATCGCTTAAACTATAAACTTTTCTTATCTTTGCAGACGGTGCCCGCCACAAGGCGCATGCACCCAGACAGCAACAAACGATTCAAAAACATCCGATACACAATGAGTGAACAACTGAAAAAAATCAAACAGCTCGTCGAACTCCGCCAGAAAGCGCAGCTGGGCGGCGGCGAGAAAGCCATCGAGAAGCAGCACGCCAAAGGCAAGGCCACGGCGCGCGAACGCATCGAGCTCCTGCTCGACAAGGGCTCGTTCGAAGAAATGGATATGTTCAAACTCCACCGTTGCCACAACTTCGGCATGGAGAAGAAACAATTCCTCGGCGACGGCGTCGTAGCCGGCAGCGGCACCATAGACGGCCGTCTGGTCTACGTTTTCGCCCAGGACTTCACCGTCAACGGCGGTTCCCTCTCCGAGACGATGGCCGAGAAGATCTGCAAGGTCATGGACCAGTCCATGAAGATGGGCGCTCCCTGCATCGGCCTCAATGACTCGGGCGGCGCCCGCATCCAGGAAGGCATCAACTCGCTGGCCGGCTTCGGCAACATCTTCCAGCGCAACATAGAGGCTTCGGGCGTAGTGCCCCAGATCAGCGGCATCTGCGGTCCCTGTGCCGGCGGCGCCGTCTACAGCCCCGCCCTGACGGACTTTGTCGTCATGCTGGAAGGCATCAGCTACATGTTCCTCACCGGTCCCAAAGTGGTGAAGACCGTCACCGGCGAAGACGTGTCGCAGGAAGACCTCGGCGGCGCCGGCGTACATTCCACCAAGAGCGGCGTATGCCACTTCACGGCAAAGAGCGAAGAGGAATTTGCCGGCCTCATCCGGCGGCTCCTCGGCTACATGCCCCAGAACAACATGGAGCGCGCGCCTCGCGTAGCCTGCACCGATCCCATCGACCGCAAGGAGGACCTGCTCAACGAAATCATCCCGGACAACCCGAACATGGCCTACGACATGTACAAGGTCATCGCCGCCGTCACCGACAACGGCGAGTTCCTTGAAGTGCAGCGCAACTTTGCCCGCAACATCATCATCGGCTTTGCCCGCTTCAACGGACAGAGCGTGGGCATCGTGGCCAACCAGCCCAGCGTCTATGCCGGCGTGCTCGACTGCAACGCCTCGCGCAAGGCGGCCCGCTTCGTCCGTTTCTGCGACGCCTTCAACATCCCCATCGTCAGCCTTGTCGACGTGCCGGGCTTCCTCCCCGGAACGGGACAGGAATACAACGCCGTCATCAGCCACGGAGCCAAACTGCTCTACGCCTACGGCGAGGCCACAGTGCCCAAAGTCACCGTCACCCTGCGCAAAAGCTACGGCGGCAGCCATATCGTGATGGGATGCAAACAGCTCAAGGCCGACCTGAACTACGCATGGCCCTCGGCCGAAATCGCCGTGATGGGCGCCGGCGGCGCCGTGGCGATCCTCAGCGCCAAAGAGGCCAAGGAGCAAGCCGATCCCAAAGCCTTCCTCGCACAAAAGGAGAAAGAGTACAACGACCTCTTCACCAATCCCTACAAGGCCGCCGAATACGGCTACATCGACGATGTCATCGAACCGCGCAACACGCGCTTCCGCATCTGCCGCGCACTGGCCCAGCTTGAGACAAAACGCGAGACGCGTCCCGCCAAGAAACACGGCAACGTGCCTCTCTAACAAAAAAGAAGGAGGACTACAATGAAAACTTTCAAGTATAACATCAACGGCTGCGAACTCTCCATCCGGCTCGACGAAAAACAAGGCACCATCGCCGACCTGCTCGTGGACGGCGCACACCCCGCCGTCAGCGCCGAGGACATGCCGGCTTATGCCACGGTCATCGCGCTCGCCCTCCTCGACCACGAAGTGGAAGTGGTCCACGACGACGAGCCGGGCACCATCACCATCGCCCCCCGCGAGACTACGGTATGGAACAATCCGGCAGGACTTATCAACCGCCTCTGACGGCACGGGCCTACTTGTAAAACCTACTCAACAAAACCGTAACAATGAAACAGTATAAATACAAGATCAACGGCACACAGTACGATGTGACGATCGACAACATCAACGGCAACATCGCCAAGGTGGAAGTGAACGGCATTCCTTTTGAAGTGGAGATGCAGGGTTCTTCCCTCATTGAAGAAAACCTGCCCTCGCACACCATGACCGATGAGACACCCGCTACGGCAACAGCCGCTCCCGCAGCCGCAGTTACACCGGCACCCGCAGCTCCTGCAGCAGGCCCCGGTGCCGGAACACCGGTCAAGGCTCCGCTGCCCGGCGTTGTCACCAAGATTCTCGTCTCGGCCGGACAGGCCGTCAAAAAAGGCGAGACCGTCGCGGTGCTCGAAGCCATGAAGATGGAAAACAACATCACGGCCGAAAACGACGGCTCCGTCACCGGTATCTGCGTAGCGGCCGGCGACAGTGTCATGGAAGGCACCACACTGCTTACCATCGGCTAAGCATCAACCCGAAAAGACGCGGTCCCTTCTCCGGACCGCTTTTCCTGACTCGGGCGCGCTGCATTGGACAGCGCGCCCGAGTTCTTTTCTTGTCAAACAGCGAAATCTAAAAGCATTTTCCGAAAAAATCCCGGTTCCATTCAAAAAAACATACTGAAATCATTTGTATTACGAAATTTTCGTATATTTGCAGCACATTCGTAAAACAAATCAACAATTCGTATAACTCGACCGAACAAGAAAAATGGAACGACTAACATTTCAGGAAGAAAAAGCCATGCGCCGCCTCTGGGCCATCGGCGACGGAACCATAAAGGACATACTTTCCGGTTACGAAGATCCTCAACCTCCCTACACCACGCTGGCCTCCATCGTGAAGAATCTGGAGCAGAAAGGCTACGTCAAAGCCCGTAAGGTGGGGAACACCTACCTGTACCGGCCGTTGGTAGAAGAAAAGAACTATAAATGCAATTCGCTGGCCCGAATCGTGAGTGACTATTTCGGCAACTCGTACAAGGAGCTGGTATCGTTCTTCGTAAAGGAAAACAACATCTCGACGGAGGAACTGAAAGAAATGCTCGCCATGATAGAACAGGATGCTTCCACCGACATCCATACAACCTCCAAAGAACCGAAAATATGAATACCCTGTCTGTTCTTTTCCTACAGATCAATCTCGCTTGGGCGGCAGGCTACCTGCTCTACCGTCTGTGTCGCGGCAAGGACACGTTTTTCCGGCTGCGCCGCTGCCTTTTGCTGGGAGTGGGCATTTTCGCCCTCGCCTTCCCGTGGTTGTCGGCCCACTGGCCCGCGCGCCTTCTTCACGACATGGGCGATGGAAACATTCCCGAAATACGGTTGCAGCCTGTAGGCATATCGCCGGATCCGGCAACCGACCTTTCCGTTTCCGACTGGCTATGGACGGCCTACGCAGCCATCGCCGCGGTCCTGCTGCTGAGAATCGCCGTCCGCGTCGGCTCCTTCATCCGGTTCGCGCGCCGCTGCCCGAAGGAATCACAAGGCGGGCAACACTTCCACCGGCTACCCGAAGGAATGTCGCCGTTTTCCTTTTTCGGGCGGATGTTCCTGCCCGCATCTGTAGCGAAGTCGCCTTACGCCACCTCCGTCATCGCCCACGAGAGCGTGCATATCCGGCAGCATCATTCTGCCGACATGCTGTTCCTGCAAACCGCTTGCGCCGTGTTCTGGCCCAATCCTGCGGTATGGCTCACGCTGCACGAGATGCTGGAGCTGCACGAATATCTGGCCGACGAAGAAGCCATGTCCGCCGTCTCTCCGCGAGAGTACCAGCTGGCTTTGCTCGGAATCTCTTCAAACAAGGTTGCAACACCCCTTACCAATAACTTCAATGTCTTACCCCTTAAAAAACGAATCAAAATGATGACTACCCAAAAAACATCCATCCTCTGGCAGACGAAATATCTGCTCCTCGTTCCCGCCAGCCTGTGCCTGCTGGCATTCGGCCACACGGCATTTGCCGCCCCGGGCACTGCTGAACCCGACCGGACCTCCCTGACGGCCGCACAGGGCCACAACGACAACCTGCCCGACAACGCCTCGGCAGACGTACCGGCCCGGTACGCGAAAGGCGAAGCCGCCCTCATGCAGTTCATCGCCTCCAACACCAAGTACCCTGCAGATGCCATGAAAAAGAACATACAGGGCACGACAGTCATCGGGTTTACCGTGGACAAGACAGGCCGCGTCACAGACGTCAAAGTGAAAAAATCGCTCAGCCCGTCCTGCGATGCCGAAGCCGTCCGCGTGGTGAAGCTGATAAAGGATTTCATCCCTGCGAAAAAGAACGGGAAGCCCATCGCCGTAAAGATGGTACTCCCCTTCCGCTTCGCTATGCAGCCGGGCTCATAGAACGGGGGGAGGCCGGCAACATGACCGGCAGCGCCCCTATGCGCACATCCATTAAAATTAAACATCAATATTTCACTCTGTAACACCTTCCTCCGGCCTGCGTTGGGAAACGCGGGCCGGATTTCCGTTACGCCCGAAACGCAAAGGATGCTGTGCCGTAACCGGCACAGCATCCTTTTTATCATGTCCGTCTCCACGCGGTTACGCCGCCGGCGAACAGAAGAACAGCAGCACGAGCTGCGCCATCAGGATACGCAGGAACATGGCCAGCGGATAAACCGTAGAGTAACCTACGGCCGGAGCGTCGTTGCCGGCAGTCTGGTTGGCAAAAGCCAGCGCAGGAGGGTCGGTATTGGAACCGGCAATGAGACCCATCAGCGTGAAGTAGTTCAGCTTCATCCGGAGACGACCTATCACGCCGATGATGAGGATGGGGATGGTCGTGATGAGGAAACCGGTCCACACATAGGTGATGCCGTCGCCGTTTGTCACGGTCTCCCAGAACGTGGCGCCGGCCTGGATTCCCACACTGGCGAGGAACAGGATGAGACCTACCTCACGCAGCATCAGATTGGCCGAGGTGGACGTGTAGGTATTGATTTTGTAACGGTAGCCGAAAGCGCCGATGAGGATGGCCACCACCAGCGGACCGCCGGCCAGACCGAGTTTCACCGGAATGTCCACACCGGGGATGGGAATGGGAATCTGCCCTACGATGATACCCAGCAGGATGCCGAAGAAGATGGCGCCCACGTTGGGATGGTCGAGGCGCTTCACGCTCGAGCCGATGGCGTTCTTCACATGCTCGATGTTCTCCTCCGAACCGGTGACAAGGATGCGGTCACCCACTTGCAGGCGCAGGTTGCGGTTGGCGAAAAGCTCCATGCCGTTACGCGTCACACGCGTCACATTCACCCCGTAGATGCTGTTGAAATGCAGCTGTCCGAAGGTCTTTCCGTTGATCTCGGGTTTCGTGATGACCAGACGATGGGAAACATACTTGGTCTTGTCGATGTCCGCCGTCCAGTCCTTCGACAGAGCTTCGCCCATCAGGACGGTGATAGGCTCAGCTTCGTCCTCGGCACAAACGAGATGCACCTCCATGCCTATCTCAAGCTTCGTCTCTCCGTTGGGGATAAACAATTCTCCGTCGCGGATGATGCGCGATACCACGAACTCACGGTTCAGGAAGGTGTGGAGATCCCGGAGCGTGCGTCCCACAACGGCCTGGTTGGTCACACGGATGACAAGGTGCTTCGGAGTGGCGTGAGGATTGCTTTCCTGCTCGTTGTGCAACTGCTCCTGCTCTTTCTCCAGGCTGATGCGGCAGATGTAGCGAATGAGTATCGTAGAAAGAATGATACCGACAACACCCAGCGGATAGGCACAGGCATAACCGTTGGCAATGGCCGGCACCTCCTCCGCTCCGAAGAGGGTGGGCAGCACGCCATTGGCCGCACCGAGACCGGGCGTGTTGGTCACGGCACCGTACATGACGCCCACCATCATGGGCAGCGCCGTACGGTCGCTGGTGTCGAAGCAGAGGAAATAAAGGATGAGCATGACCGCCACATTCAGACAGACAAGCCCCACGGTAAGCATGTTCATGCCCAGTCCGCCCTGGCGGAAAGTGGCGAAGAAGCTCGGACCCACCTGCAAGCCTATGCAATAGACAAAAAGGATGAGGCCCAGTTCCTTGACAAAGTCGATAGTGGCCTTCTGTCCGGCATGGTCTATGCCGAACTGGTTGAAGATGTGTCCGGCCACGATACCGGCGAACAGCACAAACGTAACGCCGAGCGCCACGCCTCCGAATTTGATTTTTCCCAGCTTCACACCGATGCTGATCACAGCGGCATACAGGATGACGATGTGTGCGATGGAAGCAGGATCGGACAAGATTTTAAGAAACCATTCCATAATTAATTTATTGTTGTTTGTTTTGATTGTGTTCCAGGTCAAACAAGCTATTCTTGTGCAAAAATAAGAATTATTTAACAACCCGCAAAAAAAATTATCGAAAAGGCTTTGTCCCGCTCCCCAAACACACATCTCCACCGGCAGCTCCCGACAGGGACTATGAAGGAAGCATGCCGGAATTTTTTGAAAAAACTTTATGTACGTATTTTAACATACCTGTTCAAAGTTTAACTTGCGAGGTTTTCGGAAAACGAACGGGAACGGACCTTTTTTGAAAAACATAGTATCTTTTTTGAACAAGATAGGACCTTTTTTAAAAAAGATCGGATGTTTTTTTCACGTTAAGCGACGAAAAAAACCGCCCATCAGGCGGCTTTTCAGGGATCTTCTACTTTGCTGGTGCAAATATACAATATCCGCGGGCGAAATCCAAATGTTAATTAACCTACGTTTACATTCGGACAGAAACGCCTGCTTTCCTTATCGCCGCCAAACGTGAAACGACGCGGGAGCCCTCTTCGGCCCTGAGCATGTCGCACCGGGAGGGGGGGAGAGGCATTAACATTAATTATTCCCGAATATTTTCCCCTCTCTATTTTCTTTTGTTATTTTGCAGTGAGAACACTTGTTGTCAGACATTCCATTACAATCTAAAGAAGAATTTCCGTCATGAAAAGAATCCATTTGCTTCTGGCGTTTTTCTGCTGTATATGCTGGTCACTTTCCGCCCAACAGCAACAGAAGGACCTGCGTTCAAAGAATCCCTTTGTATTCAACGAGTTCAAAGATGCGAAAGTGCTTCAGACATTCGGCCGCTCCACCAAGGCCAAGGCCAACATCCTGCTGAAGAATGCCTCGCTCTGCTTCATGCAGGACGACAAAATCATGGAGGCCTATACGCAGAACGTCATCGGCGTGGAGTTCGACAGTGTGAAATACATGAAAGTCAACGATATGATGGGGCGCGTCGTAGCCTCCAAGGGCTATAACCACCTGCTTTGCGTCACCACAGTGGACATGGCGAAATACAAAGCCGAGACCGAAGGCGGAGACAATCTGCCCTTTCTGGAAATCACGGATGTGGGAGCCTTTTTCGAGATTGACGGGGAGAAATTCGAGTTTGACAAAGGACTGCCCCTGAAACAAAAATACTACTTCCTGTTGAAAGGCACCGTCGTACCGGCCAATGAGACACAGATCAAAAAACTGGTGCGGCCGGAGATGAAGAAAGCCTTCAAAACGCTCATGGGCGACCGCTGGTGGAGCTGGAGTGACGAGAAATCGCTGACGCAACTGATGCCCTACCTGCCCGACTGAGCAGAAGATGAGGAGTCACAGCAACAGGGAGAGCGTCACAAGAAACCCGAAAACCAGCATATTGCGAGAGGTAAGACCCAAAATGGCATTCAGCCCGCGCCCCTCGAAAATGGAAACCATGCGGCGCCACGCGAAGTAATGGGCCGCCACATAAATCAAGGGGAGCACCGCCGTCCAACCATGGCCGTAGAACGCCAACACAGCCACACAGGCATAGCCGGCCAATCCCTGCAACAGATAGAAACAGCGGCCGAAAGGCTCGCCCAGCGTGACAATGAGCGTCCGTTTGCCCGAGAGACGATCCGTATCGCGGTCTCGGTAATTGTTGAGCACCAGCAACGTATCGGTCACCAGTCCGCAGGCGGCAGCCATCCAGCCCACCTCAGCATTCAGTTGGCCGGCCTGCACATAATAGGTTCCGGCCACGGGCACGATGCCGAAAAACACCCACACCAGCACATCGCCCATACCACAATAGCTCAGCAGCGTGGTATAGAGAAAAGCAAAGACCACACACAGCAACCCCATCCCCAGCAACAGCAGCGGTGAAGAAGCCATGCTGAGCAGTGCCATG
Source organism: Prevotellamassilia sp. (assembly GCA_009775705.1). Lineage (GTDB taxonomy): Bacteria > Bacteroidota > Bacteroidia > Bacteroidales > Bacteroidaceae > Alloprevotella. Next base: position 29,772 of record VSQE01000002.1, read on the forward strand.
CCGAAAAGACCGGCCAGAAGCAAGGCGACGAAAATGCCCCGGCGCATGGCTCGGGGCGAAATCCAGCCCTGCGCACAGGCCCGCTCCGGCCCCAAACGGTCCTCGCGGTCCGTACCCTTCAGAAAATCATAAAGATCATTGATATAGTTGGCGGCAATCTGCATGAACGTGGCGAAAAGCACACAGCATAGCGCCGCCCGCAGCACAAAACGGCCGTGAGAGAAAGCCAGTGCCGAAGCCATCGCCACAGGGAGCAAGGCCGCCGGCAGCGTCTTGGGACGGGCGGCCAGAAACCATGCCCGCAACGAATTTTGTCCAACCTTTTTCATACAGGCGGCAAAGTTAAGACAAAACCTTCTACCTGAAAAACTGTTTTTTCAGATATTTCAAATTCTTTTAAACGATACTTGCTATTCTGACGAAAAAGCGTATCTTTGCACACGGCCCCAAAATATATCCACCGGCTAAAATTCAATTCATTATACACAAAGAAACCATTTCACTATGAGAATCAAGTTTTATGGGTTACTCCTGTTGCTGGCACTCTTGCCGGGCCTTGCACAGGCACAGGATTTTGTCAACCTGACACCGAAACCCAAGAAAATGACCGTAGGGCAGGGAGAGCTCGTGCTGCCCGAGAGTTTCGAAATCAGCACCGAAGGGCTGACAACCGAAATGACAGCCGAAGTACAAAAATTCGCCGAGGCTTTTAACGCCGCCTCGGGCTGCCGTGCCACCATCTCAGGCAATGCGCCCGACGCCCTGCTGAAAGTGTCCGCCACCACAACTGAGGCCGTAGGCGAAGAAGGCTACAAACTGGAGGTGACCCCGTCGGGGGCCAACATCCAGGCCGCCACCCCCGCCGGACTGTTCTTCGCCTTCCAGACCGTAAAGAAAATACTGCCCGCCAACGTCATGGCCGGAGTTAAGGACGCGAAAGTGACCAAATACTCCCTGCCGGCCGTAAACATCACGGACGAGCCCCGCTTCGGCTACCGCGGCTTCATGCTCGACGTAGCCCGCCACTTCTTCACGGTAGAGGACGTGAAACGCATGATCGACGTAATGTCCTACTACAAGATGAACCGCTTCCACTGGCATCTCTCCGACGATCAGGGCTGGCGCGTGGAAATCAAGAAATATCCCAAACTGACCGAAGTGGGAAGCATCGCCCCCAATTCACGTTTCACGGACATGCAACTCGGACAGTACTGGATCAACCGTCCCTACGGCCCCTATTTCTACACACAGGAGGAGCTCAAAGACGTGGTGGCATACGCCAAAGAGCGCCACATCGAGATCATCCCCGAGATTGACATGCCCGGCCATTTCGTTGCCGCGATGGCTTCCTATCCGGAATACAGCTGCAACCCCGAGGGCAGCCACATCATCTGGAGCGACGGAGGCATTTCGAGCGATGTGCTGAACGTTGCCAACCCCGCCGCCGTACAGTTCGCTAAGGACATCCTGAGCGAGATCATGGAGATATTCCCCTACGACTACATCCATATCGGCGGAGACGAATGCCCCACCTCCGCATGGCAGAACAACGCGGAATGCCAGGCGCGCTACCGCGAGCTGGGACTGACCAACTACCGCCAGCTACAATCGCACTTCATTAAGGACGTGGGCAGTTTCATCAAGGAGAAGGGACGCAAGGTCATTGTCTGGAACGAGGCCATCTCGGAAGAAGGCGCCGACACCAAACTGATCCAGGATCTGGACGCCCTCGTCTTCTGCTGGACAGTGGGCACGGCAGCCGCCGGAGCCAAAAAAGCAGCAGAGCTGGGACTGAACAATGTTTACACTCCGTGGGGACCCTACTACATCAACCGCAAACAGGACCCGAACGACCCTCCCGGCGCGGGTGACGGTTCGGACAACGTACAGAAGACGTACAACGAGGTGCCCGTACCTTCCGGCATCTCCGCGGCCCTGGCCAAACACTACACCGGTGTGCAGGGCACCTTCTGGACAGAACACGTGTCGGACCGCACTTACATGGAATATCTGGCCCTGCCCCGCCTCATCGCCGTGGCCGAAGCCGGATGGACACCGCAAGCCCGCAAGAACTTCGCCGACTTCCAGAAACGCATGACGGCCGACAGCGTCCTGCTCAACTACAACAACTACAACTACTGCCGCCACTTCTACCTGAACAACACCACTCCCGAAATAGTATACCCGAAGACTTCCACGGAAACAGAGAAGCACTACTACCGGATGGTGACGCGGGCCACGGCCGATGCCACCCGCGCCGGAAGCTGCATCGAACTGCTGCGCGAAGGCTCGCCCCTCATCGGGAAATGGAGCGGCAAAGGCGCTGCCGCGAACACGCTCTGGACCAATGCCGTACAAGATGAAGAGAATGCCGACTGGCAACTCTGGGCCTTGGAGGAAGACGCCGCCAACCCAGGCCATTACGCCTTGGTGTGCAAAGCCCTTCCCGAAGGTTCTGTCAACCCTGTCCCCACAGCCAGCTCCACGGCAGGCCGCTGGAAATACGATACCGACAAGAAGAATTATGACTTCATCCTCGGCGACAACGGTTACGGACAGGCCGACGGTGCCTACCACTACAGCATCCGCAGCTCGAAGATCACCGGGGTCTGGATGAACGGCGCCCTGAGCGGACAGGGCTATGCCGTCAATGCCTACAGCAATCCCGCCGACGGGAACGGTGGCATCTGGTCGTTCCGTCCCCTGAAAAGCGAAGGCCCCGCAGAACCCGCTTTCGACTACCTGACCGAAGGAAAGACCTACGTAATCGACAACTCCGTCGATACGTTCAAAGGCATCTCTATCAGCGACAACGGTACCTCGGGCTATCTGACGCACAACAATGCCGACTGGAGCGACAACGTTTGGGTGGTGACAAAAAGTACGGTCAACGCCGACAACACACAATCCGTACAGCTGAAAAACCTTCAGACCGGACGCTATATCGGCGCCCCGGCCGCAAACGCCTCGGGAACAGCCGCCTACCCCGTAGCCATAGGAACTACACCGGCCGACATCGTCATCTCCGTCAATCCGAAAGAAGGTGACTTCGCCTTGAGCATCAACGGAAAAAAACTGTTTCCCCTGCCCTACACCTCGTCCACACTGCCGGGTGTGATCAGCTCCGGCTCGAACATCAGCGGCTCCAATGCCGTGCGGCCGATGGGCGCGGCATGGACAATTACGGAAGTGCGCCCCGTTTCCTACGTATGCAAAAGCGAAAACGGCAAGGAGCTGGGAACGTTCCGCCGCGGCCTGCCCGTGAACGCCAGCGCGGAAGACTTCATCCCCGCCATCGAGAACCACTCGGTAATTTCCAGCCAACAGAAGGACGAGAATACCATCGAGGTGACCTACCTCCGCAACGCCTACTCCGTGACGACCATCTGCAAAGACGGCTACGGTGCCCTCATCTCTGTCGGAAAAACCACTTGCCCCGTAGGCGAAAATTTTACGGTGAGCCTGCCCGAGCATCAGTATTATACTCTTGAAAATTCCGACCACGAAAACGGAAGCAGCTTCACACCCGAGGCCGACATCACCGTCACGGCCATCTATTCTTCGGAAGCATACAACGGTGTGAAGTCTCTCGGACAGGCTGTCACCACACTCGAAGACGGCCACAGCTATGTCATCTACGACAACTCTCCTGCCAACAACGGCGGACGCAAAGGTTTCCGCAACGTCAAACCGAACAGTCTGACAGTGAACCGCAGCACGAGAATTGAAGAAGCCAACCCCTACCACACCTGGACGCTCGAAGCCAGCGGCAATGGTTTCAAGGTAAAGAACAGCTATCTGGGCAAATATGTCCCCCTGCTCTCGAACAGCCAGCCCGCAACGCTCAAGGCCACGGGCGGAGTGTTTACCTTCAGCCGCAACGCCGACGGCGAATCCTGGCAGATCAAAGGCAGCAACAACACCTGCTGGGACGGTCTGGAAAACGGCAACCTCGTAGGATGGAACGCCCCGGGACATCCTTACATCATCTACGAATACTTTGTGCAGCCCTATTTTGAAGTACTGACCGAAGCTGTCGACACGAAAGGAAACATTCTGGGCAGCGACAAGGCTCTGGTAAAGGCCGGCAGCAGCTACACGCTGACCACCGGACTATACGAAGGCTACAAACTGAAAGAGGTTCAGGGCGACGAAGGGCTCACCTCCGTAGGCAGGAACATGAAAGTCACAGTAGTCTACGAGAGCGAACAGACCGGAATAGGCCAAACGGGCACGGAGGCAGGCCACAAGCCCTCCTCCATCTACGACCTGAGCGGCCGCCGCGTCAGCCACGTGTCGAAAAGCGGCATCTACATCATCAACGGACACAAGGTGCTGGTAAGATAGCTCTCTGGCACATCTTTTTTTGAATACCACGCAGCAGGCATCCCGATAGTTTCGGGATGCCTGCTACCTTTTTCCTCTGTTCTCTCTTGATGCTTTCTCCGGAAAATGAAGGAGAAAGCAGATTTTTTAAAATTCACCCATCATTTCTTATAATATATAACTATTATATTCATTTTTAAAAGTATCTTTACAGCCAAATCACAATCAAACATATACAGTATATGTCCAAAAATTTCATTTTTCACGCCCTACTGGCTGCCGGAGGATGTTGCATGCCGCTGCATTCTTCCGCTCAGAGCGAGTTCAAAATTGAACAGCAGACACTGACCAATCCGGACAACGAGCCGGTACCCGTACACCCGATTCCCCACGAACGCCAAATGAAATGGAACGAAACGGAATTCTACGCCTTCTTCCATTACGGCATGAACACCTATACGGGGTTGGAATGGGGCAACGGCGACGAACCCGAAAGCAGATTCGCCCCTACGGCGGCTCCCAACCCCCGACAATGGCTGGAAGCGGCCCAGCAGGCTGGAATGAAAGGCGGCATCGCCGTGGTGAAACACCATGACGGTTTCTGCCTGTGGCCTACCCAAAGCACCACCCACAACATCACAAACGGCGGAAACGATTTTGCACGCAACACGAACATTCCCCGCGACTTTGCCGCAGCGGCCAAAGAACTCGGCATGAAATACGGCTTCTATGTCTCGCCGTGGGACCGCAACTCCGCCCACTACGGCAAGGACACCTACGTGAAAGATGTATTCCTGCGCCAGTGCGCCGAACTGGCACAGTACGGAACAGACCAGTTTGAGATGTGGTTTGACGGCGCACAGGGCGGCACCGGATACTACGGCGGCGAAGGCGGCAACCGCTCCATCGATGCCAGCACCTATTACGACATCCCCAATCTCCGCGACTCCGTGCACAAGGTGTGCCCCGACTGCGTGATGTGGGGTTTAGGCGGCGAAGCCCGCTGGATTGGCAATGAAGCGGGATGGGCCGGCGAGACATGCTGGAGCATGGGCACAGGAACCTCGGGCAACGAGGACGCCTGGAAATGGCACCCGGGCGAAAGCGATGCCAAAGCCACCGATGCCGGCTGGTTCTGGCACAGCGGAGAGACAGTGAAATCGGCCGAACGCCTGTTCCAGATGTACCTGGAAACCGTGGGCCGCAACTCTACACTGATCCTGAACCTTCCTCCCGACAAGTCTGGAAGTCTGCCCGCAGCCACAGTAAACCGCTGCAAGGAACTGGGCAACATGCTGCAAAGAAGACTGGGCACCGACCTGGCGAAAACAGCAAAAGTGAACGCCGACCAGGAACGCACGGCAGGAACCGCCCGTACCTATACGGCACAGAATGTCATCGACGAGGACAAGGACACCTACTGGGCCACCAATGACGGAACGAATACGGCTACCCTGACTTTCGAATGGACCGAACCGCAAATCGTCCGCTATGTCAGCATGATGGAATATATCCGCAAGGGACAGCGCGTCAAGAAATTCCGGATAGAGACCAGCGCCGACGGAACCACATGGACCCGCCGCGGAGGCAACATCCAGACCACAACCATCGGCTACAAACGCATCATTCCTCTGAACGGATCCACTTCCGCCAGCTACGGCAACGGAATCCGCGCAAAATATCTGCGCATCGTCATCGAAGACAGCAAGGCCTGCCCGCTGCTTCACACCGTTTCCATCTACTAATCTATAAAAACCGCGATCATGAACATAAAGAAATACATGACAACAGCGGCCATCGCATTCCCGCTTGCCGCCACAGCCCAGCTCAATATCGGCTTCGAGACCACCGACGGATACACCCGGTTAGGGGTCTACGATGCTTGGGAAGAATCGCCCTTCAGAACAGGGGTATTACAGGGCAATGTCAAAGTCATTACCAACGAACTGAACCAGACGGACGAAATTCTTGGCCAAGCGCCCAACGGCACCGGCAAAATGCTGGCCGTACAGTGCTCCCGCTTCGGCAGCAACACTTTCGGGGCCCGCATTGACCTGGCCGAACCCTTCCAACTGGACACAAAGGTCAAGTATGTGCACGTACTCATCAACAAACCCACTGCAGGCCGCGTGATGCTCATCGGTCTGGGTAAACGCACCGACCGCGCCGGCCAGTCGAAAGAGACGGAACAGTTCTGGAATATTTCCACCAACCAGATCCCCTCCGGAAAATGGAGCGATGCCGTGTTTGCCATAAAAGGCGCAGGAGGCATCGAGATACACAGCCTCGTTGTAGTACCCGAATGCGAATCGCCCCACCAGCTCACGGAAGATTTCGCCGCCTACATTGACGAAATCGCCATCATGAACAGCTCGACACCCCGCATCATCTACGGCGAATACCCCCTCAACTACGAAAAGACGCAAGTCTCGAACAAAGCGAACTTCTATCTGAACTCCATCGCACTGAACGGATCGGCCGATGGCAGCCAGACCATCAAGGTGGGCAGCCGGAATCCCCAGGTCATCTACCGCGACCAGCTCGACCAGAGCTTCACGGCCCGCGCCGGAGAAACACTGACACCTAACTTCTCGTTCTCGGGCAGTTGGATGAACGGCTACGTTTACCTTGACCGCGGAAACGACGGAAAGTTTGCAGCCGAACTGAACGAGAATTATACCATTCCTGCCGGCAGTGACATCATGACCTATTCCTACGTGGAAACCGTAGAGAATACCGAAGGCTATAAGAGTGACGGAACAAAAATCAGCGGAAATAGCCGAAACTTCATCAATCCGCCCGCCTTCCGCCTGCCGGAAGACCTGCCCAACGGCTTCTACCGTATGCGCTTCAAGGTGGACTGGGGCAACGTGGACCCTGCCGGCCGCAACACCGCCACCAACAACATCGTACAGAATGGCGGAATGATAGTGGACGTGCGTATGAACATACACGGCGACAAAGTGACCCTGAAACGATCGGGCGGTCTGAACGGTGACCTCCTGAACGAAGACGGAACGGAACTTGTCACGAAAACAGTGGACTTCGGTCAGCCTGTCACGATCATCGCCCGACCGGCATCAGACAATTTCCAGATCTCCCACATCAAAGTGCGCCACGGCTATAACCTTTCCGGTGACAGCCTCGTACACGGCACTCCCCAATACTCGGACATCATATTCCCGGCTTATCTGTTCAAGGACAACAAACTCACGATTCCGGGCAAATACATCGACGGCGATGTTGAGATCGAACCTTACTTCATCGATCCGGGACACACGACGCATCCGGACACAGACTATGGGCGCAACTTTCCTGACGAACTGACCGTCACACGCGACGACCGCAAGCTCAACAGCTTTTCCTTCAGCGCCACACAGGGCGGGACCTCGGCCATCACCCTTCCCGAAGGCGAGAACTATGTGTACCGAAACCTGACCGAAGGCAAACAAGTATCCGTTGTTCCGGGCGACATCGTCACCACAACGGTCAACTATACGGGACGTGCCATGCACCACTACCTGTACATTGACCTGAACAACGACGGACAGTTCACCAGCCTGCTCGAAAACAACGGAGTCCCTACGTTTGCCAGCGAACTGGTTTCCTATACCTACTACAAGGGACACAACAGCAAAGGCGAGAACTTTGAAGTCCCCGGCAACATTTCGGTAGAATCGTTGCCAGCCTTCACCATTCCGGAAATTCTGCCCACGGGAATCTACCGTGCCCGTCTGAAAACAGACTGGGACAATATTGACCCCGCCGGACATTGGAGCGAAAACGAAGGTAACAAAATCAATGAAAACGGCGGTTACATCGTAGACTTCCTGCTCAACGTACACCAGCCGACTCATACGCTTGAGCTGCTCACCACTAACGGCAGCATACACGGTAACAACAACACAGCCCTGCCTCTGGCCCTGCCTACCTTCCGCACGCTGACCGTAGTGCCCACCCCCATCGCCTACGGATATACGGCAGAAAATATGACCATCCGCCACGGCCACAATTTCGACGGTCCGCAATACATCCGCGGTAACCGCCAGTGGAGCGAATATTCCGTAAAAGCCTCCCGTTACACCATTCCGGCCGACAGCGTGAACGGCGACATGACGATCACCGTCAACTTTGAGGAAGGAGAAAACGCTCAATACAAACTTGTTTTCAGCGATGAGTTCAACGAGCCGGACGGCACGCTTCCGGATGCGTCGAAATGGGTATGCAGCCCACGCCAGAACGCAACCTGGAACCGCTGGATCGCCGACGACCCGAGAGTAGCTTTCCAGCAGGGAGGACAGCTCGTGACCCGCGCCATTCCCAATCCCGACAAGACGAAAGACAACGCAGACATGCTCACGGGAGCCATTCAGAGCAGCGGAAAATTCGGATTCCAATACGGAAAGATCGAAGCACGCCTCCTTACCAATCCCCATACGGGCAACTTTCCCGCATTCTGGATGATGCCCGACGACCAGTCGCTGGGCTGGCCCAAAGACGGTGAAATCGACATCTGGGAACAGATAGACAACCAGCAGACGGCCTACCACACACTCCATACCGGCTACGCCCAGTCCATGCGCTCTTTCAGCGAGAACTGCCCTACCGACCGCTACCACACCTTCGGCTTTGAATGGGACGCAGAGAAAATGATATGGTATCTGGACGGCAAACAGGTGGGCCGCTACAACAAGTCCGAAATCAACGATCCGAGAGCCTGGCCTTTTGACAAGACTTTCTACATCATCCTGAACCAGTCCGTAGGCAGCGGCGCATGGGCACGTCCCGCCGACATCAACCATACCTATGAGACTCGCTTCGACTGGGTCCGCGTATACCAGAAAAGCGGCCAGCACAATACAACGGGCCTGCACGAGCTGACTGGCGACAACTCGCTTGACATCCATGCGAAGAACGGAAAGGTATTTCTCCATGCTTCCGAACCCGTCCGCGTCACCATAACCGACACGAGCGGCCGCACCGTCTACACCCGGAATCTGACAGGCAACGACTGCGTTGCAATACAACAGGGCGTCTACATCGTCAACGGCCGGAAAGTACTGGTACCCTGAGTCCCTTCCCTCTCTCCGACAAACTGCATCCCGAAAGTTCCGAACCGGACTTTCGGGATGCAGTTTGTTGGAGAAATAGCAGCAAGTCTACCGGGCTATAATAATTTTTCACCATAAAAAATACCGAAAAAATTTTTCCATCTAAGAAAAATATCCCATTTTTGCATCAAAATTAAAATTGTAATAATTACAATAATAAAAACTATCCATCATGAGCTATGAGGCAATCTGCAATCACCTGACATCACACGGAATCAAGCCATCCGTGCAGCGCATTGCCGTGATGGAATACCTTCTTGAGCATCCCTCCCATCCCACTGTGGAAGAGATATACGGGGCCTTGACAAGCCAAATTCCCACGCTCTCGAAGACTACCGTCTACAACACGCTACGACTGCTGTCTGAACAGGGAGCGGCAAGAATGCTCACGATCGACGAACGGAAAACCTGCTTCGACGGCGACACACATCCCCACGCCCACTTCCTCTGCACAGAATGCGGGCATATCTATGACATCGCTCTGGAAGGCAATTCCCACACGGTCTCCGCCCTGCTGCCCGCCGGCTTCGAGATGTTCACGGCCGACACCTATTTCCGCGGCCGCTGTCCGCACTGCCACCCTTCCGAAAAGAAAGAATGACAACACATAACATTAACAATTTAAATTTTTGAACTCATGAAAAAGAAATTCATCTGTACCGTCTGCGGTTACATCCACGAAGGAAACGAAGCTCCCGAGAAATGCCCGATGTGTGGTGTGCCCGCCTCCAAATTCAAAGAACTCTCCGGTGAGACCGACCTCAACTTCGTAGCCGAGCACGAGATCGGTGTAGCCAAAGGTTGCGACGAAGAAATGATCAAGGACCTGAACAATCACTTCATGGGCGAATGCACCGAGGTGGGCATGTATCTGGCCATGAGCCGTCAGGCCGACCGCGAAGGTTATCCCGAAATCGCCGAAGCCTTCAAGCGCTATGCCTGGGAAGAAGCCGAGCATGCCTCCAAATTCGCCGAACTGCTGGGCGACTGCGTATGGGACACGAAGACCAATCTGGAGAAACGCATGAACGCCGAATGCGGTGCCTGCGAAGACAAGACCCGCATCGCCAAACGCGCCAAAGAGCTGAATCTGGATGCCATCCACGACACAGTCCACGAAATGGCCCGCGATGAAGCCCGCCACGGCCGCGGTTTTGCCGGCCTCTTCAACCGCTACTTCGGTAAGAAATAAAAAAAACGCGCCGCACCCTCTTCCGCCAGACGGAAAAGGGCACGCCCCTGCCTTGTCAGCCTTATCTGCCCTCTCTTCCAGACGGGCCAGATAAGGCTGATTATGTTGAACAGAACTATCTGAAAGAACTATGCTGAAAAAGAAACTATCCAACCTGCGCCGCCACTGGCAGATGCGGGAAGGCAGTATGTCCGGCGGACTGGACATACTGCGACACATCGGGCCGGGCCTGCTCGTCACCGTCGGTTTCATCGACCCGGGCAACTGGGCCTCCAACTTCGCCGCCGGTTCGGAGTTCGGCTATGCCCTGCTCTGGGTGGTCACGCTCTCCACGGTGATGCTCATCGTTCTGCAACACAACGTGGCCCATCTGGGCATCGTGACGGGACTGTGTCTCTCCGAGGCCGCCACCCGCTATCTGCCCCGCGGCCTGAGCCGGCCCGTGCTGCTCAGCGCCATGGCGGCCTCCGTCTCCACCTCGCTGGCCGAGATTCTGGGTGCTGCCATCGCCCTCCAGATGCTCTTCGGGCTGCCGCTCATTATCGGGGCAGCCATCTCCACCTTGCTCTGTGCCTTCCTGCTGCTGACCAACTCGTACAGCCGCGTGGAAAAAGGCATCATTGCCTTTGTCTCGCTCATCGGTTTCTCATTCCTGTACGAACTGACACTGACGGATACGGACTGGGCACGCGCCGCCGCAGGCATGGTGGTCCCCTCCATTCCGGAAGGGAGCATGCTCGTTGTCATGAGTGTGCTGGGAGCCGTTGTCATGCCCCACAACCTGTTTCTGCACTCCGAGGTAATCCAGAGCCGGCAGGTCAACACCCAAGGGGAACCCAGCATCCGCCGCGCCCTGAAATTCGAGTTTTTCGATACACTGCTGGCCATGACCATCGGATGGGCCATCAACTCGGCCATGATCATTCTGGCCGCCGACACCTTCGCCCGCCAGCACCGCATCGTCGACTCGCTACCCGAAGCGGGCACCCTGCTGGCTCCCCTGCTGGGCGGAGCGGCCGCCACGGTCTTCGCCATCGCCCTGCTCATGGCCGGCATTTCAAGCACCGTCACCAGCGGCATGGCCGCCGGCAGCATCTTTGCCGGAATCTACAACGAGCCCTACGACACGAAAGACGTACACTCTCGCGCCGGCATCCTGCTCTCCTTAGGTCTGGCCTTCCTGCTTGTCATCTTCATCGGCGATCCTTTCAAGGGGCTTATCGTCTCGCAGGCCGTACTGAGCCTGCAACTCCCCGTCACCATTTTCCTACAGGTAGGGCTCACCTCCTCGCGCCGCGTCATGGGCACCTACGCCAACAGCCGTGCCACGACAGTCCTGCTCTTCGCGCTGGCCCTGCTGGTCACCGCCCTCAACCTATACTTGCTGCTGGGCCTCTTCTGACCCTCCCACCGGACCAGCTTCGATAAATTTACTGTCCTATATAACAGCCATATCAGGAAAAAACTCTATCTTTGTCCGTCGGGGCCGTTGTCCGCCGGCACTGACACCGCCGGACCGCCTCCACAGACACAAACAGCAACCAGCACACAGATACAGAAAAATGAATAAAGGAAAAGTGGATGCCCTTCTGGGCATTGTCTTCGGAGACGAAGGAAAAGGAAAAGTGGTAGACTTCTTCACCCCCCACTATGATGTGGTGGCCCGTTTCGCCGGCGGCCCCAATGCCGGACACACCATCATCTTCGAGGGAAAGAAATTCGTGCTCCGCTCCATCCCGTCGGGCATTTTCGACGAAGGAAAGCTCAACATCATCGGCAACGGATGCGTCATCGCTCCCGATCTCTTCATGACCGAAGCCCGCGAACTTGAAGCCGCAGGCTATTCGCTCACAGACCGCCTGCACATCAGCCGCCGCGCCCACCTGATTCTTCCCACCCACCGCGTGCTGGACCGTGCATACGAAGCCGCCAAAGGCAAAAACAAAGTGGGAACCACCGGCAAGGGCATCGGCCCCACCTACAGCGACAAGGCAGCCCGCGTAGGCTTGCGCGTAGGCGACATGCTCAATGACTTCGAAGAAAAATACCGCGCCCTCAAGGCCCGCCACGAACAAATCCTGCACGACCTCCACTTCACCGACTACGACATCACCGAGGAAGAAGCCCGCTGGATGGAAGGCGTGGAATATATGCGCAAATTCCAACTGACAGACACCGAAATAGAAATCAACGATCTTTTGGAAAAAGGCAAGAACGTCCTGGCCGAAGGGGCTCAAGGCTCGCTGCTCGACATTGACCACGGCACCTATCCCTTCGTCTCCTCATCCAGCACCACAAGCGGCGGAGTCTGCACCGGACTGGGCGTGGCTCCCAACAGGATAGACCGCATCTTCGGCATCTTCAAAGCCTACAGCACCCGCGTGGGCAGCGGCCCCTTCCCCGTGGAACTATTCGACGAGACCGGCGACGAGATCCGCCGCATCGGCAACGAGTTCGGTGCCGTCACGGGCCGCAACCGCCGTTGCGGATGGATTGACCTTGTGGCACTGAAGTATGCGATCATGATCAACGGCGTGACCGATCTGGTCATGATGAAGAGCGACGTGCTGGACAGCTTCGACACCATCAAAGTCTGCACAGCCTACCAAAAGGACGGAAAGACCGTCACCGACATGCCCTACGATACCGAAGGATGGCAGGCGGTCTACGAGGAGCTGCCCGGCTGGAAAACACCCCTCTCCGCCCTTCGCGACGAGGCGGATTTTCCCGAAGCGTTCAAGGACTACATCGCCTATCTTGAAAACGCGCTCCACACCCCCATCAGAATTATCAGCGTAAGCCCCGACCGCGCAGCCACCATCATGCGGTAAGGCGGGAAAACGCACACACACATCTCCACAACAAGGTTCCGCACAGAGCAACAACCCGTGCGGAACCTTGTCTTCCCACCCCATCCCTACAGCTTTTTGCCCCATTGCCCGCATTCCGGAATCTAAAAACAAGTTAATTAACATTTGCTTTTCGCTCCGAAATGTCGTATATTTGCACCAGCAAAATAGAAGATCCCTGAAAGACCGCCACTTAGCGGTCTTTTTTTCGATGCTTAACGTGAAAAAAACATAGGATCTTTTTTAAAAAAGGTCGGATGTTTTTCAAAAAAGATACTATGTTGTAAAAAACAGGTCCTATCTTGTTCAAAATCCCAAAGACCCCAAAGTTAAACTTAGTTCCAGACTATTAAAAAAGCGGAAATCGCGACTTGACGCATTTCCGCCCTTTCCAGTTTGGCACGCTTTTTGTATAGGCGCGCTCCGACACAACGGCTCACACACGTGGCCCGAGCCCTTTTTTCCACACAAGGAATCGCGCGCCCGAAAGCAACACGGCACCGCCACCCACGAGATAGGAGACCATTCGTCCCATGCCGAATCCTTCGGGAGCGATGCAAAGATAGGTGGTGCAGACCGCCGTCATGAAAAGTGCCGGAAGCAGGGTTACGAAATAGCATTTGCCGCTACGGGCCAGAAAAGCGGTGACAGCCCACAGCGTGAAGACCGACAGAGCCTGGTTGGCCCACGAGAAATAACGCCACACGACATTGAAACCGTCGGCATCCGCCAGATTGTAGAAAAGTATGCCGATGGTCGCCGCGAAAATGACGGCACTCACCGTGAGCCGCTTCGCCAGACTGCCCTGATCCACATGCAGCATGTCGGCCACAATAAGCCGCGCCGAGCGCAGGGCCGTGTCGCCGGTGGTGACGGGCGCGGCCACCACGCCCAGAATGGCCAGCACTCCGCCGATGACTCCCAGCCAGTCGTGCGTAATGTCGAAAACAATGACCGATGCGTCCGATACTCCCATGCCTCCCTCGTAATAATGGAAATAATAAGTGGCGGCAGCAGCCCAGATAAGCGCCACAATGCCCTCGGCAATCATCGCCCCGTAAAGTTGGGACGGCCCTGACGCTCAGACTTCATGCAACGGCACATCATGGGGCTTTGCGTAGCGTGAAAACCGGAAATAGCCCCGCAGGCCACGCTGACAAACAGGATGGGGAAAATGGGAAGGCCGGCAGCGGCAGGATGCACGTTCCGCAAGCCGTCCCACAGTTCGGGCAGGACGGGTCTCTTCACATAGAACATAACCAGAATGCCCAAGGCCATGAACAGAAGCGCTCCGGCGAAAAGGGGATAGACCTTCCCGATGATCTTGTCGATGGGCAGGAGAGCCGCCAGAAAATAATAGACAAAGATAACGGCAATCCAAAAGTAGACATTCAGGGCCTCGGGCGTGAGCCGTGCCAGCAATGCGGCCGAACCGGCCACGAAAACAGCCCCCACCAGCACCAGCAGCAGGATGCTGAAAGCCCGCATAGCCTGCCGGGCGGCGCTGCCCAGATAGCGGCCCGTCAGTTCGGGCAGGCTCTCGCCGTCATGACGCAGGGAGAGCATCGCGGCCAGATAGTCGTGTGTGGCACCGGCGAAAATGCTACCCAGCACAATCCAGAGGAAACAACTCTCGCCGAACTTGGCTCCCATGATGCAGGCAGGCAGGTGTGGGGCGGTCGTCCGGACCGAAAATGCGCTCCACCAGACGTCCGTAGACGAAATAACCTGCGACAAGCACCAGCAGGCAAAGGGTAAAACTGATCATAACTCTATTATTCTCTTTTTGCTGATAAAAGCGTTTCAGAGGCCGAAATGGGCGGCCACATCATTTGTCAGAGCCACAAAATCCGCCACGCCAAGCTGCTCGGGTCTGCGCGTCAGCAACGGCTGCGCCAGAAACTCCGTATGGTCCTTCCCCCGCCCCGTCTCCTCATCGAGCCGGGCAAAAAGAGGTTTCAGGGAACCGCGCATCATCTTGCGCCGCTGGTTGAAAGCCGTTTTCACCACACGGCGCAACAGTGCCTCGTCGCAACCGCAGTCCTCAACATCATTGCGCGTCATGCGGATGACGGCACTCCTCACCTTGGGCGGCGGGTTGAAAACCTCCGGCTCCACAGTGAAAAGATATTCCACATCGTACCAGAGCTGCACCAACACACTCAGGATGCCGTAGGCCTTACAGCCGGGACGGGCCGCCATGCGCTCGGCCACCTCCTTCTGGATCATTCCCGTACAACAAGGAATGAGATGTCGGTAGTCCAGCATCTTGAAAAAAATCTGGCTGCTGATGTTGTACGGATAATTGCCCGTCAGGACAAACGGCCTGCCGCCAAAGGTATGCTCGAGGTGCATCTTCAGGAAATCGTCTTCGATGATCTGATCCTCCAGCCCGGGAAAGTTCTTGCGCAGATAGGCCACACTCTCAAAGTCGATCTCCACCACTTTCAGCTCGCGGCCTTTGGGCAGAAGATACTGCGTGAGCACCCCCATGCCCGGCCCCACCTCAAGCACCGGCAGGCCGGGACAGGCATCCACCGTATCGGCGATGTCACGGGCCGTGCCCTGATCTTTCAGAAAATGCTGGCCCAGAAATTTTTTAGGACGTACGGACTTCATATAGTATATTTTTTATATTTTTGCTGCACAAAGCACACATGCCCCGCCACACGCGGGACATACATTTGCAAAAGTACTAAAAAATACTCCGCCGCTACCGACTATTGGGAAAAATCATTAAAATCATACTGCGTACCTGCCTGCCTTTTGCCTTAGGTCTGGGCATTCTGGGCTGGATGTACCGGGGAACGGACTGGGAGGCTTTCCGGACGTGTGTCATGCACGACATGAAGTGGAGCTGGATGGTCCTGTCGCTGGCTTTCGGCATACTGCCCCAAGTGGCCCGTGCGTTGCGCTGGAACATGGCGCTGGAACCGCTGGGCGAGCACCCACGCCACCGCACCTGCATCGACGCCATCTTCCTCTCCTACGCCTCCAGCCTCGTCATTCCGCGCTCCGGCGAAGTGACACGCTGCGGGACCCTGAAGACCTACGACGGAGTCTCGTTCACAAAATCGCTGGGCACCGTAGTGACGGAACGGCTGGTGGATTCGTTGCTCATGTTGCTGCTCTCCGCAGCCGCCCTGCTCACCCAAATACCGGTATTCCTACGCTTCCTCACGGCCACAGGCACCGACTTCGGGCAGCTGCCGGCACACTTCTCCGCAACGGGCTACCTGGTCACCGCGCTCTGCGTGGTAGCCGCCGCATTCCTGTCATTCGTCCTGCTACGGCGCTACTCCGTATTCAGCAAGGGCAAGGACCTGATGCGCAATCTCTGGGAAGGCATCATCTCCCTGCGGAAAATAAGGAACTTCCCGCTCTATCTCTTCTATTCCCTGCTGATATGGGCCGGTTATTTCCTGCACTTCTATATTGCCTTCTTCTGCTTCGACTTCACCGTCGGCATCCGGCCCGAGGCAGCCTTGCTGATCTTCTGCGTAGGCTCGTTCGCAGTGCTCGTCCCCACCCCCAACGGAGCCGGACCGTGGCATTTCGCCGTCAAGACTATGCTCGTACTCTACGGCACGGCCGAGACGAATGCCGTCCTGTTCGTGCTCGTTGTCCACACCATCCAGACCGCACTGGTCGTTCTGCTTGGTGCGCTGGGCTGGGCCGACCTGCTCCTGGCCGGAAAAAACACTCCGCCAGCGCCGGAACCATCCGAACCATAAACTTTTTAAATACTAATTCACCATGAACGAAATCAAAGACCTGCAACCGCAGGCTATCTGGAAAAACTTTTATCTCCTGACACAAGTGCCCCGCCCCTCGGGACATCTGGAGAAAATACAGAAATTCCTGCTCGACTGGGCTGCCGGAAAAGGTGTGGAGGCCCGCATGGACGAGGCCGGAAACATCCTGATGTACAAAGCCGCCACCCCGGGAATGGAAGACTGTAAGGTCGTTACCCTTCAGGGCCACATGGACATGGTTCCGCAAAAGGCAAGTGACTCCACGCACGACTTCGAGAACGATCCCATCCGGACCTACATTGACGGCGAATGGGTGAAGGCCAAAGGCACCACCCTCGGCGCCGATGACGGCATGGCCGTAGCCACAATCATGGCCATCATGGAAGACAACAGCCTGAAACACGGTCCGCTGGAAGGTTTCATCACTGCCGATGAAGAGACCACCATGTACGGCGTGAACCACATGAAAACTGATACACTGAAAGGAGAGATCCTGCTCAACCTTGACAACGAAACCGAAGGCGAGATGATGATCGGATCGGCCGGCGGCGTGAACCTCACCGCCACGCTCGAGTATCAGGAGGAGGAAAACGGAGCCGACAGCGGCGAAACGGGTGTCAGGATAGAGATACACGGACTGCGCGGCGGACACTCCGGACTGGAAATCAACGAAGGCCGCGGCAATGCCAACAAGATGATGGCCCGCCTCGTACAGGACGCCGTGGCCAACTTCGAAGCCTGTCTTTCCTCCTGGCAGGGCGGAAACATGCGCAACGCCATCCCGCGCGACTGCGAAGTGGTGCTGTCGCTGCCCGAAGAGAACCTCCAGGCACTGACGGAATGTGTGGACGAATGGCGCGAGACCTTCACCGGCGAATTTGCAACCATCGAACCCGACTTCACGCTCACCTGCACCCGCACGGAACGTCCGGCCCGCATCGTACCGGCCGAGATTCAGGACAACCTTGTCAACTCCCTCTGCGCCTGCCACAACGGCGTGATGCGCTTCATCCCCGAAATTCCACACATCGTCGAGACTTCCTCCAACCTGGCCATCGTCGAAATAGGCGGCGGCAATGTCATGTTCAAGGTGCTGGTACGCTCCTCGCGCGACTCCATGCGCGAATGCTGTGCCGAGACACTGGAAAGCGCCTTCTCCATGGCCGGAATGAAAGTGGAGCTGGACGGCGACTATCCCGCATGGCAGCCCAACCCGCAAAGCGAGATCGTCTCGCTCATGAAAGATGTCTACCGCGAACTCTACAACACGGAGAACAAAGTACAGGTGGTTCACGCCGGTCTGGAGTGCGGCGTCATCGGAGCCAAATATCCCAATATGGATATGGTGAGTTTCGGCCCGACGCTCCGCTCGCCCCATACCCCCGACGAACGCTGCCACATCCCCAGCGTGGAAAAATACTACCGCTTCGTGCTGGCCACCCTTGAACGTACTCCCAAAAAGAAATAAGACACAGAGACATCTTGCTCTCCGAACAACATCCGTCCGCGGCAGTCGCTTCCCGACACACTGCCGCGGACGGTTTCCGTAACCGGACCAACCGGTCTAAAACACCGCCAGGAGTTAAAAAAAGCCACCAGCCATTCCGTTTCTTAAATATTATTTTAGTATTTTTGCCCCCGAAAACCCAATCAGGAATCCCAAACACTATATGGACGATTATCACGCGAAACGAAACGACTGACAGACCGGAGGAAAACGCACCGAGCCGCCCTCCAGCCTGCTATCGGACACCTTGGAGAACAGCCTATGCGAACTTACTGGAACATCAATCACACGTTGCGCACACTGGAAGAGTGGGAGCCCAACTGCTGGGTGCAGGTAACCTGCCCCACCCCCGAAGACGAAGACTATCTCTTCAACGAACTCAAAATCCCCGACTATTTTCTCGACGACATCCGGGACAAGGATGAACGCTCGCGCTACGACTACGACGACGGATGGTCGCTCATCATCCTGCGCATTCCCTACGTACGCGAGGTGAGGTCGCGCACCCCGCACATGACCATCCCCCTCGGCATCATCCTCAACAAAGGTATCTGCATCACCGTGTGCAACTACGAGACCAACATGATGATAGACTTCGTCTCGTACCAGCAGAAGCGCAACCGCGGTTTCACCGACTCCGTAGACCTTGTGTTCCGTCTCTTCCTCTCCTCCGCAGTGTGGTATCTGAAACGGCTGAAACAGATCAACATCATCATCGAGGAAGCCAAGCGGAATCTGGACAAAAAGATTGACAACGAAGACCTCATCGGCCTCTCGCGCCTGCAAGACAGTCTCACCTACTTCAACACCTCCATCCGGGGCAACGAGACACTGCTGGCCAAGCTCAAATTCAAACTGCCCGTCGACGAACTCGACGCCGACCTCATCGAGGACGTAACCATCGAGATGAACCAGGCCCGCGAGACCACGAACATCTACACCAACATCCTCGACTCCACGATGGAGACCTACGCCAGCATCATCAACAACAACATGAGCGGTGTGATGAAACAGATGACATCCGTTTCCATCATTCTCATGTTCCCCACACTCATCGCCAGCATTTTCGGAATGAACCTCATCTCCGGACTGGAAGAAACCTGGTGGGGATTCCCTCTCGTCATCGTCCTTTCTTTCTCCATCACAGGCGTATTCTACGGACTTTTCCGGCACAAGACATGGATTTAGCGCCCGCCGGCAAAAAAAAGAGCAAAAAACTTTGCCAAGACATAAAAAATAACTTCATTTGCAAATAAATGCGGCCTGCGGGCCATACGGTCCGCACCCCGTAGCCGGGGCTACTTGCGGGCCGCTGTCAAATATATAAGACACACTTATTATCAAGTATGGACGAAAACAAACTCACAGAAACCGAAGAAGCAAAGAACGAGTCCCCCGTGGCCGAAACCGAAATAACAACCGGAGAACAGCAGCCGGAACAGACACGCGCCCTGCCCACCGACAAGGAAGGAGTCATCGAGCGTCTGAAAGAAATCGTGCACGCCGGCGGTGAAACGGAACGCAGCGAGCTCGAAGCCCTGAAACAGACTTACTACCGCCTGCACAACGCCGAGATAGCCGCCGCCCGCGAGGCTTTCATAGCCGCAGGAGGCGCTGCCGAGGAATTCATGCCGGCCCCCGACCGGGAAGAAGAGAGCTTCAAGGCGCAGATGAGCCTCATACGCGAACTCCGGGCCAAAGCAACAGAAGCACTCGAACAGGAGAAACAGAAAAATCTGGAAAAGAAACTCTCCATCATCGAACGCATCAAGGAAATGAGCGTCTCGCCCGAAGAAGCGGACAAGAACTACGATGCCTTCAAACAGTTGCAAACCGACTGGAAAGAAACGGGACAGGTCCCGCCCGAACGCGCCACCGAACTTTGGAAGAACTACCAGCTCTACGTGGAACAGTACTATGACCTCTTGCGTCTGAACCACGAATTCCGCGCCTACGACTTCAAGAAAAATCTGGAAACCAAGACCCGCCTCTGCGAAGCCGCCGAGAAACTGACCGAGACCGAAGATCCCGTCTCCGCTTTCCATCAGTTGCAGAAACTCCATCAGGAATTCCGCGAGACCGGCCCCGTAGCCAAAGAACTGCGCGAGGATATATGGAACCGCTTCAAAGAAGCCTCTACCGTTGTCAACAAACGGCACCAGGCCCACTTCGAAGAGCTGAAAGCCCGCGAGGAAGAAAATCTCGTCAAAAAAACCGAACTCTGCGAAAAGGCCGAAGCCATCAATATCGGAGAACTGAAGTCTTTCGCCGACTGGGATGCCGCCACACGCCAGATCATGGACATCCAGAACGAATGGAAAACCATCGGCTTCACACCCAAAAAGATGAACTCCAAAATCTTCGAGCGTTTCCGTACCGCATGCGACAACTTTTTCCAGCAAAAGGCCGAACACTTCAAAACCATGCGCGAGACCCTCTCGGCAAACCTCGCCGCCAAGAACGCCCTTTGCGAAAAGGCCGAGGCGCTGAAAGAAAGTACGGACTGGAACTCCGCCACCAACCAACTGATAGCCTTACAGAAGGAATGGAAGACCATCGGTCCCGTAGCGCACAAAGTATCGGATGCTGTCTGGAAACGCTTCAACGAGGCCTGCAACTACTTCTTCGACCGCAAAAACGAAGCTACTTCGGGACAACGGCAGGAAGAAGAGGAAAACCTGAACACGAAGAACGACATCATCACACAACTCGAAAAACTGCTGGAAGAGGCCGGCGAGAACATGCAACAGACCGTACGCGACCTGCAAGCCCGATGGAACGAAACGGGACACGTGCCCTTCCGCAAAAAGGACAAACTGTACAAGCGTTACCGCGAAGTGCTGGACCGCCTGTATAAGGAACTGCACATCAGCGCCGGCCGCCGCAATCTGGAAAACTTCAAGAAGAACGTGGCCGACAAGGGTGGTAACGAACTGACTCGCGAACGCAACCGCCTGATGACTGCCTACGAAGCAAAAAAAGCAGAAATCCAGAACTACGAGACCAACCTCGGCTTCTTCAACAGCAAATCGAAGAGCGGAAACAGTCTGGTGGAAGAAATCACCAAAAAGGTGGAACGCCTGAAAGAGGATCTCGAACTTCTGAAACAGAAGATCGCTGCCGCCAACGAACAGATCAGAAACGAGGAAAAATAAGTTTTTCCTCTCCACAACCGAAAACCTCTGCGGGCCGTCCGGAAACTGATTCCGGACGGCCCGCAGAGGTTTTCGAACCACAAATGGGTCCGATAAGACTAATTGGGAACCTCACGCGACGAAAACACCCACAGCCCAGCCATTGTGAGCAGACCGTTGAGCATCAGCAGCTCATATCCGAAAACATATCCCCACAAGCGCGGGGCGGCATAATCCAGCAATGCGCACAACAGGGGAGCCCCCAATGCCACAAACGGCACGGCACAGTCGGCGGCACGGCGGTGCGTGAAAAGCCCGAAAACATACAGTCCCAGCAAAGGGCCGTATGTATAGGATGCCATCACATAGATAGCATCAATCACACTCGTACTGTTCAGCGCGCGAAAGAGCAGGATACATCCTAAAAAAGCCGCCACCGTCAGGAGATGCACCCTTCGGCGTATGCGCTCGGCCCGCCCGGCAGGCAAGTTGCGCCGCTCTATTCCCAGCAAGTCGATGCAGCAACTGGTGGTAATGGCCGTAACGGCGGAATCGGCACTCGAAAAAGCCGCCGCCACAATGCCGATGGTAAACGGAAGGATGACGAGCGTTCCCAAAGCACCCGAAGCCACCAGCGAAGGCAGCAGCTCATCGCCCGAAGCCGGCGGAACAATGCCCTGCGAAGCACAGAAGGCATGCAGCAGAATCCCCAAGGCCAGAAAAAGCAGATTGACCGGCAGAAAGCTGATACCATACACGCACATATCCTTCTGCGCCTCGCGCAATGTCCGGCAAGTCAGATTCTTCTGCATCATGTCCTGATCCAGTCCCGTCATCACGATCACAATGAACACACCGCTCAGGAACTGCCGCCAAAAAGCCTGCGATGATGAGGCGTTCCACTCGAATACGCGACACATCGGGCTCTCCACCACCGTACGGACCACTCCCCCCGGTGTCAGCCCCATCTGCCGCGCGGCAATCCACATCACCCCTCCCAACGCCAGCAGCAGGCACAAGGTCTGCAAGGCATCGGTACGCACCAGCGTCTGAATGCCCCCACGGCGCGTATAAAGCCAGATCAGCAGCAAGATCAGCAGGACCGTAACAGGATAAGGAACTCCTAAAGGCGCCGCCACAAACTCCTGCAACACCAGACACACCAGATATAAGCGGGCCGCCGCACCGGTGAGTTTGCTCAGCAGAAAAAAGAGCGCCCCCGTGCGGTGGGCGGCAGGACCGTAACGCATTTCCAGATAATCGTAAATGCTCGTCAGCCGCAAGCGGTAATAGAGCGGAAGCAGGATAAAAGCCACCGCCACATACCCCACAAAAAAACCGGCACACATCTGCAAATACGTCATCCCCGTAGCTGCCACCCAGCCCGGAACCGACACAAAGGAGACGCCGGATATGCTGGCACCAATCATGCCAAATGCCACCAACGGCCACGACGACTGTCTTCCCGCGCGGAAAAAAGTATCATTGTCCGACCTGCCGGCTGCACGGCGGGAGATGACAAGCAATATCAAAAAATAAGCCACCAGCGTAGCAAGCATAAACAGTCCGTTGTTCATTTCCAAAATATTTTTACCTGCAAAAATACTATTTACGTAACTATGTAAACTCTCCATTTCCTAAAAAAATCAGGCTACTTCTTAAAAAACAAATTCAAACTCCGGAAAAAACAACCGGAACACTTCTACTTTGAGAAATATACCTAACTTTGACGGCATGAGAACCGTTATCTGCGTATTGCTTTTCTGCCTGATGCAAGGCGGAAACACCTTGAAGTCCCAAACCGTCATCGACTTGGGACGCGGAGGAGGCGTGAGATCGAAGACCATTGACGACTACACTCGCGACCAGGAGAACATACGGAAACGGCAGGCGGCAGACTCCGTTGCCTATTCCGACTGCCTTCGGCGCGCTCTCAGCGCCCTCCATACCGATTCGCTGGCCCAAGCCCGGAAACTGTTTGAAGAGGCGCTACGCCTCCGTCCCCTGTCGCCTTCCAACTACATCGTGCGCCGCAGTCTGGGACGCATCCACCTTGCCGAGGGGAACTTCGGCAAGGCAACCGAACTGCTGACCGCCGTCCTGAAGGAAAAACCCGATGAGGCCGAAGCACGCATGGACCGCGCCACGGCCTATCTGGAACTCGACAATCCGCAGGAAGCCGAAAAGGACTGCAACGTCCTGATTGAAGAAAACCTCCTGCCCGACCGGCTGGCAAGACTACATTTCATTCGGGGCGCGGCACGGATGCGGCAGAAATTCTATGCGCCGGCACGTTCCGATTTCGAGACCTGCCTGCGTCTGGAGCCGGGCTCCACCGGTGCGGCCCTGTTGCTGGCATCGGCCTACGAAGCAGACAACCGCCTGCACGAAGCCCTCGAACGCCTCAATCTTTTCGTGGAAGCCCATCCGGAAAATGCCGACGGACTGATCATGAGGGCACAACTGGAAGAAAAGGCTGGCAGGGATGATGCGGCAAGAGCCGACTACGACAAGGCCCTGCGGCTCCGTCCCCAGGACGGCTCACTGTACGTAGCCCGCGCAGAGGTCCTGCTGCGCCTCGGCGCACAGGGATCGGCCCGCAAAGATCTGGACGAAGCCGTCCGCTTAGGCATTCCGAGATCCTCCCTGAACTCGCTTTACCAAAAACTGTAGCCATGAGACACCACCTCCACCTCTTCCTCCTGCTGTTGCTATCGCTCTCGGTCCTGCCTGCGGCACAGGCGCAGTCCGGCTCCTTCCCACCGGCCGAAACCCGCCGACCGCTCCATGAAGTGAGGGCCGTATGGCTCACCACACTCAGCGGACTGGACTGGCCCCGCCGGCCGGCCACGACCGAGGCCGGAGCGGAACAGCAACGGCAGGAACTGTGCGAAATTCTGGACCGTTACCGGGAAGCAGGCATCAACACGGTGCTCTTCCAGGCACGCATCCGCTCCACTACAGCCTATCCGTCGGCCCTCGAACCCTGGGACGAGGTCTTCACAGGCACAGCGGGAAAAGCTCCGCCATACGACCCTCTCCGCTTTGTCGTGGAAGAGTGTCACCGCCGCAACATGGAGTGCCATGCCTGGGTCGTGGCATTCCCCATCTGCTCCGTCGCATCCGAGCGCCGGCTGGGCCACCGTGCGCTGCCACGTATGCGCCCCGAGCTGTGCCGCCGCTGCGGCGACCGCTGGATGATGGACCCGGGCGTGCCGGGCACAGCCGAGTATCTGGCAGACATCTGCCACGAGATCGCGACAAACTACGACGTAGACGGCATTCACCTCGATTACATCCGCTATCCCGAAAAGGGCATTCCTTTTGAAGATACCAAGACCTTCCGCAAATACGGGCACGGCCGGAAACTCAAGGAATGGAGAACCGAGAACGTGACACGCTGTGTCCGGCGCATCCACGAGACCGTGAAAGCCGTCAGGCCATGGATCAAGGTGAGCTGTTCTCCCGTGGGAAAACACGCCGACCTGCCGCGTCAGAGCAGCTACGGATGGAACGCCCACGATGCCGTCTCGCAAGATGCGCAGACCTGGCTGCGGGAAGGATGGATGGACCTGCTTTTCCCCATGATGTATTTTGACGGCCGGCATTTTTATCCCTTTGCCCTCGACTGGAAGGAGAATGCCGCCGGCCGGCCCGTCGCCCCCGGACTGGGCATTTACTTCCTTTCGCCCTCTGAAAAGGACTGGGACTTGTCCGTCATCCGCCGTCAGCTGAATTTTCTGCGGGACATCCGGATAGGCGGAGAGGCGTTTTTCCGCTCCCGCTTCCTGACCGACAACGTGAAGGGGCTGTACGACTTTCTGGCCCACGATTTCTATGCCGCTCCTGCGCTGCTCCCTCCCATGACCTGGGCCGACAGCACCGCTCCGCCGGCCCCGCACGTCAGCATGCGGCGCAACGGCTCCAGCCTGCATCTCCGCTGGCAGGCGATAACGGACGAGACCCCCGTGCGCTACAATCTGTACCGCACGGACAGCAACGGCCTGCACCTGCTCCGCCAGAACCTGCGCGACACGAGCTGCACCGTCACCCCGGCCCTGCCTTCGGCTCTCTACGACACTTATGCCGTGACTGCTCTCGATGCCTACGGCAACGAGAGCCCGCTCCTCCCCGCCAGAATCGCAGTCTCCGCTTCGTCCGGCCCCGCCGTAGCCGGTGACACGCTCTGCCTCACGGCCGATGACCTGATCTCTGCCGTCGCGCTTCTCCTCACCGACATGCAGGGACGCACCGTCCTGAAGACTTCCCCCGCTCCGGTGGTAGACATCTCCCGCCTTCCAGCCGGCCTGTACCGGCTGAGCGTTCTCCGCAAAAAAGACTACATACACCGGCTGAGAGTTTTCAGAAAGCCGTAAATCATTCGGACATCGGGTACACAACAATATCCATTTCAGACATACGAATGGTCCGACTAATTTTTACATGCCTTGTAAATCTTTTTACACGGCATGTAAAAAGATTTACAAGGCATGTAAAAAATTTGAGATCCTACCCTGCAAAGAGAAAAATCCGGCTTCGCGATCGCTTCTCAAACTGATCGCGAAGCCGGATTATTTTTTATGGCTCCGGCAAAACGGAGGGAGGCAAAACTCAGATGCCGGCCAGTTCCACCACCTTGTCTACCGCTGCGGCCAGACCCTCGGCATCCTTTCCGCCGGCAGTGGCGAAATGGGGCGCACCGCCGCCACCGCCCCTGATGAGGCGGGCAGCCTCGCGCACGATGTTTCCGGCATGAAGTCCGCGGCTCTCCACAAGGTTCTTGCTGATCATCACCGTGAGCAACGGTTTGCCCTCGTGGGTAGACCCGATCGCACAAAGCATGTTCTCGGGCAAGACTCCGGAAAGCTGGAAGGCGAGGTCTTTCACCGTATCGGGGGTGATACCGGTGGGAATGACGGTCTTTATCAGGCGGATGCCGTCCGTTTCCTTCGCACCGGCCACAAGTTTGTCACGCATGGCGGCCACCCGTTCCTTGACAAAACTCTCCACCTGTCTCTTCAGTCCGTCGTTCTCCTCTATGGTCTTGCGGATCACAGCGGTCAGATCCTTTGCTCCGGCAAAGAAGGAGCGAAGCCCCTCCAGCACGTCTTCCTGGGCATAGAGGCTCTCCTCGGCGGCACGGCCGGTAACGGCTTCAATGCGCCGCACTCCGGCAGCCACGCTGCTCTCGCTCACAATACGGATCAGGCCGATACGTCCCGTGCTGCGGGCATGGCAGCCACCGCAGAACTCCACGCTGCCGCCAAACTGAACAACACGCACCCGGTCTCCGTATTTCTCGCCAAAGAGGGCGATGGCACCAAGTTTCCGGGCCTCTTCGAGGGGCACGTCGCGATGGTCCTGCAAGGGAATGTCCTCACGGATGCGGGCATTGACGATGCGCGCCACCTCGCGCAACTCTTCGGGAGTTACCTTCTGAAAGTGAGAGAAGTCGAAGCGCAGATAGTCGGGAGTAACGAGCGATCCCTTCTGCTCCACATGGGTGCCCAGCACTTCGCGCAAGGCCTGGTCAAGCAGGTGCGTAGCCGTATGGTTGGCCTCGCAGGCGCTGCGCGCCTCTACATCCACACAGGCCATGAACCCGGCCTCGGGATGCCGGGGCAGCTTCTTGGTGAGGTGAATGGGCAGATTGTTCTCGCGTTTCGTGTCGAAGATCTCCACCGTCTCCTCCTCGTTGCAGAGTACTCCTTTGTCGCCTACCTGTCCGCCCATCTCGGCATAGAAGGGCGTGGTGTCGAGTACCAGTTCGTAATAGGTCTGCTTCTTCTGCTGCACACGGCGGTAGCGCAGGATGCGGCAGGTATGTTCGGTAAAGTCCCAGCCTTTGAATTCGGTTTCGCCCTCGGCCAGCACCACCCAGTCATCCGTCTCAACGGCAGCGGCGTTGCGGGCACGCTCCTTCTGCTTCTGCATCTCGGCAGCAAACACTTCCTCGTCCACCATGAGACCCTGTTCCGAACAGATGAGCTGCGTGAGATCAAGGGGAAAGCCGTAAGTGTCGAACAGCGTGAAAGCCTTCTTTCCGTCCACCACATCGCAGCCTTCGGCTTTGGTTCCGGCAATAACGCCTTCGAGCATGGAAATGCCCGTGGACAGTGTGCGCAGGAAGGATTCCTCCTCCTCCTTCATCACGCGGCCGATGAGCTGCTGCTGTGCCGCGAGTTCGGGATAGGCCTCGCCCATCTCCTTCACCAGCGTGGGCAGAAGCAGGTACATGAAGGCCTCGCGCCGCCCCAGGAAAGTGTAGGCGTAGCGCACAGCACGACGCAGGATGCGGCGGATGACGTAACCGGCCTTGGCGTTGGAAGGCAGCTGGCCGTCGGCTATGGAGAACGAGATGGCACGCAGGTGGTCGGCGATGACACGCATGGCGATGTCCACCTGTTCGTCCTTGCCGTACTCGTAGCCCGAGAGTTCACCGATCTTGCGGATGATGGGCTGGAACACATCGGTGTCATAGTTGGAACGCTTGCCCTGCATCACGGCACAGAGGCGCTCGAATCCCATACCGGTGTCGATCACCTTGGCAGGCAACGGTTCGAGCGAGCCGTCGGCCTTGCGGTTGTACTGCATGAAGACGAGGTTCCATATCTCGATGACCTGCGGGTTGTCCTTGTTCACGAGCGAGGCTCCGGACACTTTGGCCTTTTCCTCCTCGGGACGGATGTCTATGTGGATCTCCGAGCACGGACCGCAGGGGCCCGTGTCGCCCATTTCCCAGAAATTATCGTGCTTGTTGCCGTTGATGATATGGTCTTCGGGGAAATACTGCCCCCAGATGCCGGCTGCCTCGTCATCGCGTCCCAGCCCGTCCTCGGCGGAACCCTCGAACACAGTGACATAGAGATTCTTCGGGTCAATGCCCAGCGTCCCCACCAGGAACTGGTAGGCCCACGTCACGGCCTCTTTCTTGAAATAGTCGCCGAAACTCCAATTGCCCAGCATCTCGAACATGGTATGGTGGTACGTGTCGCGGCCCACCTCTTCCAGGTCGTTGTGCTTTCCCGACACGCGCAGGCACTTCTGCGAGTCGGTCTGACGGCGGCATTTCGGTTCGCGGTTGCCGAGAATGATGTCCTTAAACTGGTTCATACCGGCGTTGGTGAACATCAGCGTCGGAT
The DNA here is from genome assembly GCA_009775705.1 of Prevotellamassilia sp. Lineage (GTDB taxonomy): Bacteria > Bacteroidota > Bacteroidia > Bacteroidales > Bacteroidaceae > Alloprevotella. The sequence goes on from VSQE01000002.1 coordinate 58,788, forward strand.
CGTCTTTGATCACCATCGGTGCCGAAGGCACGACAAGGTGTCCCTGTCTCTCGAAAAACTTTTTGTAAGCTTCGCGTATTTCGTTGGCTGTCATCATATAAATATATATTTTCAGATTTTGGCGCGAAGTTACGAAAAAGATGTCAGTTACGCCCGTTTTCGCCTGTCCTATTTCTTTCTGCCGCCTCCCGGGGCACACGGGCCGGCTGCGACGGGCCATTCAACGATAAAAACGGGGCATTGGTCGATTTCCCTGTGTGAAAAAATATTTACCCCGAAGTTTTTTCCGCCCATCGGCCTATATTTGCACAAGAAACTCCGGCGGCGGAACGGAACACGGCCGCTCCCCCTGCCTCCACACACCAACAGCAATGAGAAGAAACATGACGAACCGCAAAAAATGGATGATAGCCCTTGTCCTGACTTCCGTCTGCAACGGACTTTGGGCCCAGAAAAGCGAATGGACCCTGAGGGACTGCATCGACTACTCCCTGCAAAACAACATCAGCCTGAAAAAGAACCGGGTCGCGCTCCTGAAAACGGAAACGGACATCAAGGAGGCCAAAGCCGGTCTGCTGCCCGACCTGAACGCCTCCACCTCGCAAAGTCTGCAATACCGCCCCTTTCAGAAAACGGCCGGCAACCTTGAGAGCAGCGGCATAGCCGTCCCGGCCGCCGACAAGACCACACAAAGCGGAAGCTACGGCATCAACGCCTCGTGGACAGTATGGGACGGCGGCAAGAAAAGAATGGCGGTCCAGGCCGGCGAGCTGTCGCACGCGATGGCCGGACTGACGGCCGCAGCCACGGCAAATACTATCCAGGAACAGATTGCCCGCCTCTACATACAGATCCTCTACCTGAAGGAGTCGGACAAAGTGAACGAGGAATTGGTGAGACAGGACTCCGCGGTGTGCGAACGGGGCAAGGAACTGATGGCGCAGGGACAGCTGTCGTCCGCCGATGTAGCCCAGTTGTCGGCGCAGGTGAGCAGCGGACGCTATGACCTTGTGAACGTGCGGACGCAGACGGCGGCCTACGAAACCCAGCTCCGGCAGTTGCTGGAACTCGCGCCGGAGGAAAACATCGGCATCGCCCCGCTCACCGTAGCGGACGAGGCCGTGCTGGCCCCCATTCCGGACAAGACAGGCATCTACGCCGCCGCGCTCCGCACACGCCCCGAGATAGAAAGCGGAGAACTGGCAGTGGCACAGAGCCGGCTTGCCACGAAAATGGCTCGCGCCGGACGCTATCCCTCCGTCAGCATGACCGGCGGACTGGGCGACAGCCATATAACCGGCGCGCGCAGCAATTTCTTCAGCCAGATGAAGACCAACTTCGCCGCCAACCTCGGCGTCTCGGTACATATTCCCATCCTTGACAACCGGAAAACGAAAAGCGCGACCGAACGGGCACAGGCCGACGAACTGACCGCCCTACTCGACCTGGAGGACTCCCGCAAACAACTTTACAGCAACATCGAGACCTACTGGCTCGACGCCTGGAACAGCCGGCAGAGATATCTCGCCTCGCGCGACAACGTGCAGAGCCGGCAAACCAGCTACGATCTGATTCAGGAACAGTTCCGGCTGGGCCTGCGGAACATCGCGGAACTGCTCAACAGCCGCGGCGAGCTGCTCATGGCACGGCAGAACCTCTTGCAGGACAAATATACCTCTCTGCTGAACCGCACCTTGCTGGAATTTTACGGCGGAAAGGAAATCTCACTGTAATCCCCCCACCGGACAACTGAAATAAAAGGACCATCATGAATACAAAAAGAATCATCGGAGCGGCTGTAGCCGTAGCCGCCACGGCAGGCATCGCCTGCTACGTTCTGGGAAACAAGAAAAAGACACCGGACGTCACCTTCGAGACCGCAAAAGTGGAAAAGGCAGTAATCGGCAACAGCGTGACTGCCACGGGAACTATCGAGCCTGTGACAAAAGTGGAAGTAGGCACACAGGTGTCGGGCATCATCAGCAAGATCTATGTGGACTATAACGATGTGGTGCGCAAAGGACAGGTCATTGCCGAACTGGACAAGACCAATCTGGTCAGCGAGCTGAACAGCGCCCGCAGCAGCCTTGCCAACGCCAAGAGTAATCTGGACTACCAGCAGCTGAACCACCAACGGATGAAAACGCTGCACGACAAGGGACTGATCAGCGCCAACGAATACGACACGGCCCTGCTTGCCCTGCAACAGGCCCGCAGCACCTGTAACGAACGCATGGAGGCCGTCGCGAAAGCACAGACCAACCTGAGCTATGCCACCATCACCTCTCCCATCGACGGGGTGATCCTGAACAAATCGGTAGAGGAAGGACAAACCGTGGCGGCCTCCTTCAGCACACCTACCCTTTTCACCATCGCACAGGACCTGACGGACATGCGCGTCATCGCGAACGTGGACGAGGCCGACATCGGTGAGGTGAAGGAAGGGCAACGCGTGGCATTTACCGTTGATGCCTTTCCCGACCTGACGTTCGACGGACAGGTGACGCAGGTAAGACAGGAAGGCACTACCGAGAACAATGTAGTGACTTACGAGGTGGTCATCTCCGCGCCCAACAAGGACCTGAAACTGAAACCGGGCCTCACGGCCAACGTCACGATCTTCACACTGGAGCGCAAGGGCATTGTGAGCGTCCCGACAAAAGCCCTGCGCTTCACGCCGACAAAGGAGACGGTGGGAAAGGGAAACAGAATAGCCGACTGCAACGCCGCCCATAAACTATGGGTACGCGAGGGCAACACCCTCAGGGCATACGCCGTGCAGACGGGCATCACCAACGGGACACGCACCGAAATAACCGGCGGCATGAAAGAGGGAACCGAAGTCATTACCGACATCTCCGTAGGCGTTCCGGACGAGACCGCCGGAACACAGGATGCGGACGACGAGGCAAGAAGCCCCTTCGCCCCCGGACCTCCCAACAAGAACAAGAACCGGAAATAAAAGAGAGCCATGACCGAAGAAAAGAAGACCGTAATAGAATTGCAGGATGTGCGGAGAGACTTCATCGTAGGCGAAGAGACCGTACATGCCCTGCGCGGCGTTTCCTTCAGAATTCAGGAAGGCGAATTCGTCACCATCATGGGAACCTCCGGCTCGGGAAAATCCACACTGCTGAACCAGTTAGGCTGTTTAGACACACCCACCAGCGGAGAATATCTGCTTGACGGAGTGCCCGTCCGTACCATGAAACGCCACGAGCGCGCCGTACTGCGCAACCGGAAAATAGGTTTCGTCTTCCAGAACTACAACCTGCTGCCCAAGACCACCGCCGTGGAGAACGTGGAACTGCCACTGATGTACAATTCTTCCGTGACGGCCGCCGAGCGTCGCGAACGCAGCATCAAGGCGCTGGAGATGGTGGGACTGGGAGGCCGGCTCTACCACAAGTCCAACCAGATGTCCGGCGGACAAATGCAACGCGTAGCCATAGCCCGCGCACTGGTGAACCGGCCCACCGTCATCCTGGCGGACGAGGCCACCGGGAACCTGGACACGCGCACCTCATTCGAGATTCTGGTCCTCTTCCAGCAACTGCACCGGGAGGGACGCACCATCATCTTCGTGACACACAATCCTGACATTGCCCTTTACAGCAGCCGCAACATCGTCCTGCGGGACGGGAAAGTGCGCGAGGACACCGTGAACCGCAACATTCTCTCGGCAGCCGAAGCACTGGCGGCCCTCCCCCAGCCCGAAGAATAACTCACCGAAACACACACAACCGCACACACCGGAAACATGAATATCACCAACCTGTTCAAAATAGCACTGCGCGCCATTGCCGCCAACAAACTGCGGTCTTTCCTGACCATGCTCGGCATCATCATCGGCGTGGCCTCGGTCATTGCCATGCTGGCCATCGGGCAGGGCTCCAAACAAAGCATACAGAAGAACATCTCGGAAATGGGATCGAACATGATCATGATCCGTCCGGGGCAGGACAAAGGCCCGGGCGGGGCCCGGCAAGATGCCGGGGAGATGCAGACACTGAAACTGAAAGACTACGAAGCCCTGCGCGAACAGTCCAGATATCTGGCCTACATCAGTCCGAGCGTCAACGCTTCGGGGCAGTTCATCAACGGCAACAACAACACGCCCTCCACGGTCTACGGCATCTCGCCCGACTATCTGGAGATCCGACAGCTGAAAGTGGAAGACGGAAACACCTTCACGGAAGAGGATATCCGCGCCAGCGCCAAAGTGTGCCTCATCGGAAAGACCGTGGCCGACAACCTCTTCACCAATGGCGAGGACCCCGTGGGAAAAGTCATCCGCTTCAAATCCATCCCCTTCCGCATTGTCGGCATCCTCAAACCAAAAGGCTACAACTCCTTCGGCATGGACCAGGACGACATGGTGCTGGCCCCTTACACCACCGTCATGAAGCGCATCCTTTCGGTGACCTACCTGCAAGGCATCAACGCCTCGGCCCTCACCGAAGACCTGACAGACGCCGCCATCGAGGACATCACTGCTATCCTGCGCACCAGTCACAAGCTCAAAGCCGGCGAGCAGGACAACTTCACCATACGTTCCCAGCAGGAAATGGCCGCCATGATGAACTCCACCAGCGACACGATGACTGTCCTGTTGCTCGTGGTGGCCTGCATCTCGCTGATCGTGGGCGGCATCGGCATCATGAACATCATGTACGTCAGCGTGACGGAACGCACCCGCGAGATAGGCTTGCGTATGTCGGTAGGGGCGCGCGGCATGGACATCCTCAACCAGTTTCTTATCGAGGCCATCCTGCTTAGCGTCACGGGCGGACTGATCGGCGTGATCGTCGGCATCGGCGCCGCCTGGGGCATCAGGACCTTCGCCCACTGGCCCATTCTGATACAACCGTGGAGCGTGCTGCTGAGTTTTGCCGTCTGCTCCGCCACCGGCATCTTCTTCGGCTGGTATCCCGCAAGGAAAGCCGCCAACCTGGACCCCATCGAAGCCATCCGCTACGAATAAAGACAACACAAAGACATGACCGATATAAAAAGGAGCAAAGCCGAGCACATCATCGAGGCCATCGTGCACATCGCCACCTGGCTCTTCATCTTCGCCTCTCCCCTCTTCTTCCGAAAGACGGGAGAGGCCACGGACTGGGGGCGCTACCTGCACGGCTCCGTCTTCCCGCTCACGACCTGCGCCGTATTCTACGCGAACTACCTGCTGCTGGTGCCACGCCTGATCTTCGCCAAACGATACCGGACCTTCCTGTTCTGCAATCTCCTGCTGATAAGCCTACTCACCATATTGCACGAAGTCCATACCAACATTCTGTTTCCGCCCCATCAGTTCCACCTGTTCCAGCGGCCTCCCCGCATTCTGTTCATCCTGCGCGGCATACTCACATACGTCTTCATCGTGGGCATCTCCGTCTCCATCCGGCTGAGCAAGGAATGGAGAAAAGCGGAAATGGCCCGCCACAAGGCTGAGCTGGGTCGCTCGGAGGCCGAACTGAAGAACCTGAAAAACCAGCTCAATCCCCATTTTCTGCTCAACACGCTCAACAACATCTATGCCCTCACCGCTTTCGACCCCGAGAAGGCTCAGGAGGCCATCAGACGTCTCAGCCAACTGCTCCGCTACGTGCTCTACGAAAACCGCAACCGCTTTGTAAGTCTGGCCAAAGAGGCGGAATTCCTGCAAACCTACATCGCCCTGATGCGCATCCGCCTACAGGACAACGTCGAAGTGACGACCGACATCGACATTCCCGCCGAAAGCTGCCCGCAAGTGACACCGCTCATCTTCATCTCAGTAGTGGAAAATGCCTTCAAACACGGAGTTAGCCCCACGCAGCCCAGTTTCATCCACTTCAGTCTGAAAGCCTCGGAGACGGAAATCCGCTTCTCGGGAACCAACAGCAATTTCCCCAAACGCAAAAACGACAAAAGTCCCGGCGGAATCGGACTGAAACAGGTCCGAAAACGACTCGAACTGCTCTATCCCGGACAACACAGCTGGCACTACGGTGTGGCCGGCGACTGTTATTTTTCGCACATCATCATTCACCTACAACCCGCCCATCCATGATTACCTGCGCCATCATAGACGACGAGCCGCTGGCCGTCCGTCTACTTGAAACCTACACCGACAAGACTCCCGGCCTTTGTCTGCGAGGCTGCTATTCCAGTGCCATCCAAGCCATGAAGGAACTGCGCGACCATCCCGTAGACCTGTTGTTTCTGGACATACAGATGCCCGAACTGAACGGACTGGAATTTGCCCGTATCCTAAATCCCGACACACGCATCATCTTCACCACCGCCTTCGACCGCTACGCCGTAGACGGATTCAAGGTCAACGCTATCGACTACCTGCTCAAACCCGTCAGCTACACCGACTTCCTGACAGCTGTGGAGAAAGCCCAGCACTGGTTCGGCATCGCCCGGGCAGCCGCGGCCGGCGGGACGGACAAGAACGGTACGGACTCTCTTTTCGTGAAAAGCGACTACAAGTTCATCCGCCTGAAGTTTTCCGACATCCTCTACGTGGAAGGGTTGAAGGATTACGTAAAGATCTATCCAGCCAACGGCTCCCGCCCCATCCTCTCGCTCACATCCATGAGCGCCGTGGAAAAAGCCCTGCCCCAGGAACGCTTCCTGCGTATCCACCGCTCCTATATAGTAAATATGGAGCAGGTGTCCGTCCTTGAACGCGGACAGATCCTGCTCGGCGACAAACGCCTGCCCGTCTCAGACAGCTACAAGGAACGGGTGCAGGAATACATCGGCCGGAGGCTTCTGCACGGCCGCGGCATTTAGCCACCAGGCCATACCTTGTCCGCACTGCGAATTTTCCATCTCATTCGGCCGCGCATCTGCTTTTCCAGACCACTAAACTAAAAAGTTGTGAACTTTCCCGTTTTTCCTTGTTTTTCTTTTATTTTTGCACTGAAGAACAATAACATCAAGAAAAATAAGATGATACGAAAAGCAATCAGAAAGATGGCTTTGGGAATAGTCCTCGGCATCGTCCCGCTCACAGGCGGTGCCCAGACGGCAGTCCCGTCTTTCAAAAGCCCGTTATGGATTTCAGGGAGCAGCATCCGACAGGCCGAGAGCCACAACCAAGGCACCTGTACCGTCCGTCTGCTGAAAGACGAACCGGTAACGGTTACCAGCGAATTTCCTTGGGTAACTCCCTCGGTGGACGGACAGGACATAACACTGACCTATACCGGAAATCAGGCTGCCGGCTGGCGCAATTCGCGCATCTATATCAAGCGCGCATCGGAAACAGGAAACGCCACGCTCGTCTTCGGACAGCCGGGCCACCCGCTCACACAGGAAGCTACCGAAGGCCATACGCTTGTCAGGCCCGCCGCCGCTTCGGACAACACGCACCAAGGCAGCAGCGATGTCTCTCTGACCCTTGACGATAACCCCGCCACCATCTACCACAGCAGTTGGAACGGATTCGACCCTGCGGACGAAACGGCATGGCCGGTACTGGTCTACGACTTCAACAAGCCGCAGCTGATTGATTTTATCAACTACATCCCGCGTAGCGGCGGAGGCAACGGCAGCTTCGGCCTGGTGGACATCTATTACCGCACCAACGGAGCGGCCGACTATGTCCTGATGGGGCAATACGATCTGGGCATGGGCAGCTCGCCCAGCCGCATCCCTACCGTAAACGGTGCCGGCGTGAACGTGGAATCCTTCAAGTTTGTGGTGCGCACGGGAGCCTGCAACGACAAACAGGGAAAATGCTATGCCTCGTGCGCCGAAATGCAGTTTCTGGCCGCCGGCCGCGACTGGACCCGGACCGTTCCTTCCGGAGCCGAGGCCAACTCCGCGCAACCGGGACGCGAAATAGAAAAATCCTTCGACAACGACATCGGAACCAATTGGCATACGGCCTGGGGGAGCAACCGTTTCACCGTATCGGAAAGCAATCCGGCCGTCATCACCTATCATTTCAACACCCCGCAATACATCCGTGCCGTCAACTACCTGCCGCAACAGGGCGAGGCAACCTCGCAGAACGGCAAAGCCAACGGCCGCTTCGGGCTGGTGGACATCTCCTACCGGCAAGGTGGAGAGAATATCCGGCTGGGCAGTTTCGACTTCGGAGAGAATGGCGACTCCACCAAAATATATTTCGGGAAAAACGGAACGGAAGGCATCACCGACATCAGTTTTTCCGTCAAAAGCGGCTACGGCGGTTTCGCCCACTGCGCCGAGATGTGGTTCTACACCTCAGCACCCTTCAGCGAGGCGGCACCGGACCCCGACTACGAAAAATTCAGTTCACCGCTCCTGACCGAACTGAAGCCGGGCACAACACAGGCCGACGTAGATGACATCAAGGATCCCTTCCTGCGCGAACTGGCGCAGCAAATGCTGGACGGCACCTACAGCAGCGAGGGACGTGTCTCGTCCCACGAACCCCTGAAATCGGTGCAGGACCTTTCTGCCGAATGGAAAACACCGGGCAAGTTCTACGACCAAGTGCAGGGAGCCACCGGCATCATGGTGGGAAAAGGGAAAATCGTGGTGGCCTGCGAGGGCATCCCCGATGACAGACTGGGAATGGAACTGCGCGTCATCGGATGGACCGTACCCGAAGGAGAGTATTTTCGCAGCGAGAGCTTCACACTGCACAACGGTTTGAACGTTCTGGAGAAGACTTCTGACTGGAACGGGCTGGCCTACGTATGTAACTACAACACCGCAGGACTGGGCACTGCCGGAGACATCAAGGTACACATCATCAACGGCAGCGTGAACGGAATCCTCACTCCCGACAAAACCAACGAGGAACTACAACGGATCCTCGACAACTCCTGCTACAGCACCATCGACCTGATGGGCGAACGCGTCCACTCCGTATGGGAGGTCAACGCCCTGAAAACCTACACCAAAGGACAATACGTCCGCTACATAAACGTGCTCGACCAGCTCATCAAATGGGAACACGAACTTGTGGGCTTCGAGAAATACGGTCTTGTGCCTAAGAACAAGACAATGGCATACGTCAACTATAACTACTATATGTATCAGGGAGGCTTCGGGGTCACCTTCAAATACGACACGCAGAATCTCGTATGCAACCCCGACGTGCTCATTGCCGACCATCCGGGCAGCAACGACGACATGATCTGGGGCCTCTCGCACGAATGGGGACACCAGCACCAGATGCATCCCTACTTTTCCTGGGGAGGACTGGGCGAGGTCTCCAACAACATGAACTCCGCCTATAACGTGCTGCACATGGGTTACTACGACAGTGCCGGACGCATCCGCGGCGGACGTATCACCTTCCTGAACAACTGCTTCGCTACGGAACAATCCGACAGGATGAACGGCACCGTAAGCGGCAACAGAAGACGGGCCTACGAAAATTCCCGGCAGGCAAATACCGTGTTCCGCTTTCCCAAGCTCAAGGCCGTGGCCGAGGAGATGAGCGACTCCGTCATCACCGCGCTCACCGACCACGGAAACGGCGTGACGGTGAATCCCGACAAGGCGGTCTCAGTCCACGAGCTGGACGTCATCGGCACTTTCAACGCATTCTTCATGCTCCACAACTACATGTCCGAAACACTGAAAGACACCGACTTCACCCCTGACCTCTACGAAATGCTGCGCAGCACGGAAGAAGGCACCCGGGCCTTCCCCGACGGCTGGAACGACAAGTATGCACTGCTCGCCGCCGCACAAAACGGCGTGACGGGCAAGGCCGCGTCCTTCAAGGAAAAATACCCTGCCTCGGCATGGGCCGACTGCATTGACGAGAAGAGCAACCGCTTTGAAAACACCGTGCCGTTCATCCTGAACTACGCACGCAAGGCCTCCATCCGCGCGGGCATCAACCTCTACCCCTATTTCGAACAATGGGGTTTCTTCCGCACGATCGCCATGTACATCGACGACTACGGCAACTACGGATATGCCCTGACGAAAGAGATGCAAGAAGAGTTCAAGGCTGATATGGAAGCCCTGAATCTGAAAACCCTCAGTGCCGAAGACATTGAGAACATCGCCAACACGGAATATCCTACCTACCCTGTCCCCGAGTTCTCCAACGAACCGAAAACCGCCCAATAATAACCTCACCATCCTTACCCGACATGAAAAGAATCCTCATACCGCTACTGGCAATGCTCTTCCTGCTGCTCCCAACCCGAGCTCAGGTGGCCGACCGCGAAAATCTGAGCAACGACAAATGTTATCTCCTCACACGCCTGCCGGCACAAGCCGACACCTGCGGAACCGTCTATTATACCGCCGAACAAAACACGGCCTGTGTCAAAGCGGACATCAGTGAAGACGATAACTGCCGCTGGGCCATCTGGCACCAGGAAAAAGACGATCTATATTTCCTCTACAATCTGGGAGCCGGCCGTTTCCTCTCGGCCGACGGAACCTCTTGCCCGCTGACAAGCGAGGCTGTCCCCGTGGAGTTGTACTATCTTGAAGAGTGTTCGGCCTGGCTCATCGAGTGCCAAGGGTTCACCGTGGGGCTCCACCCGAAAAAATCCTTGTCCTCTGCCTTCCTCAGTGACATCTCAGCCAGCGCCGACAACGGATTTCTGTTTTCCATCACCGAAGCCGCACGCACACTGACCGAAGAGGAGAAGAACATCATCGGAAACGCTGTCGCAAGCCACCGTCAGGCAACAATACAGGCGCTGCACTCCTTCGTGAAAAAGGCTGAAGCCATCGCCGCCGACGGAAAGGACAACTATGCCGGAAACTACGACTGCACCGCCCTGAAAACGGCACTCGAAGAGGCCGACAACAAAACGCTGGAAGAACTGGAAAATCTCTACACCGCTGCCCGCCGGTCCGGTCTTCCCCAAGCCGGGAAATATTACCGCCTGCGCAACTACGTGCGGCCGGTCCGGAACGCCCTGCTCACCGTAAAGAAACAAGGAGAGGAATACTATATGATGGCCGAGAACTTCGACAGTGCGGCCCCCGGCAACAGCGGCGACCGCATCGAGGATCTCTGTCTTTTCCGTCTCGAAGCCACCGACACGGACACCGTGTTCCATATATGTGCCGCAGGACCGGACAAATACTTCGGCGGATCCGGCAACGGCGGGTCCCTGCCTCTGACCGACCGCGAGCACTCCGTTTCCTACCGCCTCATAGATCGTCTCGACAAAGGCAGCCGCCTATTCCAGCTCCAGAACGCTGCCCCGCACAATCAGCTCTACGTGACCGTCAACGGTGTCAACCGGCTCGTCAGCTACAACCAACAGGAAGATCCCGAACTTTGGTACTTTGAAGAAGTCAGGAACATTGACAACATCCGTATCGGAAACTCGGGCTATGCAACGCTCTGCCTGCCCTGCCCCGTAGAACTGCCTGCCGCCGAAGATTTCACGGCATATATCGTGACCGAGGACAAGGACGAGACCGTTGTGCTCCAGCCGCTCCGCACGGACATCTTGCCGGCCTACACACCTGTTATCCTGTACCGAGAAGCCGGGGCCGGCACTTTCAGCCTGCCCATCGCATCCGCTGATGCGGAACCTGCCGCCGGAAACTTGCTAAGTGGCACTACTGCCAGGAGCGACCTCACTACCTCCGACTACATTCTGACCAGCAAAAGCAGCCACGGAGTAGGTCTCTATCTTGTCACTGCAACGAACGACCTCACTCTGGCAGCGAACAAAGCCTATCTGCGCGGCAAATCCGTCACCAAAACGGCAAAGGCATTCCGTCTGGGCTCCGACAACACCACCACCGGCATCACCGATGCCGCGACAACCACCTCCGCTCAGGAAGATGCCCTTCTCTACGACCTTTCCGGCCGCCGCACGGACCGACCCGCAAAAGGCATCTTCATCAACACCAAAAGACAAAAAGTACTGATCCGATAAAAAGCACTAATGACCTCTGAACAAAACAAGCCGATGAAGCTCATTTTCAACTACAACGATGTCTTTTTCAGCTTCTACTACGACAATGCGGGCGGCTGCACCCACCGCTCGCGCGAATATGCCGTCAACTACGTCTACTCCGGCCGGATGACACTCGACAACGGCAAGGAACAGATCCACGTGGAGAAAGGCGAATGCGTGTTCATCCCCCGCGACCACCGCACCACGCTCTACAAACAGCCCCACAACGGAGAACGCTACTGCGGCATCTACCTGATGTTCACCCGTCATTTTCTGCGCGAGATGTATAACCTGTCCGGAAAATGGAACATCGCCGCCGACACACCGAAACTCGAGGTCCGCGCGATGAAACTGCCCCGCACCGCGGAACTGGCCAGCCTCTTCGCATCCATGACTCCCTTTTTCGATCCCTCGGTAAAACCAAGCGATGACTTCATGCAGCTGAAACTTCAGGAAGGCCTGCTCGCCCTGTTGCACATCGACCCACGCTTCGCTCCCACACTTTTCGACTTCAACGAACCGTGGAAAATCGACATCCTCGATTTCCTGAACCGGAACTACATGTACGAGTTCACCATCAAGGATCTGGCCCATTACACGGGACGCAGCCTCGCCACCTTCAAACGCGATTTCCGGAAGATAAGCGAACTGACCCCTGAGAAATGGCTCATCCGAAAACGCCTGGAAGTAGCCTACGAGAAAATAGCAAAAGAAAAAAAGAAAGTAACGGAAATCTATGCCGAAGTGGGTTTCAAAAACCTTTCCCATTTTTCCACCGCCTTCAAAAGGCAATACGGCATCACGCCGGGCGCTGTCCGGAACTGACCGCATGAGCAAAACAGAAGTACCCGGAAAAGGCCGCCATCCAGCGGCCTTTTCCGTTTGGAACGCCGCGTGCGGCACACACGGAAAGAGAAGAAGTTACAAAAAAGATTAATAATGAAGCGGAGGAAGCCGCTATCTCGTTTTTTTGCGCTTCCTTTGCATCATACAGATAGGCTGCATTCGGCAATCTGCAAGTAAACTTGCATTGCGTTCATTTGCACTATCTTTGCAGAAAACACCCGCACCGCAGCAGTCCCAGTGAGCAAAAAACTGAAGAACATATTCATCATCACACTCCCCACTCTTTTAGGAGCCGCCCTGACGGGCTGGCTGTACCGGGACTTCGACTTCGGTCCCGTCTGGCATATCTTCAGAGTACGCGACAACTACGTGTGGATTCTTCTCACCCTGTTCTTCGGTGTGGCGGCCAACGTCCTGCGGGCTTTCCGTTGGCGCATGCTGCTCGGCAGCGCCGGTATAGGTCTGAGGCGCCGGCGCGCCGTGGAACTGGTGTTCATCTCCTATCTCGTCAACAGTGTCACGCCCCGGCTGGGCGAGGTGGTCCGCGCACTGCTGGCGGGCCGCGGCGACGCCACAGTCTCGACAAAAGCGCTGGGCACCGTAGTGACGGAAAAAGCGGCCGACGTGGTCTGCCTGCTACTGGTGGCCGGTCTGGCCGTAGCGTTGCGGCCAGATGAGACCCTGCGTCTGGCCCACAGCGTACAGGCCGCACTGGGCCGGATTATGCCCTCGGGCCTGCTCATCGCAGCCCTCGCCGGCATCGCCGTGCTGACGACACTGGCCTTGCCGCGCATTCGCCGCCTGCACCGGCTGTTCTCCGAACTGTGGCAAGGTATCTCTGCCATTGCCCGCCTGCAAAAACCGTGGGAGTTCGCCGGTCTGTGCGCCGCCATCTGGCTGTGCAACTTCATGCAGCTTTTCCTGCTCCTTCCCTGCTACGAGGCCCTCTCCGGTCTGGGACCTGCGGATGCACTGTATCTCTTTACCGCGGCCAGCGTGGGAGCCTTGTTTCCCACCCCGGGCGGTGCGGGGCCGTGGCAAGAACACTCACGGGAGTATATTCCATAAACGGGGCCGTGGCAAAATCGTTCGCCCTGGTGACGCACGGACTGAAAACGGCACTCGTCATGCTGCTGGGCCTCCTGGCCGGCCTCACCTACTATCAGGAGGTGGTGGCATGGGTATGGAATAATCATCGGCCGGACCATAAAAATACCGAAAATCTAAAAAACTGACCTACAGATATGAAGAAATTGATGTTTTCCCTGTGTTTCCTTCTGCTCCCGCTGACCGGAGCAATGGCACAAACCTATGACGCGCTGTGGAAGGAAGCGGAAACGGCAGCCGGGAAGGACCATCCCCAGACTGCCCTGACGTTTGTGGACAAGGTGTACCGCAAGGCCCTCGACGAAGGCAACGACGGACAATTGCTGCGGGCCATGCTGTCGCGCCGGCTGCTGAACGAGGAGCTCTCGCCCGACAGCGGCCACGTTTCTCTGGAACGCATGGAAGCAGCTCTGCAGCAGGAAAAGCGCCCCGCCATGAAAGCCGTATGGCATGCAGCACTGTCCAAGATATGGGGACAGACACGCCGCGATACCGCCGCCGCGGCAAAAGCCCGCGCCCATCTGACGGCGGCTACACGGGACGTTGCCCTGCTGGGTGCGACACGCACAACCGATTTTCTGCCCGTGCTGACAAAAGGCGCGGACAGCCGCTTGTATAACGATGACATGCTGAGCCTCATCGGCCGGGACCTGCTCTTTTCGGACTTTACCAGCCGAGAAGAGAAACAAGACTTTGCCCGCCGCATGATACAATACTACCAGGAGAAGGGCAACCGCTCCGCCGCATTGCTGGCCACACTCGACAGCATCGGCAACGCCGGATCGGGCCTCCCGGACGATGAATGGCAGGCCCTGCTCACCACGGCACAGACCTACGAGGACCTGCCCCTGAACATCGAAACCTATATCGCCCTCATGGAAGCGCGCCTGCCGTCGGCCGGCGCAGAGGAGGCAGACAGTTGCCGGATGGCACTGGCCCGCCGCGGCGTGGAGCTTTACGGAAAAGAGCGGCAGGCCAACTATCTGCGCAATGTCATCGCACGGATGGAACAGCCCTCCCTTCATCTCCGCACGGAATACTCGGCCCTCTATCCAGGCGAGACATACACCCTCACCCTTGAAGGCCGCAACATACGCAAGGCCTCGCTGCGCCTCACGCGATTAGACGCCACAGCCAACGACACCCGCCTGCAAACAGGCGACTGGCGGAAAATAAGAAAAATCAGACAGACAAACCCACTCGTCCTGAATCGTGATTTGCCGGCCGCCGCTCCCTGGCACCGACAGAAAGACTCGCTGCGCCTCACGGCACCGGCACCGGGCGTTTACCTTTGCGAACTGACGGGCAACGGGAAACATCTGGACTATGCATTGCTCTACGTTTCCCGCCTCAAGCCCCTGACCTATACCCAGCCCGACGGACGGACACGCGTGACCGTGGTGGATGCCAAAAGAGGAACTCCGCTCACCGGAACGTCCCTGACACAAACGAAAGACGGACGGCAAATCCGGCAATACGCCGCAGATGCCGACGGCAACATCCTGCTTCCGGCCGATGCGTCCTACGGCAACCGCTGCTATCCCGCCCACGACACGGACCGCTATTATCCGGGCTTCAGTCCCGACAGCCGCCCGACAGTTGCCAGAGAACGGGACGAAGCCTATACCGTTCTGGAACTCTTCACAGACCGTGCCATCTACCGACCGGGACAAACCGTCCGCTTCGGTGGCATCGCCTATTCGCGTCAGGGCGACAACGTGCAGACCGTGCGTGCCGCCGAGACCACCGTACGCCTCCTTGATGCCAGCGGCAAGGAGATCGCCTCGCAGAAATGCGTCTCCGATGATTTCGGGACCCTCGGCGGAGAATTTGTCCTGCCGCACGTTCTGCTGCCCGGCCGGTTCAGCCTGCTGGGCGAACGGCCGGACCGGAGCGGACGTGCCTTCTTCCGTGTGGAAGAATACAAACGGCCCACATTTACCGTAGGCACCACGGTTCCCGACCTTGCCTATGCCCCGGGCGACACGGTCATAGTGGAAGGTAAGGCCGAGACTTACACCGGCCTGCCCGTAAGCGGCGCAGGGGTGCGCTACCACATCAACGTTCATGCGTTCCCATACCGTGGCAACGCTTCGGAAACGGTTCCCGTCACGGGCGAGACCGTCACGGACAGCGCCGGACACTTCCGCATTCCCGTATACCTGAAAAAGGAAACCGCAACGGACCGCCGTCCCGGCTTCCCCGACCGCTACCATTACATCGTGACGGCCGATGTGACGGCCGAGAACGGCGAGACGGTCTCAACCTCCCAGACCGTTGCCACGGCCAGCCGCAAATCGTGGATCGAAACGTCCTGGCCCGCTTCCGTCTGCAAAGAGAACCTGCCCCAGGTTGTCGTGCGGCACGTCAACGCCAACGGCCGCAACCTGACGGGACAAGGCAGCTGCACCGTCCTGCAGAACGGCCGCACCGTGGCCGAGACAACCTTCACCAGCGGCAAGGCCTTCCGCCCCACCATGCTCACGACACTGCCGTCGGGCGAATACGACATCATCAGCCGCATCGGAGGAACGGCTCCCGACACCTGCCGCCTGCTGCTCTTCTCCGAAACGGATACCCGGCCGTCAGGACCGGCCGTTCTCTGGCAATACGTCCGCCACAGCACCGCCCGCGACAGCGTACACGTCATCATCGGATCGCCGCGCGACAGCGTGACTCTCTTCTACGATCTCTATTCCGGCAACGGTATGGCAGAGAGCCGCCGCTTCGTTCTCTCGGACAGCCTGCTGCACTTCCGTCTCGCCTACCGTCCAGAATACGGCGACGGAGCCACGGCAACCTTCGCCTTTGTCAAGGACGGAAAACTCTACCGCCTCTCCGCCCCTGTAGAGAAGCCCCGGCCCGACAAACGGCTCTGCCTGCAATGGAGCACCTTCCGCAACCGGCTTGTTCCGGGACAGCAGGAAGAATGGCGCCTGCGGATCACGCATCCCGACGGCTCTCCGGCTGAGGCCTCACTGATGGCCCGTCTCTACGATGCCTCTCTCGATGCCTTCGGCAGCAATCCATGGAACGTCTCCCTCTATTTCGGCCGCAACCTGCCTTTCGTCCGGTGGGACACCCCTTACCTGCCGGAAATCTACCTGTACGGCTCACTTCCCTACAAGTCTCTGGCAATCGGCAACCTGCTCTTCACGTCCTGGAACGAGCAACTTTTCGGGAACTCCCGCGTCTACTCTTTCCTGGCAACGGGAAAAACAGCAGGCCTCGGCATGCTGCGGACGGCCAAGCAGATGAGCTTTGTCCAGAATGCCGCCGTCGACACGAAGAACGAGGCCAAAATGGAAGCCGCCGAGGCAGCTCCTCCGACTGAAGAGGCCGATGCCGGCGGTTCCGACGCGCCGACCGGAGTAACGCCGCGCTCCAACTTTGCCGAGACGGCATTCTTCCACCCTGCGCTGCGCACCGATGCGGAAGGCGGGGTGAGCATCTCCTTCACCCTGCCCGAGAGCCTCACATCCTGGAACTTCAACGCACTGGCACACACCCGTAGCATGGAGACGGGAACGCTGGACACCACCGTCATCGCCCGAAAGGACTTCATGGTACAGGCGGCCCTGCCGCGCTTCGTCCGCACCGGCGACCGCGTTGTCCTGTCGGCCATTCTGCGCAACCTGACGGACCGTCCCATCGAAGGCACGTTGAGCTGGCAGCTCACCGACCCGCAGACCAACCGTGTGGTAAAAACCTTGAACGAGAAATTCAGCCTCGTGCCCTCCGGCGCCACCTCCCGCGACTTCGGTTTCACGGCACCCGACGGATACAACCTCCTGGCCTGCCGCGTTGTAGCGGCCGGTAACGGATTCAGCGATGGCGAAGAGCATCCGCTCCCCATCCTGCCCGACCGCGTGGAGGTGACCCGCAGCCTGCCCTTCTCCGTTACGGAAACAGGTATGCGCACCCTGCGCATCGACACTCTCTGGAACGGATCAAAGCAGGCTTCCGACCGCCGTCTGACAGTGGAAACGGCCAGCAATCCTACCTGGTACGCCGTAAGCGCCCTGCCCGTTCTGGCTGACGACGAATGCCACAGCGCCGCCGAATGGGCTACCCGCTATTATGCCCTCACACTGGGTTCCTCGCTGGCCAGCACATTGAAACAGGCCGGAGTTTCTTTCCCTGAAAAGACGGACAAGGAAAACGGCGTACTCTCGCCCCTCGCCACCCAGAACGAGATTCTGCTGACCGAAACTCCGTGGGCAGCCCATGCCGCCTCCGAAACGGAACGCGCCGCCGCACTGACCGATCTGCTCAATCCGGAATTGTCCGCCATCCGCCGCCATACGGCCCTTGACCAGCTGCGAAGCCTGCAACTTCCCGACGGGTCCTGGAGCTGGTACAAAGGCATGCGCGGCAATTCCTACATCACCTCCGAAGTGGCCGTTCTGCTGGCCCGTACCCGGCGGCTCACGGGCGACCGCACCGCGACACAGCCCCTTGAACGCGCACTGGCCTTTCTGAAGGACGAGATCCGCAAGACCGTGTTAGGCATGAAGGAATACGAACGCAAGCACAAACAGACCGCCACACTTGACGAGGCCAGCCTGCGCTACCTCTACCTGCGCGCGCTCATGGGCCTGAAACCGGACAATGACACCCGCTATCTCCTTGACAAGGCCGAACGCCCCGACAAGAGACAGACCATGTACGGAAAAGCCCTTGTCACCGTGGCACTGGCCGCCGCAGGCCGCACCGAGCCTGCACTGGCCGCCTTGCAAAGCCTGACTGAACATACGGTCCTCTCGCCCGAAACGGGCCGCTATTTCGACACCGACCGGGCACAATGGTCATGGGCCTCCTACCGCATTCCCACACAGACGGCCGCCATCGAGGCGCTGACGGCCCTGCGACCCGACAACGATCCGATAGCCGAGGAGATGCGTCTGTGGCTGATGCAAGCCAAGCGCACCCAAAGCTGGGAAACGAGCCGCGCCACGGCCGATGCCGTTTATGCCCTGCTGGCCCGCGCACCGAAGGACGGAACCGTCATGTCTGTCACCGAAACCACGCAGCCGCTCCTCTACACCCTGAACAAAGGACGCACCATTGTTGCCGCCAGCGCGCCGTCCGGCACACAAGCCGCCGGCACGGTAGGCTACAGCCGCGAGGACTATACGGACAAGGCCGCACTCTCAGCCAACAGCATCACGCTGAACAAACGCACGAAGGGACTTTCCTGGGGAAGCGTCAGAACTTCCTGCACCGTTCCCTCGGCCGATGTGGCCGCTTCGTCGAAGGGGCTCGGTGTGACCTGCCTCGTACAGGTGGAGCGCGGCGGCACCTGGCGGCTCCTCCGCACAGGCGACAAAGTGCGCAAGGGAGAACGCCTGCGCAAGGTGTTCACCCTCACCGCCGACCGAGACTATGACTTTGTGGTGCTGCGCTCCGCGCGCGCCGCCTGTCTCGAACCGGTTCAGCCGCTCTCCGGATATGTCGCCACAACGTCCCTGCCCGCCTATCGTGTGGTGCGCGACGCCTCCACCGAATACAACTTCGAGCAGATGCGCAAAGGCACCCACGAGTTTACGGAAGAGTTCTTCGCCAGCCGTCCGGGCACTTACCACTGCGGCACCTCGAAGATACAGAGCCTCTACGCGCCCGAATTCCGCGGACAGACAACAGATTTCGTCCTGACGGTGGAATAAACGGACCAGCCGAGAAACACGGAAGTGGGGGGGGGGGGGGGGGGGGGGGGGGGGGGCGCGGCCGCGCGGGCCGGAGCGGAGCAGCGGGGCG
>VSQE01000020.1 GCA_009775705.1 Prevotellamassilia sp.
TCACGTAGAACAGCACTTTGAATGTACTTCTTGCCATACTCGTTTTTTGTTTGCAAAGTTATTACTCAACGAGTTAGACCTTGATAAGCAAATCGGAGCAGAACGGAGCAATCAATGAAGAGAGCGTTAAAAATGCATCTCATTTCGGGTAACGATTGGAAAACCTTCCTGCTTCATAGAACTGCTTTCCTTTGCGTTTCCCGCTTTTTACGGTTGGCGTCATTTGGCACTGTAAATGCTTTAATGATAGTCATTTCAGTGACATTTCAACCTCTTTTCTCGGTTATTCCAGAGATTTTTCGTAATTTTGCATATTGACTTGTCTTGATAACCGAATCACCCATGAGCGACGAAACGAAAGTTCCCGAGGAAGCCCACTCTTCCTATATCCCTTCCGCACCCTCGGACGAAGGTGCTAAGCACCAGCTGACAGGCATGTACCAGAACTGGTTTCTGGACTATGCCTCCTACGTTATTTTGGAACGTGCCGTGCCGCATCTGGGCGACGGGCTCAAACCGGTGCAGCGCCGCATCCTTCACTCGATGAAACGTCTGGACGACGGACGGTACAACAAGGTGGCCAATATCGTGGGCCACACGATGCAGTTCCACCCTCACGGCGACGCTTCCATCGGCGATGCGCTGGTGCAGCTGGGACAGAAGGACCTGCTGGTGGACTGTCAGGGCAACTGGGGAAACATCCTGACGGGCGACGGTGCCGCCGCTCCGCGATACATCGAGGCACGGCTGTCGCGTTTTGCCCTCGATGTGCTCTTCAACCCCAAGACCACCGAGTGGAAACTGTCGTATGACGGCCGCAACAAGGAGCCGGTGGCACTGCCCGTGAAGTTTCCCCTGCTGCTGGCACAAGGAGCCGAGGGCATTGCCGTGGGACTTTCGGCCAAGATACTGCCTCATAATTTCGGCGAGCTTTGCGATGCCGCCGTCAGCTGCCTGCGCGGCGAGGAGTTCCATCTTTATCCCGACTTCCTGACGGGCGGCAGCATCGACGTGTCGCGCTACAACGACGGTCTGCGCGGAGGGTCGGTGAAGGTGAGGGCGCGCATCGAGAAACTGGACAGCAAGACGCTGGCCGTCCGCGAGATCCCCTTCGGCAAGACCACCTCTTCCCTCATAGACAGCATCCTGAAGGCCAACGAGAAAGGAAAGATAAAGATACGCAAGGTGGACGACAACACGGCCGCCCATGTGGAGATTCTGGTACACCTCACGCCCGGGGTCAGTTCGGACAAGGCCATCGACGCCCTGTATGCCTTTACGGACTGTGAGGTATCCATCTCGCCCAACTGCTGCGTCATTGACGAGAAGAAACCCAAGTTTCTCTCCGTGAGCGATGTGCTGCGGCGCAGTGTGGAACATACGCGCGAACTGTTGAGGCAGGAATTGCTCATCCGTCGCGGAGAGCTGACGGAGAGCCTGCATTTCGCCTCGCTCGAACGCATCTTCATCGAGGAACGTATCTACAAGGACCGCCAGTTCGAGAATGCCCGCGACATGGAGGCTGCCTGCGCACACATAGACGAGAGGCTCACGCCGTTCTATCCGCAGATGGTGCGCGAGGTGACGCGTGAGGACATTCTGCGCCTCATGGAAATCCGTATGGCCCGCATCCTGAAGTTCAACAAGGACAAGGCCGACGAGCTGATAGCCCGGATGAAAGACGAGATTGCCCGCATAGACCGAGACCTGTCGAACATGACGGAGGTGGCCTGTAACTGGTTCACCCTGATACGCGACAAATATGCCGCCGCACATCCGCGCCGCACGGAGATCCGCTCCTTCGACACCATCGAGGCGACCAAGGTGATCGAGGCGAACGAGAAACTCTATATCAACCGCACCGAGGGATTCATGGGTACGGGCCTGAAGAAGGACGAGTTCGTGGAGAATTGTTCGCCTATAGACGATGTCATCATCTTCTACCGCGACGGAACCTACAAGGTGACGCGTGTGCAGGAAAAGGTGTTCATCGGCGAGACCGAACGCAGCAAAAAGGAGAAGCGCAAGGCTGAGGTCATCCACATCGCCGTTTTCAAGCGCAACGACAAGCGCACCATCTATAATGTGGTCTACCGTGACGGAAAGGCCGGTGCCTTTTTCATCAAACGTTTCAATGTGACAGCCGTCACGCACGACCGCGAATACGATCTTACCACCGGTGAGCTGGGCAGCCGTGTCACTTATTTCACGGCCAATCCCAACGGCGAGGCCGAGGTGATCAAGGTGACGCTGAAGCCCAATCCCAAGCTGCGCCGCATCTTCTTCGACAAGGATT
Organism: Prevotellamassilia sp.; assembly: GCA_009775705.1. Taxonomy (GTDB): domain Bacteria; phylum Bacteroidota; class Bacteroidia; order Bacteroidales; family Bacteroidaceae; genus Alloprevotella. Next base: position 2,297 of record VSQE01000020.1, read on the forward strand.
TCGGCGAGATCCTTGTCAAGGGCCGTCAGAGCCGGGGTAACCTGCTCACGCGCCTCGACATCCACAAGGTGTCGCTTAAGTCGCACGGTGCCTCCACGTTGGGCGGGCGCAAGGTGTGGTTCGACCATGACGTGCAACGGCTCAATTACGATGAGCGGGGACAGTATCTGGGTGAGTTCCACTCCGATGATTCCATCCTCGTGGTCCTGCCCGACGGTGATTTCTACACCACCGGCTTCGACCTCAACAATCATTACGAGGCCGGCATCCTGCGCATCGGGAAGTTCGAGGAAGGCAAAGTGTGGACGGCTGTGCTTTTCGATGCCGACCAGCAGGGCTTCCCCTACGTGAAGCGCTTTACCTTTGAGCGCACCTCGCAGTCGCGCCACCTGAACTTCATGGGCGAGAATCCGCGTTCCCGCTTCGTCCTGCTCACGGACGAGGTCTATCCGCGTTTGCAGGTGACGTATGGCGGTGCCGACGCCTTCCGCGATCCGATGGAGGTGGACGTGGAGACATTCATCGGTGTGAAGAGCTTCAAGGCCAAAGGCAAGCGTCTGACCACTTGTGCCGTAGAGAGCATTACCGAACTGGAACCGTTGCGCCGGCCCGAACCTGCGGCCCCGCAGCCCGAAGAGGAAACACCGGCCGCCTCCGCTCCGGAGGACGAGAGCCAGACCGATCTGTTGGACGAGATAACTGGACAGCTGAAACTTTTCTGAAAGAGAGGATGGTGAAAGCCTCCGCTCGGTTGTTAAGGAGTAGTTATATGCCTTCCCGCGGAATCTTCTGAAAAAAACAGGCTCTCAGGGGAGCGTTTATTGAAAATTTTGTATCTTTGCAACCGGTCATGAAAGAATGACTTCCGCGCCTGTGGCGAAATTGGTAGACGCGCCAGACTTAGGATCTGGTGGCTTACGCCGTGTAGGTTCGAGTCCTATCAGGCGCACAAATTGACTGAAGAGGAATTTCCGCAAGGATTTTCCTCTTTTTCTTTTCTGTAAGTATCTGTTATCCTGCGTATAACTGAGAGTGCTGCATTCTCGCCAAAGGTTCGATAATCGTCTTTTTCCTTATCCCATAAAATTCCTTGTGGAAACAGTAGATTTTGAAGTTTTTGGGCGGTTGTCAAGTCTGCATTTCTCCATAAACTCCCTAAATGACAGCACATTACTAAAACATCATTGATACGGTTTTCGTGGTTCGATAAATCTTTGTCGTATTTTGAAAGTTCTAAGGTAATTTGCCCCAAATCTTTCTGTATAGCCTCAACGGTCATAGTATATATTTCATCATCTATATCTCCCATGCCATAGCGGATTTTGCAGGACTTCAACTTGTTTTCCTTCTCGCTTTTCTGTTTCTTCAATACATTAATGTTCTGCATCTGCTCGCTCTGATTCTCACACGACATCTTAGAAATGGTATCTCTCAATACTCTAACAAGTGGTTGGGGTATATCATAACTGGATAAAAGTTCTTCATATTTATTATGAAGTTTCTTTGCTGATACATTCGTCTTGCACCCTACACAATTACATTTATAATAGTCTATATTCTTTTTCTTGACGGTATAGGCCGTGAATGGTGTTCCATCGTGTGAACACAATACATGACGCTTTAACGGAAATTGAGGTGTCTCTTTCTTATGCTTATACACACCAGTCCTTCCACTTAAGATTTCTTGCACTTTGAGAAAATCCGTATAACTGATAATTGCAGGTTGGTTGCCATCTATAATTTCATAGTTCAACATTTTATGCTTGATTTTACCAGCGTAGAACACATTAGTTAATATATGATGTAACTTCTGTTTTGATAGGTTTAGTCCGTATGGTTTAAGTTTCTCCATAATCTGAAAGTTCGCCATACCTTCTAATTTCCATTGGAATGCTTTTCTTATCAACTTGCCATCCTCGTTAATGGTATAAGTTCTATTACGGCTTTTTCCTTCTTTATCATAGCCCAACGGAACGGCACCCGTATAGACACCACTCTGCAAACAACTGATACGCCCTTTTGTAAACTTGTCGGTACGGTTGGCATTGTCCCACTCTGCAAAACAAAGTTTCATTTGTAACATCATCTTTTGGTTATGGTCGCTTGTTCTCAATCCTGAGGTTGCTTCAATAATAGTCACACCTACATCAAGCAACTGATTAAACATAGTGCTACCTTGTCCCGCATTCCTTGAAAAGCGGTCTATTTGAGATACTATCAGAAACTTAACAGTCTTGTTACGCTTTATAAAGTTCATCATCTCTTTAATAAACTTACCTGGTGTTTCTGCTGATTCGTGAGAGCCGCCAAACGAATTAATTATATTAAATCCGTTGGAATTAGCATAATCAGTACAACAGTCCTTCTGATATTGAAGGCTTCCTCCGTTATCCTCTTGATACTTCGTTGAAACTCGTGTCCAAATAACACAATTTACTTTATTCATATATTTACTCTTTACTTATTATTATCAAATTACTATCTTTCTATTACTCAAATTAAAGAAAATCGCTGAGGGATTTTATGCCTTCAGCGTTTTCTAATACTGCTTATATCAAACAGTTCTGCGTACATCTAAACTCTACCATAACACGTTGGATGGTACTTTCCTCAATATCAAAAAGTTTTATTATAATACTCTGAAAAGAGTTTTTAGTTCCATCCGTCTGAAAGAGAGAAAGGTTTTCTTTCAGAAAGTAGATATTAAGATTATTATCCATGCAACGCTTCATAGTGGTAAACATCTCATCCACTTTACGACCTAAACGACTTAAATCATTTATTAGAAGTGTGTCTATCCTATTTTCAATACAGTAATCCAAGCATTCACGCAATACGGAACGTTCGTCATTGCATTTTGCTCCGCTGATATGTTCCTCAAACGTTTTAATTACATTAATTTCATTCTTTGTAGCGAAAGCATTAAGGTTAGAAACTTGACGGTCAGTTGACTGTCTGTCGGTTGCGTTTGCAACCCGTGTAAAAATAACACAATTTGTTTTATTCATCTTTTCACTCATTTTTAATTGTTATTACTATCTAATACTATTTCTGCCAATGACTTAAATAAATTAATCACTGCTTGTAATTCCTCATTGCTAAGGTTGTATGTCTTGAGTAGTTGTTTTTCATATTCAGACATTTAATGAAGTTATTAAAATCCGCTCTAAGGCGGTTATTCGCTTTTCAGCCTCCTTTGTTCCACCTCAGACACAAAGGACTTTTGGTCGGCAGGATAAACTTAGAACCCTTATGTAATGTCTGATAATTTATCGCGAATTGTTATCAGCTGTTCCAAACATACCTCCTACATTTCATAGTACAAAATAAAAATGGCATTTTTTATTCTAACCTACGCTATAAAATGAAAATCGCTGGAGACTTTTACATCTTCAGCGACTTCTCATAATGTTTTCGTACTTTATAGCACTCACTTATACTACTATGGATAACTTAATAATCCCATTTTAAGCCCTCGCAATTGAAATTAAATGTTTTCATGCCAACACCATCTACATTAACTTGAATTCTGCAGGTTTTGGCATTTTTTAATTTATTTATAAATGAGTTGATTTTATTCTCTGAACCACTCAATCCGTCTGAAATCATCACGATGGCCTTGTTGCTTCCTCCGTTACAGAGTGTCCATGTGTCATCAACATCGCCATTGTCAAAGACAGCATAAAATCCTTGACTATTTTTATCAGCGAAACGACAATCACCTTTTTTAAAAGCGATTCCAAACATATTAGAAGGCTTGCGTGTAATACTATTATATCCAATTTGAATAATCAAACGGTCAGTTGTTCCGATATTAGATTCAATAGAATTTGTAGATGTCAAAAAAGCGTTAATACCAGTCGTTTTCCCTGTAAGGTCATCTACATCGGTTGTATAAGTCCATGTAGTTGTAGGGTCGTCTTGAGTATATTGTGCTTCTCTTGAGTTATCTTGTTGAGTGGAATTAGAACTACCACCCCCACATGAGGTCATCACCACTAATGCAAAGGCAATGGCAAAAATTGAGATTAATTTATTCATTTTATTTTAGTGTTGAGGCTGTGGCAACGGCAAACGATGTTTGCCGTACCACAGACTGTTTTATTTAGAGATAATTTTCTATGATAGAATCATCAACACGTGTAAATGACAAGTCCATACCACCTGCATTTATCACTAACTCTGTTTTGGTGAGTTTCTTAATAGTACCATTATCAATGTCTATACCCTCATCGGACGGAGTATCTGTTTTTACTGTAAGACTATTGCCTTTTTTAGTCCATCTACCATATTCTACATAAACATCAGAATCGCCCATAAAATGAGTATCTGTAATACTAATGGAAGTGCCATCAGCCTTAAATTGAAGATAGTCTTTTTGCCACCAATCATCATCAATGGTAGTAGTTCGTTCCCACGTTCCAACAATGTTTTCATTATTAGGGTCGTTGGGTTCATCATCGTCATCACTGCAACTGGTAAGAGCGAATGACATAGTGGCAAAGAGAGCCACAAAGAAAAGATAAAAATACTTTTTCATTTTTTGTTTCTCCATGCACCTATGGCTCTGCGATGCGATTTTGTTGTAAATGATAGTAGGCATATAAAGAAGTGGAGCCACTTTTCAACTTATTCATTGGTGTGGGCTTCGACTCCCATAAATCGGAACAAGTGATAGCAACTCCACTTTGACCGTATATCATAGGGATATGACAATACAAGCCAAAGAGAGCGTACTTTCACCATCATTCTCGATTTATTGTTGAAGTTGTCGAAGTTTCACCAATCGAACGATGCGAAAACGCTTCTTTAATATGTCTGCTCGCCCTTTGTGGGTTTGCGACTGCAAAGATAGCTAATTTTCTTGAAAGTACGCTCTATAAGAGGCTACTAAATAGATGTGGCGATAAAAATCTAATGAATATCAAGTAGCATTACCTTATATTATAGGTCAAATTCCGCTTTTATGCGCTGGACGGTACTAACCGAGACATCACAAAGTTTTGCAGTACGTCTGACACTTGTGCCTTTCTTAAGTTCTTTAATTACCTCTTTATATTCAACCTCCTTTTGTTCTTTGGGTTTACGATAACCCTCTTTTCGACCTAATTTGCCACCGTCTGCAATATATTTGGCTCTACCACTGTTTAATCTAAACTTGATATTTTCACGTTCCATCTCTGCACAAGTGCCTAAAACGCTGATAAATATATTTAAGAATGGATTTTTAGTGCCATCAGCTTGGAATATAGATAGATTTTCCTTTTGGAAATAGATATTAAGATTGTTATCCTTACAACGTTTCACGTTGGCAAGCACTTCGTCTACATTACGACCTAAACGACTTAATTCACTTATCAAAAGTATATCTACTTTATTTTTAATGCAGTAATCCAAGCATTCACACAGAACTGGACGTTCCTCGTTGCGTTTTGCTCCGCTGATATGTTCCTCAAACGTTTTAACTACATTAATATCATTCTTTGAGGCATAGCCGTTGAGGTCTGAAACTTGACGGTCTGTTGACTGTCTGTCGTTAGTGCTTGAAACTCGTGCGTATATTACTGCGTTCATATTCTTTTTTTATTTAACTCCTTCAATTACAATACAAATATACAGCTAAATTCTGATACAGGCAAATAAATCAAAGAATAAATTGAATACAATTTTATGTATTCTAAATGTAGATTTATAGAATTAAATGAATACGCTTTCTAAAGAATACATTTCACGCTACTAATGCACGGATATCTATTGTTGAGGCTATGTTATCCTGCAAACGCTTATACAGTTCTTTATATGGCTGCATCATCCTCGTAATGGAAGTGTTTTTACTGGATAATGCCCTAACCTTAGCCTCAACCTTTACCATATCATAATCACAATCTTTCAATAACAATTCATGTTCATAATCTCGTAATGTCTGTGCTTTCCGTTGATGAGGTTCATACTTAACAGCCTCATCAATGACGGTAAGAATCGGATTAGCCGTAGCGTTAAGTACATTCTGTATATTGTTGTTTGGAATGTTTAATAACTGCCTTATCTGCTGTTTGGTATTTATGTTTAACTCAAATCTGACCTTATTCTTGAAATAAGAAAGGATTTCATTCTTTGCAATAAGACTTTCTATAAAATTAATGTTATTAACCTTTTCCAATTCTTTATACTTATTATATATGGCTAACCGCTTCTTATATCTTTGAGTTGAGACAACATTTTCTAACACGATTCCACTATTGTACTGCTTCACCGTCCATTTTCGATAGTTGGTAAGGTTTTGTCGTATGGTTGAATTAATGACATTAATATCTGTCTCTATGTCCTTTGTTATATCACATTTTACTACCTCTGCATCGTGTAATATAGCCTCAATATCTAATCTACATATATTTAACTTGTTTATGTTGTTGAGGCTGTCTTTAATAGTTTCACGATTTATCAGCTGTGAGTATTTATCTAATAGTATCTTTCCTGTAAATTCTAACACAAGTTCACTATGAGCGTAATCTACCATAATTAATAATGAATAAGGTTTGTCTTGCTGATATTTATAATATAGCACCTCATCAAATTTGGTTACGGAAAGAAAAACCGAACTATCTATATCGGAGATATAATCTATCGAAGTAATCAATTTCATCTTGTCGAATTTTATCATTAAAAATTAAAACATAATACTTTATTTATTTGCAGTTGTGCAAGTTTTGTCATCTTGACAAGTAGTAAGGTAGGGGTTATTCCTCTACCTTTTCATTTGTTGGTTTATTAGGGATTGTTTTCCAATAATCCCTAAGTCCATTGCTAATTTTCTTTTTGTGGGTAAATGACTTTGATTTACCTTTCATTGCCATACTGATTTTGGCTTTTGTTTCGTCTGAAAGTTCTCTAAACTGTCTCATATTTGTATTTTTCATAGTTTTATTATTTACTCTTACTATATATAAATATACCGTAGTTTGAAAAGTTTATCAAGTTCGGTAAGTTATATCTAAAAATTTTAGGAGGGAATTTTTCAATGTACGGCAAACGGTTCGTTCCTATATAGCTTACTATTATTAAGTATATTGAGTGGCAGAATACGTAAGTGAACGCCTTACCAAACAGCAATATAAAGAACGAAAAACAGGAAAGACGATACTGAAAGTAAATCCCTTACATTACAGATATGCTATATTGACTATTCTCTATTAGCATACCAATCAATAAAATCTATTATCTTTGCAAAATCATTAAGGAAAGTTCGATAATCAGGCACAAAAGCGCACCGGACATCCGGACGGTAATTGTTGCCGTCCGGATGTTGTGTCTTAGAACGCGGAGAGAGTTCCGTCAGATGTAATCATCTATAAAAAAGTTTTCAGACCTATGAAAAAAACGTTGTTGCCCCTTTCGCTTCTTGTAGCTTCCGGCTGTGCCGCCCAGTCAGTGGGTGTGCGCCCCAATGTGATATTGCTTGTTGCCGACGATTTGGGATATGGAGATCTGTCGTGTTATGGCGCGCGGCGGGTGGAGACGCCTTGCGTGGACAGCATAGCCCGTGCTGGCCTTGTCTTTACGGACGCCAACGCCTGTGCTTCGACCAGCACCCCTTCGCGCTACGGTCTGCTGACGGGAAGCTACCCTTTCCGCAAGGCCGGGACGGATGTGGCGGCGGGCAATGCCGGCATGATCATCCGGCCGGAGCAATATACCGTGGCCGATGCGTTCCGGGAGGCCGGCTATGTTACCGGGGCCGTGGGGAAATGGCATCTGGGGCTGGGCAACCGGACCGCGGAGCAGGACTGGAACGGAAAGCTCGACAAGGACCTTTCCGACATAGGCTTTGACTATCATTACATCATGGCGGCCACGGCCGACCGTGTTCCTTGTGTGTTTATAGAGAACGGCAGGGTGGCGAACTTCGATGCCGCGGCTCCGATAGAGGTGAGCTATCGGGAGAATTTTCCAGGAGAGCCTACGGGCAGGACGCATCCCGAGCTGCTCACCAAACTGCGGCCCAGCCACGGGCACGACCAGAGCATTGTGAACGGCATCAGCCGCATCGGCTACATGAAGGGCGGAGGCAAGGCCCTGTGGCGCGACGAGGATATTGCCGACAGCATCGCGTCCCATGCCGAGCGGTTCATCGAGAACTGTGACGGACGCCCCTTCTTTCTTTATCTCTGTACGAATGATATCCACGTGCCGCGCTATCCGCACGAGCGTTTCCGGGGCAAGAGCCCGATGGGGTTGCGGGGCGAGGCCATCCTGCAATTCGACTGGACCGTGCGCCGCGTGACGGAAGCGCTGCGCCGACGGGGACTGTCGGACAACACGCTGCTCATCATCACCAGCGACAACGGTCCCGTGCTGGACGACGGCTATGCGGACGGAGCCGAGAAACTGGCAGGAGGGCATCGTCCCGGAGGCCGGCTCCGCGGAGGCAAGTACAGTTCGTTCGAGGCGGGAAGCGTGGTGCCTTTCATCGTACACTGGCCCGGTCATGTACCGACGGGGACCAGCAAGGCCTTGGTCTCACACATAGACTGCGCGGCTTCTCTGGCCCGGTTGGCGGGCGTGAGGTTGCCGGAAGGAGCGGCGGCCGACAGCCACGACTGCCTCGATACCTGGCTGGGACGCGACACCGTTCCCCGGCCATTTGCCGTCAAGTTGTCCGCCAACCGCAATATCGTGTTGCGTTCGGGACAGTGGAAATACATCCCCGCCCATGGCGGCGGCGCGATGATACAGTGGGGGCCGAAAATCGAGACCGGAAACTCCCCCGCACCTCAACTGTATGATATGACCCGCGATGCCGGCGAGGAACGCGACTGTGCGCGGGAACATCCCGACATTGTGGCCCGTTTCGACCGTCTGCTGGAACAGTTGCGTACGACACCCGATGCCCGGATGCCCTGAAAGGAAGGGAGGCCCGTTCCTCTGCACGGAAAAAACTTTAAATTTTAAGATTCTGTCAGACAAATTATTATAGACAAATTGCATCCGAAGTCCCGGATTAGGTTGGAATATTCAGAAAAAAGTGTGAACTTTGTATGCCAAAATAAAAAAACACGCACAACAATCTGAACCGTATGGATACTCTTGCCGCCGGCAAATGGAACGCTTGTCTGGACTATATCCGGCAGAACCTGGACGAAAAGGATTTTCGTTGGTTTCTTCCGCTGAAGTTCGTCTCACTTGAAGACGGACGGCTGACAGTCAGTGTGCCCAGCAAAACGGTGTACGAATACATCGGTCAGTATCACCGCCCGCTGGTGCAGGAGGCACTGGTGCGTGAATTTGGCAGCGGTGTGCAGCTCATCTGGCGCAACGAAGAGGCCGTGGCGGCCCTGCGAGCGCGCGAACATCCCGTATCGGCAGATAAAAAGGCGGAGCGGAAGGCGCCGCCTCTGGATCCTCAGCTCAATTCCTGCTATACGTTTGAGAATTTTATTGAGGGCGAAGCCAACAAGCTGGCGCGTGCCGTGGCTCTTTCCATTGCCGAGCGGCCGGGGCAGCAGACGTTCAACCCCTTTTTCCTTTACGGCCCGTCGGGAGTGGGGAAGACGCATCTGGTCAATGCCATCGGTATGCGCATCCGTGAACTGTATCCCGAAAAGCGTGTGCTGCTGGTGTCGGCCCATGTCTTCAAAATGCAGTATACCGATGCCTCGTTGCACAACACGCCCAACGACTTCATGCACTTCTACCAGTCTATAGACGTGCTCATCATAGACGATATTCAGGAAATCACCACGCCCAAGACGCAGCAGGCTTTCTTCCATATATTCAACCATTTGCAACAGAACCGCCGGCAGATTGTCATGACGTGCGACAAGTCGCCCGTGGAGCTGGACGGTTTCGAGGAACGCATGCTGACCCGTTTCAAATGGGGCATGACCACCGGACTGGAGCGTCCCGACATAGCGTTGCGGCGTGCCATTCTCGAAGCTAAGATCCGCCGCGACGGACTGAAGGACTTTCCGGGTGATGCCGTTTCCTATATAGCGCAACATGTGGACAGCAGTGTGCGCGAACTGGAGGGCATTGTCAATTCCATCATGGCCTATTCCATCATGGACAACTGCGACATAGATGTCAGTCTGGCTGAGAAATGTGTCACACGTGTCATCAATCTTGAAAAACGCGAACTTACTCAGGACGACATTGTCCACTATGTGTGTCGGCGCTATGGGGTGAAGCAGAAGGAACTGGTGTCCAAAAGTCGCCGTCAGGTCCTTGCCCAGGCCCGTCAGCTGGCCATGTATCTGTGCCATAAATATACCGGCATGTCCTATTCGCAGATAGGCCGGAGCATGGGTGGCCGCGACCATTCCACGGTGTTGTATTCCTGCAATCTGGTGGCGCGGCGCATCACCGTGGACAAGAATTTCCGCCGTGAAGTGGAGGAACTCGAGGCCGCGTTCAAGAAATAACGTTTTTCTTTGTTTTCATTCTTCAATAAAAATATCCAGTCGTGACTCCCCGTGAAGCCTTGAAAAAGTATTTCGGCTATGACAGTTTCCGTCCGGCCCAGGAAGAGATAGTCCGTACCGTCCTTTCGGGGAACGATTGTCTGGTGCTGATGCCTACGGGTGGCGGCAAGAGCATCTGTTACCAGATTCCGGCCCTTGTGGCAGAGGGAACGGCTGTGGTGGTTTCCCCCCTGATATCCCTGATGAAGGATCAGGTGGAGGGGCTGCGGGCTGCGGGCATCGCGGCGTGTGCCCTCAACAGTGTGCAGACATTCGAGGAGAACGCCCGTTTGCGGGCCGAGTGTCGGGCCGGTCGGGTGAAACTGTTGTACATGTCGCCCGAGACGCTGCTGGCCGAGCTTTCCGGTTTTTTACAGGACATAGGCATCAGCCTTATCGCTGTTGACGAGGCACATTGCGTCAGCCAGTGGGGACACGATTTCCGTCCCGAATATACGCGGCTGGGAGTGTTGCGTGATGTCTTTCCCGGGGTGCCTGTGATGGCCCTTACCGCCACAGCCGACAAGGTGACGCGCCGCGACATCCTCTCTCAACTGCGGTTGTCGGACGATGTGAAGGTCTTTATCTCTTCCTTCGACCGGCCCAATCTCTCCCTTGATGTAAGGCGTGGCCTCAGCGGCAAGGACAAACTCCGTGCCGTTACCGGTTTCATAGCCGACCACGCCGGACAGAGTGGTATCGTCTATTGTCTGGCGCGCAAGACTACGGAGAAACTGGCGGCCGAGCTGCGGCTGGCAGGCATTGATGCCGTGCCCTATCATGCAGGTCTTTCTCCCGAGGAACGCGATGCCGCCCAGACGGACTTCATCCGCGACCGCGTGCAGGTGGTGGTCGCTACCATCGCTTTCGGCATGGGCATCGACAAGAGCAATGTCCGGTGGGTGATCCATTACAACCTGCCCAAGAGTATTGAGAGTTTCTATCAGGAAATAGGACGGGCGGGCCGCGATGGTCTGCCGGCCGATACACTTCTGCTTTACAATTATTCCGACATCGTGCAGTTGACGAGTTTTGCCCGTGAGAGCGGACAGCGTGAAATCAACATGGAGCGTCTGGACCGTATGCGCGAGTATGCCGAGTCCGATGTGTGTCGCCGGCGCATCCTGCTCAATTATTTCGGTGAGAAAAGCGATGCCGTTTGCGGCAACTGTGATGTGTGCCATCATCCGCCGCAGCGTTTTGACGGAACGGTGCTGGCAAGAAAAGCCCTCAGTGCCATTTGCCGCACCGGTCAGCAGGTGACGATGCGCGGTACGGTGGACATTCTGCGCGGTGTATATTCGCCGGCCGTTATCGAGCACGGCTATTCGCAGCTCAAGACTTTCGGAGTGGGGCGTGATGTGCCCGGCCGTGACTGGCAGGACTATCTGTTGCAGATGTTGCAGATGGGATTGTTCGAGATTGCGTATGACGAGCAGAACCATCTGAAAATGACTTCGCTGGGCGAGGATGTGGTGTATGGTCGTCGGCCGCTCGAACTGGCCGTCATACGGCGTGAGGAGCCTAAGCCGGCAAAAAAAGGAAAAAAAGAACAGAAAGCCGTACCGCAACTCGGATTGCAGGTGTCGGGCGGGGCAGCTGTTGCCAGCGATGCGCTTTTTCAGCGTCTGCGCGAACTGCGCCGCCGGCTGGCCGACGAACAGGGTTTCCCTCCCTATATAATAATGAGCGACAAGGTGCTGCGTCTGCTTTCGGCAGTACGTCCCCGCACAGTCGAGGAGTTCGGCAATATCAGTGGTATCGGCGAGTTCAAGCAGCGGAAATACGGCCGCCTCTTTGTTGATGAAATCCGCGACTTTCTGAAATAACGGAGCGGCCTCCGGTTGGGTGCCTTTTTATTTTGCTTCGGGCAACCATACGGTTGCTCTTTCCGTTTGATAGGGTCTTGCTTCGGCGTGTATTTCCTGCATCTCGGAATCGCCGGCACGGTGCAGGGTGATGTCCAGCAGTGTCTGGCCGTAGCGGTCCGGTTCTTCCTGTTCCGTTATTTTGCTTTCTTTTGTCAGCAGGTATCCCGGTATATCTTTGGTGAGCGAGTAGAGCAGCGGTCCGCGCATCAGTGCTATGGAGCTGGCGGAGCGCGTATCGGTTTTCCGTACTTTCTGAAGGGAGAAAGGCAGGTCAAAGTAAACTTCGTCACCACTGTTCCATTTGCGTGCGATCGTCAGGTAGCCCCGTTCCATGCTGAAGAACTCCTCGCGTCCGTTCACGTAGACTGTAGGCAGAGGCCATTGGTTTCCGGTGGTGTAGTTCTCTTCGGGAAAGATGTTGCCTCTGGCCCATGCCGGGATGCGCAGCCGCAGTTTGAGAGGAGTGCCGTTCTTGTGCAGGCCGGAGATGCGTAGTTTGACGCGGCCCGAGTGAGGCATGGCGGTGAGCTGGTCTATCACCACATCGAGCTGTTTCGTCCGGATATGGGTGGAGCTGTTCAGATAGTAGTTCACGTACACTTCATCCCGATCTGTAGCGTAGATCATGCCTGTGATGTCCAGCAGGGTGCGGGCGGCCAGGCGTTTTTCGAAGGTGAGGCGCCCGTCTGCCTTGATCTCGGCCGGCAGCGCGTTGACCGCCGCCCGTTCCAGCGCATCGGCAAAACGGCTGTCGCCTGTGGCCAGCAAAAGCGGGGCTGCCGCTTTCACGGTGCGTTCCGCGGCTTCGGCTTGCGGCTGTGTGGTCTCGTCACCGCTTCCGCCTGCCAGATTGAGGGCCGGAGCTATCTCCTCCGTCCATTCCCGCAGGCGGCGACGCAGTTCTTTCCTCGGCATGTCTTTGGCGCTTACAGGTTGCGGCACCAGTTCGGGGGCGATTTTCAGGGCAAGGCCGCGTAGGTCGGACTTGCCGCTTTCCCAGATCACGATGCTGTCGGCATCGACATATTTCAGCTGCCGGGGCAGCAGTTTCTGTGCCGGCAGGGGCATTGCCAGCAGGAGTAGGATAAGAGTGGGGAGATAATGTTTCATGAGGCGGTGTTTTTCGGGAGGGATGCCCTGAGTTCCTTGATGAGGAAACGCAGTTGAGGGGGAGTCCGGCGCGATTCGAGAATCTTGCGGCAGGCCAGCCGCCGCATTTCTGTGTCGGTATCGTTGCGGCGTAGGACGCGGAGGGTGGGGCCTGTGTGTTTCAGGAAAGTTACGGACAAGGCCCAGGCTCCGCCCATTGTGGCATAGTAGCCCGCAGGTTTCAGCGCCGCCAGTTCTGCCAGTACACTGTCAGCATACTCATCCGTCAGGAAATGGTCCATCATCATGACGATGCCGAAGCGTTGGCGGAATTCCTCTTTGCTGCGGGCGCATTCGAGGACGAAAGGCCAGGCCTTCTCGCGGAATTTGCGGACTTTATCGAACGAGGCACAGCAACAGTCGCACAAGGCCCAGTTGTCGGCCAGCGGGACAAAGGCGCGGATCCGTTCCAAGCGCTCCTCTGCCTCCATCCGTGCGTAGCCGATGATAAATCCGTGCAACAGTACCTCTTCATGGCTCTCGTCCCCCAGTTCTTCGTCCAGCAGACGACGCCAGTCACCGCAGACCAGCTCGCGGGCCAGCCGGCGTAACTGTGGAACGCGGCAGCCCAATACGGGCCGTCCGGCACCGGGAATCAGGGCCGAAGAGAAATCTGCGAGTTTCCGCTCGCTCATTTCCTCGATGCGCCGGCGCAATGCCGGCGCGGAGGGATGGTGGACAGGAAGGTCTTTCATGTGTCGGGCGAAGTAAGTTTGAACAGACAAATGTACGAATTTTTTCAACATGACAGATAGAAAAAACGATTGTCGCTGTTCCTTTTTTCGCCTTCGTGAAAGTCATGACGGGGAACTGTCAGTGTGCTAAAACGGGAAACTCTCGTTCAGCTCCTGAAAGCGCATGGGTTTGCTTCCTTCCTTGATGATTTTCGCCATAAGGTTGCCGGTGGCAGGGTTGTAGGCAATGGATATGTCGTTGAATCCGGCGTTGTGGGTTTCAAATCCCTGCATGATGATGTAGTCCGGCTTGCCGTAATCTCGTCCGTAGTCGATGGGTGTCTGGGTTTGGAAATTCTTCTGGACGAAGAGGTAGTTTTCTTCCCCCACAAGCGCCTTCAGGCGTTTCCGGAAGGTAGCATCTTCAAACAGGCCGGCATCGCGTGGATATTGGCCGATGTTGTCTTCCAGAAATAGTGTCAGCGGGTCGGTGTTATCCGTGCCGGGAGTTACGACGGTATCTGCCGAGGCGGTGTCGGAGGCGGGCCGGGAAGAGTTGCCGCAAGAAACTGTGAGCAAGCCGGTGGCGAAGATAAGCGGGAGGAATAGTTTTTTCTTTTTCATAAGCGGATTGTTGGTTTAGATGTTTCTTTTCGGGCGGCCGCGTCGGCGGTCGGTCAGTGTGGGGCAAAGATACGGAAAAACCGTTTCCGGTGATAAACTGACGCACTAAAAATCCTTATTTTAAGTATTTTATATCTCCTGTAACGAACAGTAGAATCCTTTACGCTTTATTAGTTCGTCCCCTTGTTCGGGACCGGATGAAGAGATGTAACTTTGCCATATCGGCCGGAGCTACGGCCGGTATGTCTAACGAAAAAACTTATATGGAAATGAAGATTAAGACAATTACGGGAAGAGAGATCCTTGATTCGCGCGGCAATCCTACGGTCGAGGCCGATGTGGTGTTGGAATGCGGCGCACGGGGCCGTGCCTCGGTGCCTTCGGATGCGTCGACGGGACAGCACGAAGCGCTTGAGTTGCGCGACGGTGACGCGCGGCGTTACGGAGGTCGAGGAGTGCGGCTGGCGGTGGACAACGTGAACGGTGAGATTGCCGGGTTACTTACCGGCATGTCGGCGCTGGACCAGCGGGCCATAGACATGGCCATGATCCGCCTGGACGGTACGGACACAAAGTCCCGTCTTGGTGCCAATGCCATTCTGGGCGTTTCGCTGGCGGTGGCGCGGGCTGCTGCCTGTGCGTTGGAGTTGCCGCTTTACCGCTATCTCGGCGGTCCCAATGCCTACGTCATGCCCGTGCCCATGATGAATATCATCAATGGCGGTGCCCATTCGGACGCACCGGTGGCTTTTCAGGAGTTCATGATACGGCCGGTCGGGGCGGCCACCTTCCACGACGGGTTGCGCATGGGTGCCGAGGTGTTCCATATGCTCAAACGGGTGTTGCACGAGCGAGGCCTGAGCACGGCGGTGGGTGATGAAGGCGGATTTGCGCCGCGGCTCAACGGTGTGGAGGACGCTCTGGAAAGTATTGTCGCGGCCATCGAGCGTGCCGGATATGAGCCGGGCCGCGATGTCCGTATTGCGATGGACTGTGCCGCTTCGGAGTTTTACAGAGACGGGATCTACGATTATTCGGTTTTCGAGGGTGAGGCCGGTCGCCGCCGTACGGCAGCGGAGCAGATGGACTATCTGGTAGCGTTGACGGAGCGTTTTCCCATAGATTCCATTGAGGACGGTATGGCCGAGGACGATTGGGAAGGCTGGCGCAGTCTGACGGAACAGTTGGGCGGGCGTTGCCAATTGGTAGGTGACGATCTGTTTGTCACGAATACCGAGTTTCTGGCGCGGGGCATTGCCGAGAGTTGTGCCAATGCCATCCTGATCAAGGTGAACCAGATCGGTACGCTCACCGAGACTTTCGATGCGATAGAGATGGCCCACCGTCACGGCTATACGAGCATCGTGTCGCACCGGTCGGGCGAGACGGAGGACACCACTATCGCCGACATCGCCGTGGCGGCGGGAAGCGGTCAGATCAAGACAGGGTCGCTCAGCCGGTCAGACCGTATGGCTAAGTACAACCGTCTGTTGCGCATCGAGGAGCAACTGGGAAGTAGCGCAGTCTACGGCCTGCGCCGCGTAAAATAGGAAAACGGCGGGAACGGTGTCCGGAGAGGACCGTTCCCGCCGTTTGGTCTGATCAGGACTCGGGAGAGCAGCGTGTTACTGTCTTGCCAGTTTGGCGAGATAGTATTTTTTTACGTCGGCCCAATCGTAGTAGGGACCGGTCACGGCAGTCAGCGGCAAGCGGGCTTCGTGCTCGTTGAGCATCACCTTGACAAGGATGCGTTGCGGTTGTTTGCGGTTGCGGTAGAACACCATCTGCACGTTTGAGGCCATGGGAAAAATCCGGTAGTTGCGCCAGCGCGGGGCTACGGCGGCAGCATCTGTGGTGGCATAGCCGCAGTCGTCCAGTTCGAGCAGGGAGGCGAAGGGCAGCACGCAGACCTCGTGCCCGAAGCGCAGGGTGGCGCCCTTGTTGCCCGATGCGATGCAGGTGTCGGCCGTGGCGATGAAGTTGCGTAGCAGGTTGGCCTGGGTGTAGGGCAGTTTCCCGTTGGTCAGGGGCGACGGGCCGTAGTTGAGATACCAGCTGTAGTTGTCGCACAGCCACAGGTCATAGCATTCCTCACGGGTGAAGATTTTGTACAGATCTATCGGCAGACTGTGACTTTGCAGGTTCGAGGCCAGATCGAATAGCTGGCCCATCAGCCGTTTCTTGTTGATGTGTTTGTTGACGTATGCGGTGTCGGTGAAGAGGGAGCCCATCAGCCGGTCGGGATGTACGAGGTCTTTGGCGAACTCGTTGTATGACTTTCCCGCGGCCGGTTCTTTCCGGTTTTTTGTTACCTCGTTAAACTCGTCGTTCATGTAGTACATGTCGTGGCGTGAGGCATCGGTGCGGAGCGTGAGCTGCGGATTCTTCTCTTTGAGCGTCCACAGTTCGTTCATCATCGAAAGGATGCAACGGACGACGGGAGTGGAGCGCGCTTCGATATGGGCCTTTTTGGAGAAGATCTCCGGAAAGTTGCGGTACATGCGTTCGGCAATTCCGCGGTGCTGCATGGCCCCTACGTCGGTCAGTTCACCATAGCGTCCTTTGGCCATACGGGCCAGCGTGTCCGTGACGGCCAGTACTTCGCGTCCCAGCGGGGTCAGGACGCCGGCCGAATCGGCTTTCAGCAGTTTCCGCAACGGAGAGTCATATTCGTTCTGACTGATGAGAAAGCGCGAGCCGTGGCGGGCGTATGTGCTGATATAGAAAGGCTTGTATCCGGAAGGCGCCGCCGTGTATTTCACCCTCTCGGGAGCGGGATAGGCGTAATAGTTACTGGCCGACCGGTGAAGGTCGGCATAGATGTCCTCTCGCGCCGTCTGACCCGTCAGCGTGGAAAAGCCGAAGGCCAGACAGGCGAGCAGAAGCCGGAAGGTCTTTTTCATGGTTGGTGGTACAAAGTGGTGAAAGATGATGGCCGTTCAGTCGATGCGGTCGATGCGCAGTCCTACGTCGGTGATGCCGGGCAGAACTTCGCGGCGCATGATGTGGCTTACCGATAGCCGGCCGGCTGCGGGTTGGGACAGTCGGAACGTACCGGCCGGAAACTCATACTGAAAGAAGGCGATGCCTTTTCCCGAGTTGTCTCCGGTGGTTGTGGTCAGCGGACAGACAACCGTGTCGCACCGTGTCGTGTCGGTTTTCTTCCACGTCTGTTGCAACAGCAGGGTCAACGAGCGGTAGGGGTAAGGGATGGAGGCCGATGTGCGCAGTCCCAGCGTCAGACTGTAGCGTCCTGCCGGCAGCGTGTCTGTCCGGAATACCAGTGTGTCGGTGAGTTCCCATCCGTCGGCGGAGACCGGCTGATACTCACATTCGGCCGGCGGCCGGCCGCAGCCCGAAAACAGTGTCGCTATGCAGACTGCGAGCGGGAAAAGCCTTGTTTTCCTCATCATTGTCCCGTTTTTTTATTTGGACGGTCTGTCTTCCTTCCCTTTTCCGCCGTTCTGTTGCCCGCGTTGCCGGTTCGTGTTGTTGCGCTGGCGTTCCCGCGGTTCTCTGCCGCGGGCCGGGGTTTCTCGGTTTCCGTCGGTACGCGTTTGCTTGCGCTTGCCGGATTTGCGGCGTTTGCTCTTGTCGAAGCGTGTCAGCTCCTCCTGTTCCACCAAGTCTATGTGCCGTGCGGGAACCTCGTTGCTTTCTTCGTTGAGGGTGAGGGGCTTTTCGCCCTGTTTGTTGAGGCGTATGACCTCGAACGCTCTTGCCGCGGGGATGGTGACGAGGTTGGCGGCCATTCTTTTGTCGGTGCTGTAGGTCACGGTTCCGGCAAGGATGTCCACCTTGAAGACATAGTAGGTGTTGTCTGCCGTTTCCAGCTGTACCTCGCGGCTGGGCAGTTTCTTGAAAGCCTCTACGTAGGTATCTACCTCATAGTTGAGGCAGCATTTCAGTTTGGCACATTGCCCCGCCAGTTTCTGCGGATTGGGGGAGATGTCCTGAAAACGGGCGGCGGCTGTCGACACGGAGTTGAAGTTCTTCATCCAGCTGGCGCAGCACAGTTCGCGGCCGCAGGGTCCGATGCCGCCGATGCGGCCTGCTTCTTGCCGGGCGCCGATCTGCTTCATCTCGATGCGTACGTGAAAGGCTTCGGCCAGCACCTTGATCAGTTTGCGGAAGTCCACGCGTGCGTCGGCAATGTAGTAGAAGATGGCTTTGTTGCCATCGCCCTGATATTCCACATCGCCTATTTTCATGTTCAGTTCCAGCTCCTTTGCAATCTGTCGCGAGCGGATCATGGTCTCCTGTTCGCGCGACTTCGCCTCTTCGTATTTTTCCAGGTCTGCGGGGCGTGCCTTGCGGTATACGCGTTTGATTTCCGTGCCCGCCTTCAGGTTCGCTTTCTTCATTTGCAGGGGAACCAGTTGTCCTGTCAGCGAGACCACCCCGATGTCGTGTCCCGGACTGGCTTCCACCGCCACCATGTCTCCTTTTTCCAAGGGCAGGCGGTTGTCGTTGTGGTAGTATCCCTTGCGGGTGTTCTTGAATTGCACTTCCACCAGATCGGTGCCTTCCGTGTTTCCGGGGATGTCGGCCAGATAGTCGTAGGTATTGAGCTGCTTGTCCTGCCGGCCGCATCCGCGGGCGCAGAAACCGCGCAGTCTGTTGTCTATTCTGAAATCGTTGTCCATATTCGGGTTGGGTGTATGTGTATAAGGAATGTATATATAGGAGTGTCGTCCGCTCCGGTCCGTCCGTTTTTCTCTTTCTTACCGGATGAGCAGTACGATCATTTTCAGCGCGAAGTCGAAAAATACCATGCGCGGGTTTACGTTTTGTGAAATGTCTCTTTCCGCCAGTGCCAGCTCGTCCGTGATGCCGATGACGTTGCGTTCGTTGATGAAACGGGCGAAGCGCACGGCAAAATCCGCCTCACGCGCGTTCATGTAGTTCAGTTCCGGCCGGTGGAAATTATAGATGAAGTTTTCCCGCACCAGCCGCTGGCAGTAGGCCAGGAAGTTTTTCTGCCGTTCCCTTCCCCACGAGGCCACCTGTTCGGACCATTCGTGCATGTCCTTTATCTTACGCATATAGCTCAGGCGCATGAGCAGGACGAACATGTCGAAGAACAGGGCGTTGTCCTCATCTATATGTATCTGCTGCAAGGCGCGGATATAGCTTCCTTCGCTCAGGTGTGCCACGTTGGCGGCGTCTGCCGGTTGCAGGGCGTTGCGGCTGATGAGGGCTTCGCGGATGGTGGCGGCCGGCAGCGGTCCGAAGTCGATGCGCTGCGTACGGCTCAGGATGGTGGCGAGCAGTTGTTCCGGTCGGTCCGACACGAGCAGGAAGACGGTTCCGGCAGGCGGTTCCTCCAGTATTTTCAAGAGTTTGTTGGCAGCCGGTATGTTCATCTGTTCCGGTTGCCAGATGATCATCACCTTTTTGCCGCCCTGTCCGGCCATGAGGCTCAGTTTCCGTAGGATCAGGTCGCTCTCGGCCACTCCTATCTGCGATTGCTGGTTTTCTACCCCGAGGCGCTCCAGCCAGCCCAGGCGGTCGAAGTAGGGCGTTTCGGCCATCTGCTCGCGCCATTCCTTCAGGTACTGGTCGCTGACGGCCTCGCCGCTTTGTCCTTTCTGCCTGATAACGGGAAACACGAAATGCAGGTCGGGATGAGCCAGCGCGTGTGTCATGCGGCAGGCGGGACACTTCCCGCAGGCTCCGCCTTCTTCCGGTTCCCGGCAGAGCAGGGCCGAGGCAAAGGCGAGAGCCATCGGCAGTTTCCCGCTGCCCTCCTGACCGCAGAACAGCTGGGCGTGGGGCACACGGTCCTCTGCGAGTTGGCGGCGCAGCAGTGTCTTGATTTCTTCCTGACCTATGACTTCATCGTATAGCATATATTATATTTGCCGGACGGTTTTTTCTTAGTAAATGCGGCGAGCTATCTCCGCGATGCTCTCCACGGCCGAGACGGTGTAGAAGTGGATGCTCGGTACGCCGCGGGCCATGAGTTCCCTGCATTGTGCCGTGCCCCATTCTATGCCCAGTGCCGCCACCTCCTCGTCGGTACGGCATTTCACGGCCTCGCGCGCCAGTTCCTCCGGAAAGTCGCAATGGAACGTCTTGGGCACATTGGTCAGCTGCGACAGCCTGGTGAGCGGTTTGATGCCCGGGATGACGGGTACGGTGATGCCTTCGTTTCTTGCCTTTTCCACAAAGCGGAAGTAGGCGGCGTTGTCGTAGAACAATTGGGTCACTCCGTATTCGGCCCCCATCTCCACCTTGCGGCGGAACCACCGGAAGTCCTCTTCCGGGTTGAGTGCCTCCTCGTGTTTCTCAGGATAACAGGCCACTCCGTAGCTGAATTTCGTTCCCGGAACTTTCACCGGCGAGCCGTCGATGAACATCCCTTCGTTGAAGCGGTTGATCTGTTCCATCAGTTCGGTTGTGTGGGAATAGCCGTCGGGAACAGGGCGGAAGGTGCTGTCCTCTTTGGCCTTGTCGCCGCGTAGGACAAGCAGGTTCTCGATGCCTAAGAACTGAAGGTCGAGCAGCACATATTCCGTCTCCTCGCGGGTGAAGCCCGAGCACAGGATGTGGGGCACCACCGGAATGCCGTATTCGTTCTGTATGGCGGCGGCCACGGCCACCGTTCCGGGCCGGCGGCGCAGGCGGTTGCGTTGCATCAGGCCGTTTCCCAGATCCTTATAGACGTATTCGGAGCGGTGGGTCGTGATGTTGATGTATTGGGGGCAGAATTCGCGCAGGCGGTCAATGGTCCGTTTCAGGCCGCCGATGCCTGTACCCTTGAGGGGAGGCAGCACTTCAAAGGAGAAGGCGGTCCCGTTGTTCCGACCGATTAGTTCAGTTATTTTCATGTTGTTTGTTTTGGTGTGGTGGGACCCGTGCGGGCCGTCTCGCGCACGTTTGCAAATTTACAGAAAAGGAACCGAAGCACCAAACCGCCGCATTATTAATTGTGAAGTTTCGGAGGGGGGAAGGCGGGAATCCGTATTTTCCGAAAATCCGTTCTGCCCTTTGAAAGACGTTGGCCTATGCAAAAAGTGTGCCAAACTGAAACGGGCGGAAATGTGACGGTGTGCGATTTCCGGTTTTTTAATACATAAGTATAAAGTTTAACGCAGGCGTCAAAAGGTTTTCAAAAAAGATAGGACCTTTTTAAAAAAACATCGGACCTTTTTTGAAAAAGATAGGATCTTTTTTCGGGAAAAATCCATGTTTTTTTCATGTTAAGCATCGAAAAAAAGCCGCCCATTGGCGGCTTTTCAGGGATTTCCTCTTTTGCACCAGCAAATATACAACATTTTGGAGCGGAAAGCAAATGTTAATTAATTTATTTTTAGATTCTCCGAATTCTGTTCGGATGGCTTTTTTTGTGTGCGGCGGCCGGAATTTTGTGGTGGGGCGGATGCCGTCCGTCCGTTCGAAATCCGTACCTTTGCAGTCTATGATGAACCATGAGCCGGTCCTGTCCCTTGACCGTCTGAGTACGGGCTATCCTGCCAGACGGAGATGCCGTGTGCCTGTAGCGCACGGACTTACCGCATCCTTGCCGCCGGCCACGCTCACGGCCCTGCTCGGAGTTAACGGGGCGGGCAAGAGCACACTGCTCCGCACGGTAGCGGGTTTTCTGCCTCCGTTGGGGGGCAGGGTGTTGTGGGAGGGACGTCCGCTGGACGGTTTCACGCCCCGTGAACTGGCCCGCAAGGTGGCGGTGGTGCTTACCGGACGTATCGAGGCCGGAGGGTTGTCGGTGCGGCAGGTGGTGGAGAGCGGTCGGATGCCTTATACCTCCTTTGACGGCCGGCTGGGGCAGACGGACCGCGAAGCGGTGGAGCGCGCCATGGGCCTGACCGGTGCCGACCGGCTGGCCGGACGCACCATGGACCGCCTGAGCGACGGGGAGCGGCAGCGGGTCATGATAGCCAAGGCACTGGCGCAGGACACGCCCGTCATCCTGCTTGACGAGCCGGCGGCCTTTCTCGACTTTCCTGGCAGGGTGGCCGTGTTGCGGTTGCTGCGCCGTCTGGTGAGCGAAGAGGGGAAGACGGTGCTCTTCTCCACCCACGATTTGGAACTGACGCTTTCCGTGGCCGACCGCCTGTGGCTCCTTGCTCCGGACGGCATCACCGAAGGCGCGCCCCGTGCGCTGGCCGATGAGGGAGTGCTTTCCCGCCTTTTCGAGTCGGAGGATGTCCGCTTCGACCGGAACGCGTTGCGTTTCGTGCCGTGCGGCTGGCCGCAGGTGTGAAAGAGCGTCCCCTCCTTCATTCTGAAATCTGAAAAAACAAATATATTCTTCATGATAGTCTGTATCGCCGAAAAACCGTCTGTGGCCGGAGAAATCGCAGGATTTCTCGGTGCCACCCAGAAAAAGGACGGATATTATGAGGGCAACGGGTACCAGGTCACGTGGACCTTCGGCCACCTTTGCGAACTGAAATATCCCGAGGACTATACCGCCGGCTGGAAGCGGTGGAGTCTGGGGGCGCTGCCGATGGTGCCTGCCCGTTTCGGCATCCGCCTGAAGCAGGACCGCGGCATAGCCCGCCAGTTTGCCGTCATTCAGGAACTCATGCGAAAGGCCGACAGCATCGTCAACTGCGGCGATGCCGGACAGGAAGGCGAGCTCATCCAGCGGTGGGTCATGCAGAAGGCCGGAGCAGCCTGCCCTGTGAGCCGTCTGTGGGTATCGTCCATGACGGAAGAGAGTTTTCGCGAGGGCTTCGCTTCCCTACGGCCACAGGAGGACTATCGTTCCCTCTATGAGGCCGGTCTGTGCCGTGCCATCGGCGACTGGCTGCTGGGCATGAACGCCACCCGTCTCTACACCCTTAAATACGGACGGCAGGAGCAGGGTGGCGCACCCCTTTCCATCGGACGCGTGCAGACCCCCACGCTGGCCCTGATCGTGCAGCGGCAGCAGGAGATAGAGAACTTCCGGCCCGAACCGTTCTGGGTGCTCACTACGCTCTATCGGGACGTGACGTTCACCGCTGTCATGGAGGATGAGGAGGACGAAGAGAAAGAAAAGAAAAACAAGGCCGCCGTGCGCCGTGGTTTCACGGATGAGGCCGAGGGGCGGGCCGCCCTTGAGCGTATTCGGCAGGCTCCCTTTACCGTGACTTCCGTGGCCCGGAAGAACGGCACCGAGGCCCCGCCCCGCCTTTTCGATCTTACTTCACTTCAGGTGGAATGTAATAAAAAATTCAGCTATTCCGCCGAACAGACCCTGCAACTCATCCAGTCGCTCTACGAGAAGAAACTGACTACCTATCCGCGTGTGGATACGACTTATCTGAATGAGGACATCTATCCCAAGTGCAAGGGCATTCTCAACGGCATAGCCGGCCGCTATGCCGATTTGCTCGCCCCTTTGCGGGGAAGCTGTCTGCGGCAAAGCAAGAAGGTGTTCGACTCCTCCAAGGTGACGGACCACCATGCCATCATCCCCACGGGAGTGGCCCCGAACAACCTGACGGACATGGAACGGAATGTCTACGACCTTGTGGCGCGCCGTTTCATTGCCGTGTTCTATCCCGACTGCCGCTTTGCCACTACCACGGTCCGGGGCGAGGCGGCTGAGGTTCCCTTCAAGGTCTCCGGCCGTCAGATTCTGGAGCCCGGCTGGCGGGTTGTGTTTCTTAAAGAGAAGAATACGGAAGAGGAACAGCAGGACACCGCTGCCGAGGAGCGGACCCTGCCGGTTTTTGTCAAGGGCGAGAGCGGCCCCCACCTTCCTGATCTGGCCGAGAAGATGACGCAGCCTCCCAAACCTTATACCGAAGCCACGCTGTTGCGGGCGATGGAGACGGCGGGCCGCACCGTCGACAACGAGGAACTGCGGGAGGTGCTGAAGGAGAACGGCATCGGCCGGCCTTCCACCCGTGCCGCCATCATCAAGACGCTTTTTCAGCGCGACTATATCCGCCGACAGCGCAAGGCACTCATTGCCACGCAGACGGGAGTAGAGTTGATCGGTATTATCAAGGAGGAACTGCTGAAAAGCGCGGAACTGACCGGTATTTGGGAGCGGAAACTGCGTCTCATAGAGCAGCGTAAGTACAGTGCGACGCAATTCATCGACGAATTGAAACAGATGGTGGCCGACATCGTGCGGCAGGTGCTGGCCGACAACGAGAACCGCCGTCTTACGGTGGATGCCGCCGCTGCCAACGATGACGGCTTGCCGCCTGTCCTGAAACGGGTGCGGCAGCAGGAGGCCGCGGCCGAAGTCCGTCCGCGGCGCAAGGTGCTCAGAGCCGGCAGCGTCTGTCCGGAGTGCGGCCGGGGAAAAGTGATCAAAGGGAAAACCGCCTACGGCTGTTCCCGCTGGAAGGAGGGCTGCGCCTTTCGCAAGCCTTTCAAAAAATAGAAAACGGAATTACGGTTCTGTCTGTGACAGGCGGAAGAAGCCGTCGCGCAATTCAATGCGACCTTCTTTCGTCAACAGTCTGATAGCTGCGGCGCGGGCTTTGTCCGAGAAGCCGTCGTGGTCCAGTTCTTCGGGCCGGTGTGCTTTCCCGTCGGCCAGCAGTTCCAGAAAGCGTCGGGCCAGGGCGGTGTAGTCGGGGTGTTGCCGGCGGTGGGAAAGACAGATGTCGCAGTGGCCGCAGTCCTGACTGTCGCGGTCGCTGAAATAGTCCAGCAGGAAACGGCTGCGGCATTGCGTTTCCTGTGTGGCATACGTCAGTACGGAGTGTATGCGTTGCTCGTATTGTTCACGCCGCAGTTCGTAGATCTCGGGAGACAGATGCAGGCGGCTGCCTTCCTCGCGTCTTTGCAGATAGGTGATGTAGGGTGTGGATTTGCGCGGGATGTAGTGAAGGACGCGCTGGTGGGTCAGTGTCTTCAGCGTCTCGTAGATGTCGTTCTCGGTCAGTCCGCAGGTCTGTGCCAGCAGGCTTTCCTCAATGTATACGTAATCGCTGAACACCCCGCCGTAGTTGCGCAGCACGGCGCGTATCACCTTGTCGCCCCGCGGGCTGATGTCCCGCAGGTTGTACAACTCGTCGCGGTCGGTGAGGAAGAGCAGGCGCGAGGTGCTTTCCTCTTCCTCACGGTAATGGATGTAGCCGGCACGTGTGAGCAAGTTGAGCGCACTCACCACCGGAACGGGGAAGAGCTTGAAATTGACGCAGAACTTTTTCAGATTGAATTCGTAGGTGACGTGAAAGCCGTCACCCAGTGCCAGTTGGAAGAAATAGGCCAGTTTTTCGTATACATCGCGGATATATTCCTTGTCGGGGAATGTCTCTGGAATGCGTCGCAGCATTTTTCCGTGGTCGTTCCGGTTGTAGAGCAGGACGGCGTATGCCGTGTTTCCGTCCCGTCCGCCTCGTCCGGCTTCCTGAAAATAGGCTTCGATGGAGTCGGGCAGGTCCAGATGGACAACCAGCCGTACGTCCGGTTTGTCGATGCCCATGCCGAAGGCATTGGTGGCCACCATAATGCGGGTGTCATCTTCCTGCCAGGATTTCTGGCGCACGTCTTTCTCCACATTGGTCAGTCCCGCGTGGTAGAACAGGGCGGTGAAGCCTTCGTCCTTCAGGGCACGGCATACGTCCCGCGTGTTCTGTCGGCTGCGGGTATAGACGATGGCCGGACCAGGTACGCTGCGGAGGATGTGGATCAGTTCGGCCATCTTGTCTTCCGTGTGGCGCACGATGTAGCGCAGGTTGGGGCGGGCAAAGCTCATGCGCCGCACGGTGGCGGTGGTGCTGTCGAAGGCGAGGCTGCGGCAGATGTCCTCGATCACCTCCTCCGTGGCGGTGGCGGTGAGGGCCAGCACGGGCACATCGGGCAACACCCGGCGGATTTCCGCGATTTTCAGGTAGGAGGGGCGGAAGTCGTAGCCCCATTGCGAGATGCAGTGTGCCTCGTCCACGGTGATGAACGAGATTTTCATGCGGGCCACTTTCCGCAGGAACAGTTCGGAGCCGAGGCGTTCGGGCGAGACGTACAGAAAATCGTAGGCTCCGTAGACGGCATTGTCTAAATGACGCTGGATGTCGGACCGCGACAGTCCGTTGTAGATGGCCGCGGCCCGCAGGTTACGCCGTCGCAGGTGCTCCACCTGGTCCTTCATCAGGGCGATGAGCGGTGTGACGACGAGACAGAGGCCGCCCAATGCCAGTGCCGGCACCTGGAAGGTGATGCTTTTGCCGCCGCCGGTAGGCATGAGGCCGAGAGTGTCGCGGCCGGCCGCGATGCTGCGGATGATGTCGAGCTGGATGCCGCGGAAGTCGTCATATCCCCAGTGGGTGCGGAGAATGCGGCGGAACGTCTCGTCATCAGGCTGTGGCCGGGGAATGTCTATTCGCATGGACGGATGTCCTCTATTTGTAATTGGACCTCGCCCCGTTTGTGCGTGTTCTCCTCGATGGCATAGCAGATGTCGAAGGCGCGTTTTGTCTTGATGTAGCGGGCCTGTGAGCTTTGTCCGAAGGCGATGCCGTTCATGACATTGTTGCTTTTGTTGTCCACGAGTTCCAGTTTGATGTGTTCCTGTCCGCGTCCCACCACTTTGCTCGTTCCGTAGTCGTAGACGCGGCGTGTGCAGAAGACGGGGCGGGCATTGCACGGCCCGAAGGGGGCGAAGCGCTTCAGTTCCTGATAGAAGTGGAAAGTCACGTCCTTGAAGTCGAGTATGCCGTCGATGTCCAGGCTGGCCTGCGTCTGTTCGTCCAGAATATGCTCGGTCACGTAGGCCTCGAAACGGCGGCTGAACTCTTCCACGTTCTCCACGCGCAGAGTCAGGCCGGCGGCGTAGGTGTGTCCGCCGAAGTTCTCGAGCAGGTCGCTGCAACTCTGTACGGCCTTGTAGACATCAAATCCCGACACCGAGCGGGCCGACCCTGTGGCCATGCCTTCGCTGCGTGTCAGCACTACGGCCGGCCGGTAGTATTGTTCCGTCAGACGCGAGGCGACGATGCCGATGACTCCCTTGTGCCATTCTTCGTTGTATATCACCACCGCGCGCCGTTCGTCCAGCCGGGGCAGGTCCTTCACCTGTTCTATGGCCTGTTCCGTCATCTGCTTGTCCAGATCCTTGCGGGCCTCATTGTACAGGTTGATGCGGTCCGCTTGTTCGAGGGCTTTGGCAAAGTCCTTCTCCACCAGCAGTTCCACGGCTTCCTTGCCGTTCTGCATGCGCCCCGAGGCGTTGATGCGCGGGCCAATCTTGAAGATGATGTCGTTGATGGACAGTTCCCGGTCGTTCAGTCCGCACACCTGGGTGATGGCCTGAAGGCCGATGGAGGGATTGGTGTTGAGCTGGCGCAGGCCGTGGTAGGCCAGGATGCGGTTCTCGCCCATGATGGGGACGATGTCCGAGGCGATGCTTACGGCGCAGAGGTCGAGCAGCGACATGAGTTTGTTGAATTCGATGCCGTTGCTCACGGCGAAGGCTTGCATGAACTTGAATCCCACCCCGCAGCCCGACAGGTGGGTATAGGGATAGCGGTTGTCGCGGCGTTTGGGGTTGAGGATGGCCACGGCGGGCGGTATGATGTCATCGGGTACGTGGTGGTCGCAGATGATGAAGTCGATGCCCAGTTCGCGGGCGTATGTGATTTCCTCTACCGCCTTGATGCCGCAGTCCAGTACGATGATGAGTTTCACCCCCGTTTCGTCGGCATAGTCCACACCCTTGCGCGAGATGCCGTAGCCTTCCTCGTAGCGGTCAGGGATGTAGAAGTCGATGTTGGAGTAGAACTGCCTCAGAAACTTGAATACCAGTGCCACGGCGGTACAGCCGTCCACATCATAGTCTCCGTAGACGAGAATGCGTTCCTTGCGTCCCATAGCGTTGTTGAGCCGTTCAACGGCGGTCTGCATGTCGTTCATGAGGAAGGGGTCGTGCAGGTCGGTGAGCTGGGGGCGGAAAAAACGCTTCATCCCGGCCTCGTCCGTGATGCCGCGGTCCAGCAGCAGGCGGCCCAGTGCCGGGTGTATGCCGGCAGTTCTGGCCAGTTCTTCAGCCTGGGCGGCGGCAGCGGGCGGGAGTGGTTCGTAATTCCATTTGTAATTCATTTTATGCTGTTTTTTTCTGATCCGAAGAAGTGCCGGAGCCTATTCCGGCAAATTAGGAGCTAAGATAGGCATTTTTTCCGAATTGGCAATCGGCCGGGGCCTACAATCCGTCCGCTGTTAATATTCCTTTGGTTTCCGTACCCTGTGGCTGTCCGCATTTCATTTTTGTTGTATCTTTGCCAGGTACTAATTGAATGAAACGATGAGTGAACGGAAACGGAACAAAGCGCGGACGAACATCGCGGCCATTCTGGCCGGCGGCACGGGCCGGCGAACCGGTGGAGACCTGCCCAAGCAGTTCTTGCCGCTGGCCGGAAAGCCGGTGGTGGCCCATGCGGTCGAAGCCTTTGAGCGGAACGCGAATGTCGATGAGATTGTCATTGTCAGTCATGCCGACTGGGTAGACCGTATGCGGAGCATTGTGGAACAGACCGGCGCGCGCAAGGTGAAGGCCGTGCTTGCCGGCGGGGCCGAGCGTTGTGACTCGAGCCTGGCGGCCATCCGTTACTGCGGAGACCGCGAGGTCAATCTGCTGCTGCACGATGCGGCGCGGCCGTTGGTGACGCAACGCATCATCGACGAGGTGTGCGCCCGGCTGGCGGACGGTGCCGGGGCGGTGAACGTGACGCTGCCTGTGGTGGATACCATCGTGGAGGTGGAGGACGGGCGTGTCGTTTCTACGCCGGATCGCTCGCGCCTGCGAAGGGTGCAGACGCCGCAGGGTTTCCGGTTAGACGTGATCCGGAAGGCCTACGCGTTGGCGCTGGCCGATCCCGCTTTTCGTGCCACGGACGATTTCGGAGTTGTGGCGCGCTATCTGCCCGATGCCGTCATGGCACTGGCAGAGGGCGACGGGCGGAACCTGAAACTGACTTATCGGGAAGACCTGCCGGGACTGGAGGCGCTGCTGACTTCGGACGGAGACGCTGCCCGCCCTTGAATCTCTTTTCGCCCGGACGGAAAAAACTTATTTTTTATCTGATACTTCTTTACGGAAACACTATGACTGACATATCGGTTCTCATTCTCTTTTTCAATCGTCCCGACGATTTGCAGCGGCTGTTCGCCGAGGTGCGGAAGGCCCGTCCCGCACGTCTGTTCCTCTATCAGGACGGTCCGCGCGGCGCGCACGACCTGCCGGCTCTGGAGGCCTGCCGGCAGGTCGTGACCGAGGTGGACTGGCCCTGCGAGGTGCATCGCCTTTATCAGGACAGGAATTACGGTTGCGACCCTTCCAACTATATGGCCCAGAAGTGGGCTTTCTCGCTCACGGACAAGTGCATTGTTTTCGAGGACGACGATGTCCCGGCACAGTCCTTTTTCCCCTTTTGCAAGGAGATGCTGGACCGTTATGAGCATGACGAGCGGATTGGGATGATTGCCGGTTTCAATCCGGACGAGGTGACGACGGATGTGGCGGAGGACTATTTCTTCACTTCCAATTTCAGCATCTGGGGTTGGGCCTCGTGGCGGCGGGTGATAGACCGGTGGGACGGGAATTATTCCTTCCTTGACGACCCGCAGGCCGTGGCTCAACTGGAGGAAATCATCCGGGAGCGCGGGTTGCGTGAGGATTTCCTGCCGATGTGCAGGGCGCATGCGGCATCGGGAAAGGCATATTACGAGACTATTTTCTATGCTTCCCTGTTGCTGCGCTCCCAGTTGGCCATTGTCCCGGCGCGCAACCAGATCAGTAATTTCGGCGTGACGGACAATTCCACCCATTTTGCCGGAAGCGTCCGTCTGTTGCCGCGGGCCTACCGGCGGATTTTCACGATGGGGCGGCCCGAAATGACTTTTCCGCTACGGCACCCGCGCTACGTGGTGGAGCACATACCTTTCCGCCGCAGGGTCTACCGCATACAGGCATGGGGACACCCGTGGCTGAAGGTGGCCCGTTCGGTGGAGGAACTGTGGCTCAACCTGCGCTACGGTAACTGGAAGCGCATCACGCAGGCGCTGGCCAACCGCCTGCGCATCCTGACAGGCCGGAGGAGTTTTCACTGAGAAACGGGGCGGCGGTCCGCTCCCACCGTCATGAAACGGATGGGCAGTGAGAAATAAACGTTTACAGGTTTCCCGTCGATTGTCCCGGGTTTGAATTTCTTTTTCACGGATTTGATGACATTCGTTGCCTCGCGGTCCATGGCAGGGTCGCCCGAGGAGCGGTATACCCTGACATCGGTGATCTTTCCGGTCTTGGAGATGACGAAGTGTACGATTGTTACTCCCTTTTCCTGTTTGGCGTCGCGGGGATAGACGGTGTTCCGGTTGATGTAGTTGAGAAAAGCCTTGTCTCCGCCCGGATACTGGGGGCGTACTTTCACTTGTTCGACCCAGTATGTTTTTTCGTTTTCATCCGTTGTTCCGTCTTGCGTTTGCTGTGCTGCGCAGGAAAGGCTCATAAGGAACAGCGGGAGGAGCAATAGCCGATGTGTTTTCATAGTGACGAATAGATAATACAGCCACAAAAATACACATATATTTATTTTTGTTATTGCTGTCCGATAAAACACAAATAGCGCAATAAAGTATGGCTCGAACGCTGATTCTACGGTGTTCGAGTCTTCT
>VSQE01000021.1 GCA_009775705.1 Prevotellamassilia sp.
AAGACTCGAACACCGTAGAATCAGCGTTCGAGCCATACTTTATTGCGCTATTTGTGTTTTATCGGACAGCAATATAAGCAAAACGGGCGTTTCAGACCGAATGTAAACGGAAGTTAAATGGCATTTGCATTTCGCCCGCCGATGCAGTATATTTGCATCAGCAAAGTAGAAGAACCCTGAAAAGCCGCCTATCGGGCGGCTTTTTTCGTTGCTTAACGTAAAAAAAACATACTATCTTTTTTAAAAAAGGTCCTATCTTGTTCAAAAAAGATACTATGTTGTGAAAAAAAGGTCCGTTTCCAGAGTTTTTCCGATAAACCGCCATGTTAAACTATGGAGGGATACATTAAATTCCACGTGCAAAATTTAACACTAAAAAAAATCAGCCCACGGCTCAACCGGCCATCATCAGACAAGAATCGGGAAACACCATCATGAAAAGATGAAATTCCTGGAAAAACGGCATATTTTCCGCTAAAATTCCTGGAAAAACGGCAAAATCAAGTCAAAATCACTTGGAAAAACGGCAAAATGCCCCTATTTTTGCAATGGATAAGCGGCATAAAGGGTTCTGCCACTTCATCCAACGAAATAAACGACAGACGATTATGCTAAAGAGAAAGTATGCCGAGGGAATACAGATGCGGATTATCAAAGGAGACAGTAACATCAACTTCGGTTCTGTCTACGAGAACGCCGTAGCACAGGAACTGACGGCACACGGCATCTCTCCCTACTACAACAATAAGAAACGGGGCGAACTGGACTTCGTGATAGAACTGGACGGCAAGGTACTGCCCATCGAAGTGAAGTCCGGCAAAGACTACGAAACGCACCGCGCCCTGTCCAACATCATGAATTGTGCCGACTACGACCTGCCGGAGGCCGTGGTGTTCTGCAATGACAATCTGCGGGTAGGCGGTAAAATCGTCTACGCCCCGGTCTATATGGCAATGTTCCTCCAAAAATACAATACGGCTCCCACCTACTACAAGATTGACCTGACAGGGCTGTAATGCTGCATAGACCACCGGATTTCACCGCCCGACAGACAAAAGTACGGAATAAAAAAAGCCGAATTTCTCCACACTCTTGTAAAAAGATTGCTACCTTTGCCCCTCACACATATTCCAATTCAGAAAAAACAGAAAGCCGTATGAGAACATTCCTCCACGTCGCCGACATCGGTCCGCTCGGACAAGCTCTCGAAGAAGCCGCCGAGATCAAACACGAACGCTACAGATACGAACAGCTGGGCCGGCACAAGACCGTCCTTCTCATTTTCTTCAACAACAGCCTCCGCACCCGCCTGAGCACCCAGAAAGCCGCCCGCAACCTGGGCCTTGACGTCATCGTGCTCGATGTGAACCAGGGAGCCTGGAAGCTGGAGACCGAACGCGGTGTGGTCATGGACGGCGACAAAAGCGAGCATCTGCTTGAAGCCATCCCCGTCATGGCCTCCTTCTGCGACCTCATCGGCGTGCGCACCTTTGCCGGACTTACCGACCGCGAGGCCGACTACGCTGAAAACGTCCTCAGCCAGTTCGTCCGATACTCCGGCCGCCCCGTCTTCTCGATGGAGAGCGCCACAGCCCATCCCCTACAGGCATTTGCCGACCTCATCACCATCAACGAATACAAGGAGAAGGCCCGTCCCAAAGTGGTGCTCACATGGGCACCCCACCCACGGGCACTGCCGCAGGCCGTTCCCAACAGCTTTGCCCAGTGGATGCAGGCCGCCGACGTGGACTTCGTCATCACCCATCCCGAGGGCTATGAACTGGACCCCCTTTTCGCCGGAAACGCCCGCGTGGAATATGACCAGATGAAGGCGCTCGAAGGCGCAGACTTCGTCTACGCGAAAAACTGGAGCTGCCCCGGCGTGACCCGCCCCGCCGACTACGGAAAGATTCTGTGCAACGACCGCAGTTGGACCATCGACTCCGCCCACATGGCCGTCACCGCCGATGCCCACTTCATGCACTGCCTGCCCGTGCGCCGCAACATGATCGTCACGGATGATGTTATCGAGTCGCCGCGCTCGCTCGTCATCCCCGAGGCAGCCAACCGCGAGATCTCCGCCACCGTCGTGCTGAAACGAATGCTGGAAAACCTGTAAGAAAAGGACCTTGGCGGAGAGAGGCTCTCCCCCCCAAGACAACCCGGCAGAATTGCAACCGGTCCGGATTTCCACCGGTTGCAATTCTGCTTTTTTTGTCAGATCCACACAGTCGGATTTTCTCCCGGAAGGAACCGTTTCAGAACCGCTTTATCTGTTAACACGCCAACTTGCCTCCCGAAAAGTTTGTTCGTTTGCAAACCAGATATTAACTTTGCAGTCGGCGGTCCTTGTGCCTCCCCAACGTTCCGGAGGAAAAATTCTTCCGTCCGGTGCGGAAAAAATCCCTGCGGGGACAGTTCTTTAATATAAATATGAGAAAAAAAATAGTCATCACGATATGGACCCTCTTTGCCACAACCGTACTGCTGACGGCACTGGGCATCATGGGCATCAAATGGGGATGGATAGGCTACATGCCTCCCATTGACGAGCTGCAAAACCCCATCAACCGTTTTGCCTCGCAAATCATCACTTCGGACGGCAAGGTACTGGGAACCTGGTCGCGCAGCGAGAACCGCGTGTTCGTTCCCTACGACAGCATATCTCCTGCCGTATTCGAGGCGCTCGTGGCCACCGAGGACATCCGCTTCCACGACCACTCGGGCATTGACGCCCGGGCCGTGGGACGCGCCATCGTGAAACGCGGCATTCTGGGCCACCGCGAAGCCGGCGGCGGAAGCACCATCACACAACAGCTGGCCAAGCAGCTTTACTCTTCGGCCGCCGAGAGCACAATGGAACGCCTTTTCCAGAAACCCATAGAATGGGTCATTGCCGTAGAGCTGGAACGGGCCTATACCAAAGAGGAGATCCTGACGCTCTACCTCAACTATTTCGACTTTCTGCACAACGCCGTAGGCATCAAAACGGCCGCCAACGTGTACTTCGGCAAACAGCCGGACGCCCTGAGCGTCACCGAAGCGGCCATGCTGGTGGGCATGTGCAAGAACCCCTCCTACTTCAATCCCGTGCGCGAGCCCGAACGGTGCCGCGAGCGGCGCAACGTGGTGCTCGCACAAATGACGAAGGCCGGCTATATAGACGAGACGGCCCGCGACAGCCTGAGCGAAAAGCCTTTAGGACTGAACTTTCACCGTATAGACCACAAGGAAGGCAGCGCCACCTATCTGCGCGAATACCTGCGCCGCATCCTCATGGCCGACAAACCGGACCGCAGCAACTACCGTGAATGGCAGGCACAGCAATACTACGAGGACTCGCTGGCCTGGGAGCAGGATCCGCTCTACGGGTGGTGCAAGAAGAACGTCAAGAAAGACGGCACCAACTATGACATCTATACCGACGGCCTGAAAATACATACCACGATAGACTCCCGCATGCAACGCTATGCCGAAGAGGCCGTACGCGGCCACGTGGGCCTGTATCTGCAACCGCTCTTCGAGAGCGAAAAGCGCGGCTCGGCCGTCTTCCCCTACTCGGGCGCCCTGTCGCGCAAACAGGTGCGGGAACTGCTGGAACGCTCGATGCGGCAAAGCGACCGCTACCGCATGATGAAACAGGGCGGCGCCTCGGAAGAGGAAATCAAGGAGGCTTTCCAGACCAAAACACCGATGACCGTGTTCACCTATCACGGAGAGGTGGATACCGTGATGACCCCGATGGACTCCATCCGCTACTACAAGTCCTTCCTGCGCGCCGGCTTCGTCTCGCTCGACCCCGCCAGCGGATATGTGAAGGCCTACGTGGGCGGCCTCAACTATGCCCACTTCCAGTATGACATGGCCATGGTGGGCCGGCGGCAGATCGGTTCGACCATGAAGCCCTACGTCTACGCGCTGGCTATGGAAGACGGCTATACGCCGGAGGATGTCATCACCAACCTGCAACGCACCTACGGAAACTGGACCCCGCGCAACGGCAGCCGCGCCCGCTACGGACAGCCCGTCACCCTGAAATGGGGTCTCAGCCAGTCGAACAACTGGATCACGGCCGAACTGATGCACCAGATATCGCCCGACGGCCGCCGCCTCGAAAAACTGCTGCGGCAGTTCGGCATGGCCACCCGCGACATCTATCCCTCCATCGTACTCTGTCTGGGACCGTGCGAGATCTCGGTGGGAGAGATGGCCAGCGGCTACACCGCCTTCGTCAACCGCGGCATACGCTGCGCTCCCATCCTCGTGACCAGCATCGAAGACAACCAGGGAAACATCGTGGCTGAGTTCCAGCCGCGCATGAACGAGGTGATCAGCGAACGCAGCTCCTACGCCATGCTGGACATGCTCCGCGCTGTCATCGATCACGGCACGGGCGGGCGCATCCGCTACAAATACGGCATCAAGGGACCTGTGGCCGGAAAGACGGGAACCACCAACCGCAACTCGGACGGATGGTTCGTGGGATGCGTGCCGCGTCTGGTAAGCGCCTGCTGGGTGGGCGGCGAGGAACGCGACATCCACTTCAGCACCACAGCCCGCGGACAGGGCGCCTCGACGGCACTGCCTATCTGGGCTTATTACATGAAGAAGGTGTACCGCGACAAATCGCTGGGATATGACCCCGCAGAGGATTTCTCCATTCCCAAAGACACCACCCGCCTGCCACGCCCCGAAGAGGATCTGCCCGAAGAGGATCCCGCGGCAGCACCCGCCGAACGACAAACTGAGAACGAAAACGTGGACGCCCTGTTCGACTGAGAAAGAAGAAACGTCCCCCTACGGAACACAAAAAGAATACCGACACCATGAAAATATTAGCCATCATACCGGCCCGCTACGCCTCGACGCGTTTTCCCGCCAAGCCTTTGGCACTGCTGAACGGACGTCCCATCATACGCTGCGTCTACGAACGGGTGGCGGAGGTCTTTCCCGATGTCTGCGTGGCCACCGACGACGAGCGCATCAGCAACTGTGTGACCGGATTCGGCGGCAAGGCTGTCATGACCTCTACGGAACACCGTAGTGGAACGGACCGCTGCTTCGAGGCTCTGCAAAAATACGGCGGAGACTTCGACATCGTGGTCAACGTTCAGGGTGACGAGCCGTTCATCGACGCCTCCCAGCTGCGCACCGTGGCAGCCTGCTTCGACGATCCGGACACGGAAATCGCCACACTCGTCAAACCGTTCCCGCCCGAGGCAGGAGTGGAGGCACTGCAAAATCCCAACTCTCCGAAAGTGGTCACGGACGAACGGGGATACGCCCTCTATTTCAGCCGCTCCGTCATCCCTTATCTGCGCGGCATCCCACAGGAGCAATGGCTGTCGGCCCACACCTTCTACAAGCACATCGGCCTGTATGCCTACCGCACCGACATTCTGGCCCGCATCACCCGTATGCCGCAAAGTACGCTCGAAAAAGCCGAATCGCTCGAACAGCTGAGGTGGTTGCAGGCCGGCCTGAAAATCAAAGTGGGCCTGACAGACATCGAGACCATCGGCATCGACACCCCCGAGGACCTGCAACGCGCCGAGGCTTTCCTGACACGGGAATAAAAGAGCTCAGCAGCCTTTCTTCCTCCCCTTCCCTTTTTCTTCACCCTGAAACACACCAACCTACACAATGCGCAACTCATTCCTGACACTCATCCTGCTCCTTCTGGCCCTATTCTCCGTACAAGCCCAGAAAATACAAGTAGGCTCCTACACATTCAAAGACGGTTCGGCCGTATATACCGGTGATCTTCTGAACGGAAAGCCACACGGAAAAGGACGCACCATCTTCAAAAACGGCGACAACTATGAGGGAGAATATGTGAAGGGGAAACGCCACGGCTACGGGACCTACACCTCAGCCAACGGCGAACGCTACGAAGGCCAGTGGTTTCAGGACCAGCAACACGGCCGCGGCACCAAATACTCACTGAACAACAACCGCTATGAGGGCCTCTGGTTCCGCGACAAAAAGGAAGGTGCCGGCACCATGTACTACTACAACGGCGACGTATATAAAGGAAACTGGAAAGACGACAAGCGAAACGGCAACGGCACATACACCTACAAGAGCGGAGCCTTCTACAAAGGGCAGTGGGTGGACGACAAGAAACACGGTAAGGGCTACTTCGACTGGAAAGACGGTTCGAAGTATGAGGGAGACTGGGGCAACAACCTGCGCAACGGCATCGGAACGTTCTTCTACTCGGACGGAGACTACTACACCGGTGGATGGAAAGACGACATTCAGGACGGGAAGGGCATCTACAAGTCGAGAAACGGCGATGTCTATGAAGGACAATTCGTACAGGGGGAACGGACAGGCGAAGGCGTCATCACATTCGCCAACGGCGACAAATATACAGGCCATTTCCTGAACGGAGAACAAAGCGGACAGGGAACCTTCACGTGGAAAGGCACGGCCACCTATACCGGTGCCTGGAAGAACAACCAACGCAACGGGCAGGGCACCTACAAATGGAAAAACGGCGACTCGTACACCGGAGGGTGGAAAAACAACGAAATGGACGGCGAAGGAGTGTGGAAGAAAGCCAACGGAGAGAAATTCAAAGGCTTCTTCAAAGCAGGCAAGAAGCACGGAAAAGCCGTAGAGATCAGAGCCGACGGAACCCGCTTTGACGGGCACTACAAGAACGGAGAGAAGGACGGAAACTTCACCGAATATGACCGCAACGGGAACGTGACCCGCAAAGGGACCTACGTCAACGGCCGCCTGAAAAAATAACCGTGCGCACAGAAAAAGAAAGCACCCCTTAAATCATACGAAGCATGAAAAGCCCGAAAAAAACGGCGACGCACAGTCCGAAACTCAAGATCGTAAAGAACGACCCGTGGCTACAACCTTTCAACGGAGCCATACAGGGCCGGCACGATCATGTTCTCAACAAGCTGAACGAACTTACCGGCGGCAGGAAGTCATTGTCCGACTTTGCCGACGGACATCTTTATTTCGGCCTTCACCGCACCGCCCGCCAATGGGTGTTCCGCGAATGGGCCCCCAATGCCACAGCCATCTATCTGATAGGAGACTTCAACAACTGGAAGGAAGACGAGAGTTTCCGGCTGAAACCCGTGGGCGAATCCGGAAACTGGGAAATAAAACTCCCGCGCAAGGCCTTGAAACATCTTGACCTCTACAAAATGAAAGTATACTGGGACGGCGGCTGCGGCGAACGCATCCCGGCATGGTGCCGGCGCGTAGTGCAGGACGAGCACACCAAAATATTCAGCGCGCAGGTATGGGATCCGGCCGAACCTTACGTGTTCAGGAAAAAGAACTTCCGCCCGCAGCGGAACCCGCTCCTCATCTACGAATGCCACATAGGCATGTCGCAGGATGCCGAGAAAGTGGGCACCTACAATGAGTTCCGAGAAAACGTGCTCCCCCGCATCATCCGCGAAGGCTATAACTGCATCCAGATCATGGCCATCCAGGAACATCCCTACTACGGGAGTTTCGGCTACCACGTGAGCAGTTTCTTCTCGGCCTCCAGCCGTTTCGGCACCCCGGAGGAACTGAAACAGCTCATAGACGAAGCCCACTCACACGGCATCGCCGTCATCATGGACCTTGTACAAAGCCACGCCGTAAAGAACGAAGTGGAGGGACTGGGCAACCTTGCGGGCGATCCCTGCCAGTTCTTTTATCACGGCGACCGCCGCGAACATCCGGCTTGGGACAGCCTTTGCTTCGACTACGGAAAAAACGAGGTCATCCACTTCCTCCTGTCCAACTGCAAATACTGGCTGACGGAATTCCAGTTTGACGGTTTCCGCTTCGACGGTGTCACCTCAATGCTCTATTACAGCCACGGACTGGGAGAGGCTTTCTGCGGCTACGGCGACTACTTCAACGGCGGACAGGATGACAATGCCATCTGCTATCTCACACTGGCCAACCTCCTGATCCACGAAATCAATCCGCGCGCCATCACCATAGCGGAAGAGGTTTCCGGAATGCCGGGACTGGCCTCGTCCTTCAAAGACGGCGGCTACGGATTCGACTACCGGATGGCGATGAACATTCCGGACTACTGGATCAAGACCATCAAGGAATGCCGCGACGAAGACTGGAAGCCCAGCAGCATCCTGTGGGAACTCACCAACCGGCGCGCCGACGAGCGTAACATCTCCTATGCCGAAAGTCACGACCAGGCACTGGTGGGCGACAAGACACTGATCTTCCGTCTGATTGACGCCGACATGTACTGGCATTTCCGCAAAGGGGACGAAAACGAGACCGCCCGCCGCGGCATTGCCCTCCACAAGATGATACGCCTCATCACAGCCTCTACCATCAACGGCGGCTATCTCAACTTCATGGGCAACGAGTTCGGACATCCCGAATGGATAGACTTCCCGCGCGAAGGAAACGGATGGAGCCACAAGTATGCCCGCCGGCAATGGAACCTGGCGGACAATCCCGAGCTCTGCTACCACTATCTCTCCGACTTCGACCGCCGGATGCTGTCAGTCATCAAAAGTGTCAGGTCCTTCCAGAAGCTCAAGGTGCAGGAAGTATGGCACAACGACGGCGACCAGATACTGGCATACAGCCGCGGAGACCTGCTGTTCGTCTTCAACTTCAGCCCCACACACAGTTTCACCGACTACGGATTCATGATGCCGGAAGGAGCCTACGAAGTCATCCTCAACACCGATGCGAAGGAATTCGGCGGCAACGGATT
Organism: Prevotellamassilia sp.; assembly: GCA_009775705.1. Classification (GTDB taxonomy): domain Bacteria; phylum Bacteroidota; class Bacteroidia; order Bacteroidales; family Bacteroidaceae; genus Alloprevotella. The sequence goes on from VSQE01000021.1 coordinate 8,723, forward strand.
CTCCGACGACAGCATCACACATCTCACCAACTATGACCCGTTGCTGAAGAAAGAAGGAAAGGGATGGCTCAAACTCTATATCACGGCCCGCTCGGCTCTGGTGCTCCGAAAGAAAGACTGAGAACCGGAAAACTCCCCTTCTATGAAAAGAAACATCGCCGATACTACCGACAAAAGAGTATGCGCTTTCGTGCGCATACTCTTTGCCGTTTTCCTTTTTCTATATTTCTATATTCTTCAGAGCGACACCCTCGCGCTGGTACAGCACCGCCTCTCGGAAGGCCGCACCGTCTATCACGACCTTTGGGGAGCCACCATCCTCACCGTCCTGCTCACCACCCTCCAGATACTCGTACAGCACCTCGTGCAATTCCGCCGGCTGTCGGTCCTGCTCAGTTTCGCGCCCTCCGCCCTGCTCGCCGTGCTGCTCACCGCGTTTCTGCCGGGAAGTTCACCGGCCGTCCCCGTCCTCTGTCTGGTTCTTTTCCTCATCTGGATCCCGCTCTGTTTCGCTTCCCATCGGCAGAAGACCGGGGCCCCAACCGGCGGCGGGAGCCCCGTTTCCCTACTGACCTCACGCCTCACACAGCTGCTGCCGGTCCTGGCCTACATAGGCATAGCCGGCAACACAAACGACATCCTGCACTATGAGCTCCAAGCCGCCCGACAACTGGAGGCCGGAAAACCGGAACAGGCACTGGAGGCCGGACGGCACTCCCTCGCCACATCGCCCCGCCTCACCGCCTTGCGGGCCTACGCCCTGAGCCGCACAGGCACATCGCTCGGAGACAAGCTTTTTGAATATCCCCTGCCGACAGGAGGAGCCGAGATCCTCCTGCTACGCCCCGCCGACACCCTCTCCACACTATTTTCGCCGGACAGCCTCAGCCACCTGCTGCGCCTGCGGCCACGCGCGAACGGCGCCGCCCGCCCCTATTTTGAACATGCAGCACAACGCAGCCCGGACAGCGCAGCACGCGACTACTGGCTCTGCGCTCTCCTGCTCGACAAGGACATCGACGGTTTCGCCCGCGAACTGCCCAAGTACTATCCCGTCAACGACAGCACCCGGCTGCCCCTTTACTACGCGCAGGCCATCACCCTATACCAACGCCTGCGCACACGCCCGAGCATCTTGTGGCGCCACGAAGCTGTCAGGGCCAACTACCGCGACTTTCAGGAAACAGGCCGCAAATACCGAAATCCGACAGAAAGGTCCAACCAGTTACGACGCATCTACGGCGACACCTACTGGTGGTACTACTTCTACGGTCCGCACACTCCGTGACACGCAAAAGGCACCACAACCTTCCGGCCCGCCTCTCACATTTTTTGAGCGTTTTTTTGCCATCTGAACATATTTCATTATATTTGTCCGGCAAAACTACCGCAAGAGGCACACCGCAAAATGTTTCTTTTTATGAAAAACATACGATGAATGCGTTAATTTTCTACCGGAATGCCCCTTTAATGTCATTAAATGTCTAACTTTGCGGTCAGGCATGTGGCAACTGCTGTCCGCACAGTTTCAGAAAAACAACAAACACCTGATAATCAAAACAACTTAAAATCTACAAACTATTAATCTTTAAAAACAATGGCAACTACAAATGCTAATGCACCCAAAAGTGCAGCAAAGAAAAACCAGTCAAAAGGTTTCACCGGCATTAAGTCCGGATTGTCCGTAATTATCGGATGTGCGGTCATCGCAGTCTGCATCTATCTGTTCGGATTCGGTTACAAAACCAACTTCTCAGGTTCCGAGGCATGGACCGGCGCACCTTTCCACTTCCTTCAGGACGGTGACTATTCTCCTCTGGGTATCGTAGGTACGGTGTATAAAGGAGGATTCGTCGTTCCCTGTATCTGGACTCTCTGTATCACCGTTGTAGCTCTCGCCATCGAGCGCTTCTTCGCTATCCGCAACGCCTACGGCCGCACCAGCCTGACCGTATTCGTAGCCGAAATCAAGAAAGCCCTCGTGGCCAATGACCTCGCAAAGGCACAGCAGCTCTGCGATACACAGCGCGGTTCCGTAGCAGCAGTAGTAGGCGCTACCCTGAAGAAGTACAAGGAAATGGAGGAAAACACCGTTCTCACCAAAGAACAGAAGATCCTCGCCATCCAGAAAGAGCTTGAAGAGGCTACCGCTCTTGAAATGCCCATGATGCAGGAAAACCTCCCCATCATCGGTACCATCATCACCCTCGGTACGCTGACCGGTCTGTTCGGTACGGTATTGGGTATGATCAAGTCCTTCTCGGCCATGGGTTCCGGTGAAGGTGGCGCAGACTCCGCAGCTCTGTCTGTCGGTATTTCCGAGGCTCTTGTAAACACCGCTTCCGGTATCGCAACCGGTGGTCTCGCCGTTATCGCATACAACTATTACACTAACAAAATCGACCGCCTGACCTTCAGCCTCGATGAAGTAGGTTTCTCTATCGTACAGACCTTCTCCGCAACTCACTAATCATAAATAAGGTATTAAGACAGACATGGGACGTTTTAAAATAAAAAAACAAGACACATTCATCGACATGACGCCGATGAGTGACGTCATGATCCTGCTGCTTACCTTCTTTATGCTTACTGCGACATTCGTTAAGGAAGAACCTATCAAGGTCAATACCCCGGGCTCGGTTTCCGAGATCAAGATCCCCGAAAACAATCTGCTCACCATTTTCGTTGAGAAAAACGGAAAAGTGTTCCTCAGCATGGACAATCCCGTCGGACAACGCAAGATGGCAGAGCAAATGGTAAGCGAGGGAAAACTGACACTCAACGCTGAGGAACTCAAGAAGTTTGAAAATGTGCCCACATTCGGAACGCCGCTCAACGTAACCAACAGTTGGCTGGCCATGGAGAAGGCAAAACAAACGGACATCCTCACGAAATCGCCCACCGCAGGTATTCCTTGCGACAGCATTAATGATGAATTGAAGATCTGGGTTGAAGCAGCCCGAACCGCAAACGGAGATAACATGCGTATCGCCATCAAGGCCGATTCGAAGACCTCCTACGCTGTAATTAAAAGAGTTATGGACTCCTTGCGTGGCATACACGAAGACCGTTACAACCTGATAACGGCCCTCAAAGCCGGTGAGAACTAAAACAAGAGTGTTATGGCAAAGAAAAGTGGCAGTAAACAAAAAAAGATGAACGCCCGCGTGGACTTCACGCCGATGGTCGACATGATCATGTTGCTCGTGACATTCTTCATGCTCTGTACTACGCTCATCAAACCTCAGACTATGGAGATCACCATGCCTTCGGACAAGGATGACCTCAAGCAGGAGAACAAGAGCCAGGTTGCAGCAGATAAGGCCATCACGATTATCCTCGACAAGGACGACGCGATCTACTATTTCGAAGGAAAACCCGACGAAGCCGAACTCCATAAAACTTCCTACGGGAAGAATGGCATCCGTGCCGTTCTGATGTCCAAGAACGCCATCGCCCAGAAAAAGGTGAAAGAGCTGAAAGCCGAGTTCGCAGGTCGCTACAGCGCCAACGTTGCTCAGGATAAGAAAAACAAGGAAGAATATAAGAAGCGCCTTTCCGAAATCAAAAACGGTGATGACACTCCCAGCGTCATCATCAAGGCAACGGACGGGGCCAGTTATAAGAACCTTATTGACGTTCTCGACGAGATGCAGATTTGCAGCATCGGTCGTTATGTGATAGACAAGATCGCCGAACAGGACAAGATCAAGATCAAGAACCTGGAAAACGGCGGCGCGCAGTAATCAAATAAGCTAAGTATAAAGAATATGTCTAAAATCGATTTAGTATCACGCGAGTGGTGCGACCTTGTATTCGAGGGACGTAACAAAGAGTACGGAGCTTATCGTATGCGTGCCAACGCAGGAAAGCGACAACTCCGCTCGTTAATCTTCGTCTTCATCGGCATCATAGCCATCTTCGCAGTTGTTCTGGTGAAATCCGCCGTGGAGGCCGCCATCAAGGGCAACAGGGACATGGATTCCGAAATGGTTACCGAATTGCAGGAACTGAAGAAGGAAGAGCCCAAAAAGGAAGAGAAGAAAGTGGAAGAACTGAAATATGAAGAGCCCCAGCAGCAGAAAGTGGCAGTGAAGGCCTCCATCCAGTTCACCGTACCCGACATCGTAGACCAGGTAGACGAGACCAAGAAGCTGAAAACTCAGGAAGAAGTTACCAAGAGCAGCTTCGCCGTGGCTTCTCAGGACTACGCCGGTGACTCCAAAGACGGTATCAACATTGATGACCTGAAGGACAACCAGACCGCAGGCGGTACCTCTGTTCCTCCCAAAGAGGAAGAGGTCATGGAGAACGAACTCGTGGAAGTTCAGGCCCAGTACCCCGGCGGCGAGACCGCACTTCTGGCTTTCGTAAACAAGAACGTGGTATATCCCTCCATCGCACAGGAACAGGAACTGCAAGGAACGGTAATCCTCCGTTTCAAGGTTAATTCCGATGGTACGGTAGGCGACGTTGTCGTGCGCAAGAGCCTCTCCAAGGAATGCGACCAGGCTGCCGTGAAGGTAGTACGCCAGCTCAAACGCTTCGTACCCGCCCGTTCACAAGGCCGTCCCGTTCCCGTATGGTTCACCCTTCCTGTACGCTTCCAGATCCAGTAAGAGGATTCCGCGACAGGATCAAAAGATCAACATAGTAAACGAGCGGCAGCCTGAAGGCTTGCCCTCGTTTACTTGTTTTATCCCCAAAAACAAGAACTTATGAAGACTTTCAAAATCATTCTGGCTGCCACCGCACTCCTCGCACTGACGGCATGCGGCAACAAAAAGCCTTCGGAAAACTGGCTTACCTCAGACGATGTCAGAGTTGCCATCGACGAAACCTTCCGCCCCATCATGCAGGAAGAGGCCGAGACCTTCGCCCTGAAGCACCCTGAAGCCGCCATGTTCCCCTACTTTTGCAGCGAGGATTCAGCCATCCGCATGCTGGTCAACGACAGCGTCCGCCTCTGCGTAGCCACCCGCCGCCTGACCGACCGCGAACTCGACATCGTGAGCAGCCATACCCTCAAGGCCCTCCACTCGCAGATTGCCACCGATGCCTTCGCGCTGATCGTGAACAAAAACAACTCCGACTCACTGATCACGCTTCCCGAGATCAAAAAAATCGTCTCTGGAGAAATCACCCGATGGGAACAACTGTCCCACTCTTCCCGAAAAGGCGAACTGAAACTCGTATTCGACAACTCCGGATCCAGCACAGTGCGCTTTATGCGTGACTCCCTGTGCAACGGAAAGGAACTCAGCGGAAACCTCTTTGCCCAAGGCTCCAACCTGGCCGTTATTGATGCCGTCCGTGAAAATCCCGACATCATCGGTGTGGTAGGCACCAACTGGCTGAAAGGAAAAGAAGATTCCGTACTGACCAGTTTCCGCAATCTGGACATCAACGTCATGAAAGTATCCCGCATAGGCGGCAACGGCGAATTTTTCTGCCGGCCGTTCCAGTACTACATCGCCACAGGCGAATATCCACTCCTGCGCTCCGTCTACGTCATCTGCACCGACCCGCGCTCCACCTCGATGACAAAGAATTTCTATTTCTTCCTGAAAGGACAACGGGGCCAGCTCATCATCTGCAACAACTCGCAGATGCTCCCGCGAACCCAGGTACAGGTCAGGGATGTCAGCATCTCCGACTGACTCCGAAAGCAAACCGACCGAACTGCATATACGCCGCAACTGTCCCGACAGTTGCGGCGTACATATTTTCACCCCTCAAAAAAGAAAAATCAAAAAAAGGAATCATAATGCTGAAGAAATGCAAATTCTCATATAAACTTTTGCCGGATGTAGAATTATTGCTATTTTTGCAAAGATTTCCCGCAAACTATTTTGATTGAGAGAATTAAAGAAATAACATATAAACAATAGTAATGAAGAAGAACTTTTTCAAAACATTGGCTCTCGCATCCTTTCTCCTCGTAGGCGGAAATGCCAGCGCCCAGAGCACTGAGGGAATCCCCCCTCTGGATCCGGAATATGCACAGATGGCAGACGAAATCGTTGCCCAGCAGCTCAACGATCCGGACGAAGCAAACAAGATTTTCACCAAGTTGCTGCGCAAAATCCGCAACAACAAAGAAGCTCTGCTCAGTGCCGGAAGCTACTTTATGACCAAAAACGTCTACCCCTGTGCCAACATGTGCTCCAAACAGCTCTACGAACTGGCCCCCGACTACATCCCCGGCCTGATGTTCAGCGGCGAGGTGGCCATGATGCGCAAAGACTACGGCGGCGCCGGTCAGAAATTTGACGAAGTTCTCATGATAGACTCCACCTACGTTCCCGCCCTCAAGCTCAATGCAAGAGTATACAAGAACGTAAACCCGCACGTGGCCGTAGAAATGCTGGAACGCATCAAACGCATCGAGCCGAACAACTATGCCGCCGACAAGGATCTGGGCGACATCGCCTACAACCTCAGCGAATACAAAAAGGCCGTCAAGTCCTACGACGAATACTACAAGGCCGTGCCCAAAACAGCCGAAGCGCTGGATCTGCGCTCTTGTGAGAACTACCTCCAGTCGCTCTACGCCACACAGAATTTCGAGAAAGCCTCGGCCGTTGTCAACGAGGTCGAGAAATTCGACGAGAAGGACATGGTGTTCAAACGCATGAAATTCTTCTGCGGACTTGAGAACGCCGTCAACTCGCTCAACTACGAAGCCGAGATGGAAAAATGCAAGGAATACATGGGCTACATCTCCAACAAGGACTACGCCGACAGCCTCTACATCTATCTTGACTACGCATACGCCGGAAACCTGGCCAAGGAAACGGGCGACATTCCCACAGCCATCTCCTACTATGAGCAGGCCCTGAAAACCGACTCCACCAAAACGGCCGGCTACAAGGAACTGGCCAACCTCATGAACCGCAACGGACAGGCCACCTCCGCCATCCCCATCTACCGCAAATACATCTCCATGCTGGGCGAGAAAGCCGACCTCTCCGATGCCTTCGGACTGGGCCGTCTCTATGCCGCCGCCTCACAGCAGAAAGACCTCACTCCCGAGCAGAAAGCCGCCTACGTAGCCGAAGGTGACGCCGTCTTTGCCGAAATCGGAGAGAAAAAGCCCGACAACTATCTGGCTCCCTACATGCGGGCACGCATCAACAACGTGGACTACACCAAACCCAACGAGACGGTGAAGAAATACTACGAGAAGGCCATCGAACTGATGGGAGATGACGAGAGTGTCAACAGCCAGAAGCTCGAAGCCTACAAATACCTGATCTTCTACGGTGTGCAGACCGATGACCTCGACCTTGTCCGCAAGGCTGCCGATGCTGCGGCTGTCATCTCGCCCGATGACACCATCGTGAAGAACGCCATCACCTACCTGAAATCCATGAACAAGTAAGAATCCTTCTGAAGGACCTGATACAAAACGGCCGCCGTGCAAGAGCCTCGCTCCGCACGGCGGCCGTTTTCATGCAGTCACCTCCGGAAGGAAAGGGAAAGGGAAAGGGCCTAAAATATTGCAAAATAAAGCACTCCCCTTTTTGTCTTTTAACCAGAAATTATATATCTTTGCACAAACATTTCAGGAATAAGAAGAAACTTCTAATACCAATCTTATTTATATGAAACTAAACAAAGTATTATCGTTCGCCCTGGCAGCAATGCTATCACTCGGCTGCCAGAGTGCCCAGGCACAGTCTTTGTCTCCCTCCACCAAATGGCATTGGGACAAAGGAACCATCGTAGTCGACACCCCTCAGCGTCCCGCCGGCCAGCAGCACGTGCTCGGCCTTACCGCCGAAAAGATCCCGACCGTCCGCGTGGCCTTCGTGGGCCTCGGCATGCGCGGTCCCGGTGCCGTAGTCCGTTTCTGTCACATCCCCGGCGTACAGATCGTTGCCCTCTGCGACTATGAGGAAAAACGCGCCGAAGCCCAGCAGAACACCCTCCGCAAGGCAGGTCTTCCCCCCGCCGCCATCTATTCCGGCGAAAAGGGTTACGAAGAACTCTGCAAACGTCCCGACATCGACCTCGTCTACGTGGCCACCGACTGGGACCACCACTTCCCCGTAGCCAAATGTGCGCTGGAGAACGGCAAGCACACCGCCATCGAAGTTCCCTCCGCAATGAACCTCGAACAGTGCTGGGACCTCATCAACCTGTCCGAGAAAACCCGCAAGCACTGCATGATTCTTGAAAACTGCTGCTACGACTACTACGAGCTCAACGCCCTGGCCATGGCTCAAGCCGGCGTTTTCGGTGAGGTTCTGCGTGCCGAAGGTGCCTACATCCACAACCTCGACGACTTCTGGGGCTACTACTGGTCCAACCCATCCAACGACCCCGAGAAACTCGGCTGGCGCATGAAGTACAACAAGGAAAACCGCGGTGACGTCTATGCCACCCACGGACTTGGCCCCGTAGCCCAGTGCCTTGACATCCACCGCGGAGACCGCTTCACCACCCTCGTTGCCATGGACACCAAGTCGGCCCACGGCAAGGAATACGTGGAGAAGAAAACCGGCAAGCCCTGCAACGACTTCCGCAACGGCGACCACACGACAACCCTGATGCGCACCTCCAACGGCAAGGTAGTGGAAATCCAGCACAACGTGATGAACCCGCAGCCCTACAACCGTCTCTTCAAACTGACGGGAACCAAAGGCTACGCCACCAAATATCCCTCTGAGGCCATCGCACTCGACAAGAGCCAGTTGCAGGCCAGCGGCGTGAAACCCGAAGTGGACAACCTCTCCAGCCACGGTTTCCTTCCCAAAGCCGAATACGATGCTCTTGTAAAGAAATACTACCACCCCATCCTCACCAAATACGGCGAACTGGGCCGCAACATGGGGCACGGCGGTATGGACTTCATGATGGACAGCCGTCTGGTTTACTGTCTGCAAAACGGTCTGCCCCTCGACATGGACGTCTACGACCTGGCCGAATGGTGCTGCCTTGCCGAACTCGGAACGCTTTCTATGGACAACAACTGCGCCGCCGTTTCCTTCCCCGACTTTACCCGCGGACACTGGAACGACCAGAAAGGCTACAAACACGCCTACGCTCCGGCTGAAGAGGAAGCTGCTGTAGAAAAAGCCGCCAAAGACTATACCGCAGCCCTCAAAAACGCATGCACTTCCACCAAAGCATGGGAGGCTTACGACAAGGCCCTGAAATCCGGCCGCGCCGCCGCCAATGCCGCTGTTGAGAAAGGCAATAAGGCCATTGCCAAAGCTGTAGCCAAAGCCAGCAAAAGCAAGAAGTAAAAGAGAGAACTTCTCTTTCCGCCTGAAATAAGAACACGGGCAGTATCTGGAAAAGATACTGCCCGTGTAGTTTTTTTACCACAAAACGACGTGAGGAATTTGTGTCGGAAACGCCCCTTTCCCGCAGAAAGCCCTCAAACACAACATCGCGCCCGCATTCCGAAGTAATGCGGGCGCGAACAAAATCAGAATTTAACAAGACTGGTCTTTCAGGCAAAAATAACGCTGAACACCTTTTCTGCCCGAACTTTGCCATCGGCAGATACTACCGTGATCTTCACCATATGAGGCTGTCCGTCCATATACTTCTCGATATTCGTAAAGCGGATGATGTAGGAGTTCTGCATTGCACCGGTCACGGGAAGATCGTCCAATGTAACACCTGTAAAATAGCGATCTGTATAGATAATGCTTCCTCCCGTATACTCTGACATCAGCCAAGGCTTTTCGCTTTGAAGGTATTTCCATGTATATGCTGTTGGATTTTCACTATATACGGTATGAATTGTTCCGTTTGCCGGATTCCAATTATTGGGATTTACATTCGGATTCAGATACTCCACAGACCATTTTTTAATATTATAAGGCTGATTCGGCTCATCTGTAAAATTCACATAAATACGATTGGCTCCATTACGGAATTTGAAATTATCATGGGCATAATGCAAAGCTACCATGCCGCACTCATTATAAGTACCGTTTTCATACTTTCCTCCTTCAGCAACAGATTGAAGCCTCTGAGCATCCTCACCACCATAACCATATGTACGAGAAATTCCACTTGAACGATTCAGGTATGTCTGAAGTGCTTCCGTTGTTGTCAAATTCAGGGCACCGTCAACGGCATGATAACTAGCACCATAACCTACACTGCCAAAACGGACATCCAAACCGGAAGCCGCCAATTTAGCTGACCAGTCTTTCATTCCGGCCGCAATAGCATCTGCCTCTTCGCTCATACTTCCGGAATTGTCCACGAGGAATACCAGATCGGCCATAATGGTACGTCCCTGATCCTGAGAGTTGTTGTACACGTCAATACCTTTCGGCTCTCCATCAACGGAAAGCCAGATGTTCTGTCCTTTCATTCCCGTGCCGTAGAGTGTGAGCCAGTCACCGTTATCGGCATCCCATACTCCCGTCATGTCCACGTGCATCACGGCATAACCGTCTTCCGAAGTCACCGTACACTGGGCATTGGGCAAAGTAGTGGTAGGCTCTTCCACCACAGGATTCTCGCCGGCATTCGCATCGCTCGGAATACCCAGCGAATTGCCGCTTTCAAGGATGATCGTATCGTCTCCGTCACTCAGACAGGAAGCATAGGTAAAAGCGGAAAGGGACAGCGCCAATGCACCGATTCCCTTAGAAAGAAAATTCTTTTTCATATTCGGTCATATTTAAACATTTATCTTAATATCTCAAATTCCACCCGGCGGTTCATTGTGCGACCCTCCTCCGTATCGTTCGAGGTGAGGGGCCGCGACATGCCATAATATCCGTATGACAGTTTCGCACGCGAAACACCTTTCTTCACCAGATATTCCACTACTGCCTTTGCCCTTTCCTTGGAAAGTTTCATGTTGAACTCTTCAGACCCGACATTATCCGTGTGTCCCTTTACTTTGATATGGGCATTTGTCCGTATCAGGGTCTGGGCGAGTTTATCCAGATAATCGAAACTTACAGGTTTGATATTGCTCTTACCGAAGTCGAAATTGATGGCATCGTCAATCGCGCAAATGGTTTTTCCCTCCACACGTTCACCCCGGGCCATCAGATCGTTGATTTCTTCCAGACTGTAACAAGGCTTTTCAACCGGTTCCTCGCGAACCTCGGGAACTGGCACCGGTTCGGGGCGGGGTGTCTCCACAACTACCGGAAGGGGAGCCGCTTCTTTCTTTTTGAATACGCTGAACGGTATGCCCAATGTCATTTTCACTTCTACGCCGCTGAACTTACGTGTTCCGTCCACCTTGTTTCCCAGTGCCACGGGAGCATCTTCGAACAGATCGGAAAAAGAATACTTTCCTTTCGCCTTGTTGTCGTCCCCATAGGTATCAGTCAGTCCGTGCTCATACATAGCCTCCAATCCGAGGAAACAAGTATGGCGGCCTACATTGAACTGCCATTTCACACCTGCTCCGACCGCAGCTGCCACATAAAGCGACTTCATATTGGCCTTTGTCAGATCCATGTGCACTCCATCGTAGGCATACGTCTTGTCCGTTTCCTCATTCAGATATTGCGCCTCTACATCTATCCCGCCGCCAAGAGAAAAACCTATGACCGGAGCCACATACACATACGGACGCAACGTAGACTGCGCCTTTCCGAACTGCCAGATAAGCGGAACGCGAATATCCAGATAGCCGGACGAAAGACGATAGCTGACATCATCCAAACCATATTCCTCATAGAAATTCTCGTTTTTGCTATAAATTTCCTTCAACGTGCCGCCCCTTCTCAGATAAGACAATTCGGGGCGCACCGCAAACTGATGTTCCTTTCCGAATTCCCTTTGCAGAAAGAATGAGAAGGTTCCACCTGTCAGACTCTTCTTTGCAGGAAAGACCTCTTCATCCAAATCTGAGAATCTCATAAAAGAGGAATGAACACCTCCACTGAAACCGAAACTCCACCTGTCGGGTTTCGGCTCTGCCTCCTGCGCTGTGACCGAAGTCGCCAACAGGCAGAATGCAGCTGCCATGTAATACTTTTTCATGTGCTTTGTTTTTTAATTATAGGAATTAATAAATCACGATCAAAGGATTCACGCTGTCATTTTCAGCATAGAGAACACTAAAATTTCTTTGCAAATGTAGTAAAAATTAAATATATTAGCAATCACCCCCTCATTTTTAACGATTAATTAACTTCTTTAAGTTTATAATCGCTAACATTTTTCTCCTCTTCACGCCACAGGCCTGATGATTCAGAACGGAGCGGGCAAGCGGACGGAGCTGCTTTTCCAAGCTACGGGAAACCCGCTATTTGCAGATAAAACTCTATCTTTGCAAAAAAGTCTAACCTTTCTTATTCATGACAACCGTTCATCCCGAAATAGCTATTGTCTCCTCCAATATGCTGACCGATCTGGGGCTGGCCGGCATTGTCCGTTCCATGATGCCAGGCGCCGAAGCCTGCCTGTTCACGGAGTTCGACGAGCTGTGCCGGAAGGACAAAGGACAGTTTTACCACTACTTCATCTCCGTCCCGGTGCTGGTAGAGAATGCCCGCTACTTTCTGGAACGCCGCCACAAGACCATTGTCCTGATACAGGGAGAAGAAGACACGGGCCGCCTGCCGCAGGACTTCCACACGCTCAACATCTGCCAGAGCGAAGACCGCCTGACACGCGACTTCCTCATGCTGGCCCGCACCGCCCACGGCCCGCACCGCTCACAGCCCGAAGCCTTCCGGAAGGCCAGCGAACAGGCTCCCAAAACCCTGCTCACTCCCCGCGAGACAGAGGTGCTGCGCCTTGTAGCAAGCGGTCTCATCAACAAGGAAATCGCCGCACGGATGGGCATCAGCCTCACCACCGTCATCTCCCACCGGAAAAACCTGACAGAGAAGCTCGGCATCAAGAGCGTGTCGGGACTTACCGTCTACGCCGTCATGCACGGGCTGGTCGAGCTCAAAGACATCTGAACACACCTTACAATAAAAACACAAAAACTCCATGAACTTCAAACCGCTTTTTTCATCGCTCATGCTCTACTGCATGACGACAGCCTCAGCCTTGTCACAACCGGCCACGGAACAGACCGCTACGTCCCGACGCCCGGACCATGTGAACAATGCGCTGAGCCATTGTTTCCCGGCCGTATTCTCACAGGACGGAGGTTCCTGCGGATCGGCCTCGCGCATCTGCTACATGTTCGCCCACGAAATCAACTCCTTCCGCAACGCCGACGCCCGCCTTCCGGAAAACATCTATCCCTCGCACTTCACCTGGCTGCTCACCAACAGCCACTCTGGCAAGGAAGGCATGGCCATGGCCAACGGTGTCCCCTCGTCCGTTGTTTACGGCGGAACCACCTACTCCCGTGTCTTCGGCAACCAGGACTGCGCGGCTCCGGACTTCGGCTGGATGCAGGGCTACGACAAATGGTACTCGGCCATGTTCAACCGCATCGAACGCAACTCCTTCTGTAGCGATGGGGTAGATACCGAAGCGGGCCGCGAATATGTGAAAAACTGGCTCTGGAACCACTGCGGCGACACGGACTTCAGCACAGGCGGCATCTGCGGCATCGGTGTGGCCAGCGCCTGCCACCAGGGCGCCATAGCCGATGACTCCACCGGAACAAACCGTCTGGCGGGTGTTGTGGGAAAAAAATACGTCACCCGCTGGGGCGACGGGGTAGACCATGCACTGACCATCGTGGGCTACGACGACCGCATCCTGTTCGATCTGGACGGCAACGGCATCCTGGGCGAACGCGACAAGGACGAATGCGGCGCATGGATCATCGTCAACTCCTGGGGCAACGGATGGGCCAACGAAGGCTTCATCTACTGCCCCTACCAGTACGGATTTCCCGTGCGCCGCAACGAAGGAGGATCCTGGAAACCAGAGTTCTACCACGTGCGCAAACACTACCGCCCCCTGCGGACACTGAAGGTGCGCATGCAATACTCCCGCCGCAGCGAACTGAAACTGCGCGCAGGCATCGCCTACAGCCCCGACGCGGCAGAGCCGGACACGATATTCGACATGGAACACTTCAAATTTGCCGGCGACGGCCGTTCCGACAAACAGAAGATGGGACTGGAATCCCGTACTCCGATGCTGGGCCGCTGGGCCGACGGAAGCCTGCACGACGAGCCGATGGAGTTCGGCTACGACCTGACCGACCTGTCCGGCCTTTTCGACACACGCCGCCCCCTGAAATATTTCTTCATCATCGAGAGCCGGAAAGACGCCATCGGCACAGGCCGCCTGCTGTCCTGCTCGGTCATCGACTATGAATTCGACCGGAAAGGCATCGAGACTCCACTATACTCCGGGCGCGGCCTCCGCATCGCCAACGGCGGCGAACGCACGGTAGCGGCGGCCACCGTACAGGGAGAGCCGTTCTTCGCCCCTGCGGACCTCCGGCTGCTGCCCGACAGTTCCACGCTGGCATGGAACCGCCCCGCTCCCACCCATTACGGCCTGAACGGCTATGTCCTCTATGCCGACGGGCTGCCCGCCGACACGCTACCGGCCACGTCCGGCAACTACCGTCTGCCCGAAGGCAAAGACGCGCAGACGTCCATCGCCGCCCTGTATGCGGCCGGCGACACGCTGATTCCGTCTTTCAGGCTTCCGCTCCGCCCTGCCAGCAATCTGCACCATCCCGCCTGCGCTGACAGTCTGAAGCTCTCGGCCGCCACCCGTCCCGTGGCCTCGTTCGCCCCCTCGCAGGCCGTGGCCAAAGCCGGAGAACGCATCAGCTTCCTGCCACAACATCCCCAGCCCGGCGCCCGCTATGACTGGACGATGAAAGGGGCCGACATACCCTTTGCCTCCACCATGAACGCCGCCGCCACCTTCGAGCAGGCTGGCGACTACAACATCCGTCTGCGCGTGACCAACCCATTGACGGGAAAGAGCAAACGCAGCAGCCTGCGGCTGCACGTGGCCGGCAGCGCCCCCAAGGCCGCTTTCCAGACCTCGCCGATGGTAGCCCTGCGCGGCACGGAAATCTCCCTCACAGACCAGAGCCGCTTTGCTCCCACCGGCTGCGACTGGCTGGTGGAAAGCCGCCGCTACGCCATAAGGACAAAAGGCAAGAAGGCCGGCCTGCGGCTTGACGTTCCGGGTGTCTATGACGTGACGCTCACGGCTTCGAACGCTTACGGAGAGGACAAGCACACCCGGCGCGCCGCCCTCATAATATGCAATGCCGACAGCCGCAACGGACTGAACTTCAGCAATCCGAAGGCCGAAATCACCACGGACCGCTCCCCCTATACGGGCACGGCAGACCAGCTCACCGTGGAATGGTGGATGAACGCCTCTGCCTCACCTTCCGTCTTCGGGATGGGAGAATCCGCCGGCACATGGCACATCTCCGGCGACGCCGCAGGCCGGCTCCGCCTGACGGCCGACAGCCTCAGCATCTCCTCGCCCGAGGGATTCGTCAGCTTCGGTTCCTGGCACCACTATGCCGTTGTCTTCTCGCAGGGCACAGTGCTCTTCTATAAGGACGGAGAAGAGGCCGGTGGCGGCACACTCGGTAAAAAAGAACACATCCTGCAACAACTGCCCCAGCTGACGCGCCTGCACATCGGCGGAGAGAAAGCACCCGTCAGTGCCGTCATCGACGAGTTGCGGATGTGGAAGAAAGCGCTCCCTACGGCCGATCTGCGCCGCTACGCCAACGCTCCCCTGACCGAAACGGCACAAGCCGAACAGACGGACAGCCTGCTGCTGTACTACGACTTCAACCAGAACGGCGGCGACGTGCAGGACCGCACCTCGCACCGCTGCAACGGCCGGCGCCTGAACTTCGGCCCCGACGGCGATGCCTGGGGACTGTCCTCGGGCGTGTTCTGCCTGAACTTCGACACCGAACTGACCGACCTGAGCGAAGAACTGCTGCCACCGTCCACGCGGCCCTTCGCCACAACGGGACGCAGCATCAATACGCGCGACGCGGCCCGCTTCCTCGAATTCGACCCCTCGGGAACCTCGAAATCGTGGATCGTGGAAGGAGCAACGGGACCGGACAGCCTGCGCACGGGCGTCTATGTGGACCGCAACAAGTCGGAAGCCCTGACCGTCTGCACCGGATGGGACGGTTTTGCCCCGCAGCTCCGCAACCACAAACTCTACACCGTAGTACGGCTGCCGGCCGGACGCTACGAGCTGGAACTGGTGCCCTTTGGCGGGATGGCCTCGGGAGGCTCTCTTCTGGCGGCAGCCCTCGGGAAGGGGCTTCCCTCCATAGGAGAGAAAGACACCACCCGCATCCTTGCAACGGCCCCCGTCGCCTCGCGCCGCCTGAGCTTTGTGCTCGACCGCGAGACGGAGATATCTCTGGGCCTCGTCTTCTCGCTTCAGGGAAATAGCTGCATCGCCATCGACCGCCTGCGGCTTCTGCGCAGCCGGTATGAGGAGAAATAGCCGGACGCAGGGTTTCGTCAGAAAATATAACATTCGTTATGTGCCACTTCGCATGGCGGATGTTGGACGGCCCGCGAAAAAGAACTATCTTTGCCCCAAACAAGAAACGACAAACCATAAAACAAGAAAATATGAAGAAACTGACCATCCTCTTCGCGGCCGTCCTGGCACTCGGCACCCTGAGTTGCACCAAGAAGTCGCAGGCCGCCGGAACGGAAAAGAGCCCTTCCACGGAAAACGTGCAGAACGCCAATGCCGCCTACAAGGTAAAAACCATCAGTCCCAGCCTGAAAGGAGCGGACATCCTGCCTGCCATCACCAAGGACTATGCCGGCAAGGTGGTGCTGATTGACTTCTGGGCCACATGGTGCCCGCCCTGCCGCGCCGCCATGAAGTCCATCGACGAGATCAAACCCGCACTGGCCAAAAAGGGCTGCGCCTTTGTCTACGTTACCGGCGAGACATCGCCCGAAGCCACCTGGAAACAGATGATTACCGCCATCGACGGCGACCATTACCGTCTGACCAAAGAACAGTGGAACGAACTGATCGCACAGCTCGGCATACCCGGCATCCCGGCGTATCTGCTGCTGAACAAGGACGGCAGCGTGGCTTTCAGCAACCTCAGCGAAGGCGGCTATCCGGGCAACGAAATCATCCAGAACAACGTTGAAGTGGCCCTGACGAAATAAACCCGTCACCCCACGGACACCTGTAAAGTAAGCCCTGAGGATATGTTTTCTTCAGGGCTTACTTGTCTTCCGTCCATCATATAAAAATACGATGAAATCCGCCCGCCGGTTCCCGAGACTTCGACAGGGCTCACAGGCAATCGTCCGGCAGGCTGTGCCGGATTTTTTTGAAAATTTTTGTTTACGTATTTTAATAGACCTCTCCAAAGTTTAACTTCAAGGTTTTTCGGAAAACCGACGGGAACGGACCTTTTCTTCACAACATAGTATCTTTTTTGAACAAGATGGGACCTTTTTTAAAAAAGATCGGATGTTTTTTTCACGTTAAGCGCCGAAAAAAGCCGCCCATTAGGCGGCTTTTCAGGGTTCTTCTATTTTGGTAGTGCAAATATAATGCTTCCCGGAACGAAATCCAAATGTTAATTAACCTACGTTTACATTCAGCTCCAAAAGGCTCTCGGGCTTATCGACGCCAAACATGAAACGCCGCGGAACCTTTTTTCCGGAATCCGGAACCGCCCGGAGCAACGAAAGCCGGGATGCCTGAAGCCTGCCGTCATTTCATCTCGGAGCACGCGAACTCAAGCAACCGGTCGCAGCGCGACATGTAGGCGGGCGCGTCCCGGTGTGAACGCGTATATCTCCACAACGCGGCCAACGCATCATACTGATGGCCCCGATGCACCGTATAGACAGGCTCCATCCGTTCCCAATTGTACTTCTCCGTCCGCCACGGCTGGTAGTTGATGAAGGCGGCGGCATAAATGCTCTTCTCACGCAACGTGCGCGAGGCACTCCTGCCGGCCTCGGCCAGCAGGCCGGCGGCACGGGCTGTGAAATCGGCCTCGTCGGCCCGCAACGAATCGTTCCAGGTGCTCACACCGTAGCGCGTCAGATACCAGCAGTCGCCACTGAAGGAAGCCTGATAGTAGCGCACGGCCAGCCCGTAGGCCTGACGGCAACGTTCCTCGCCCGAGGCATGGGAGTACTTCTCTTCCAAGGCCTGCATCTCGCGGCAAAAGTCCAGCTTGCGATGGGTCGTGACGGACGCGGGCTCCGTTTCTTCTTCCCAAGAGAGTTTCTGTTTCCGGAACCAACGCTCCACATCGTACCGGCGGCGGGAGGAATAGGGAGCGATGTTCTGTTTGGAAAGGAAGGACAGCGGAACGGATTCCAGCCATGTCACGGCCTCGGCAAAACGCCCGAGACGCAGGTATTTCGTCCCCAGCAGTTCGGCATACCATACCGGCTCCTTCACCATGGTCTCCACCAACCACCGGCGGAACGGCGACAGACGCGGCGAGCCGAAAAGAAAATCGTGATAGACCGTCATGCGGTTCACAGTCATCGTATCCAGCTCTTGGAAATAGTCACAATAGGTGTTCATGTTGCTGCGGCCGGGATTCTGGCACACGTATCCGCGCAAGGCCGTGGCCGTGTTCAGATCGGCGTGCCGGCGGAAGAAGGGGATCAGTCCCTGATTGACGACACGGTCGCGCACGCGGACGAAATATCCGCTGCCGCAAGTGTCGGCCTCGAGACGCTCCTCCAACCACTGCATCTCGGGCAGCACGGCACGGTCGCAGTCGGCGTCGCCGGCAAGCGTCATGGAGCGGAGAAAAAGGCGGATGGCCCGGGCATTGTCCGCCACCTGCCGGCTGCCGCCCATCGCCACGGCCTTTTCGGCGTCTTCGAGGGCCGGTGCCGCATCGCCGTAATAATAGCGGAGTAAGGCCGCCGCCGATTTCCATACCGCCGGCGCAGCCGTCCGTTTCGAGTCCGCAGCACGGTCGGCCAGTTCGATGAATCCGCGCACCTCGCCTTCGAAAACGGGAGAACCGCCGATCAGTCCGAACCAGTCTCCGGCCGTCTCGGAACCCTCGTACATCCAGCCGAAAGGCCCGACACGCTGCCGCTGGTAATCGAGTGTCTCCTGCGCGTTGTTGACAAACTCCTGAATCAGGAAAGGCAGCACCGGAGAGGCGGGATCACGGTCGTAGAGCCGGCGGATGCACGAGAGGTTACGCTGGTCCTTCATACAGAAACGGGCGCTGCGCACGTCACCCAACCGCGCATAGATGACGCAGGCATCCTCGCGGCGGTCCGAACGGAAAAGCGCACCGGCATAGAAGCCTTCGGCCATGTCGCGGAACACTCCGGCCGGCAAAGACGCTCCGCCGTTCTGCCACAGACGGATGCACTCGTCATACCTGCCCTGCCGGAACAGGGAACGTATGGAGAGCAGCGTGTAGCGGTCGCGCAGACGCGCGGACTTGCGGGTTGCACTGCGGTTGTACACCTCGCGCTGGGCATCGGCATAGCGCTCCACATCTTCCTTCGACGGATAGTCCCATTCATTGTAAGAGGGCGTGGCAGCACAGTATTCCACAAGCAGGCGCAAATAGTCCAGCATCTCGCGGTCGCCCTTCCGGCGCGCAGCCGCAACAATGGCGTTGCACGTGGTGTCCATCTCCCCGGGTCGCAGACGGGAGAGAGCCTCCACCTCCTCGGGCGCGATGTTGCCTCCGGCATAGCGGGACCATTCACAGGCCAGCCGGCGGCCCGTCTCCCGCGCATACCCGCTGCCGTCACCGCACACGTTGAAGAGATAATAATTGTAAGTGGCGGGTCCGAACGGACCGCAGGCCCAAACTGCCGTGACGGCAGTGGCCAGCAAGCTAAGGATGAAAAATCTTTTCATATTCCTGTTGTTTGAAACGATTGAGGTTTTTCCCGTCCAAATGATAGATTACGGACTGACGGCCTATGCCCGGCCGCCGTTCTTCCAAGGCCCGCTTCACACGCAGCACCTGATCGGCACTGCTGCGATGGCAAAACACCCGTTCGCCCGGAACGACATGGACGGAATGGCGTTCCGACCCCATGGCATAAGGCAGGTCGCGCGCGGAAATGACTTCGAAGGTACTGTCGCTGAGCGGGCGGTAGACCGTGGTGTCGGTCAGGTCCTCATCGTGCAGCAGGGCCTTGAATTCATCACCTTGGAAAAGCAGCTGCCACGCATAATTGGGATAGGCCGCGCAGAGCGGCAACGGATAGTCCGCCAGATAGGGAAGATAGGGAGCGACATCGCAGAAGTCGAGAATGGGATTGCGGCCGTCCGGCTTTCTGAAATCGCCGGTGTTGTACATCATCAGCACTCCGTACTCGGCTGGCGGAGACGGCATGGAAAGCTGGTGCAGACGGATGGTGACGGAGAGCGAATCGCCCCGGGCGCGCAGGCGTTGCCTGATATCGGAAAGCAGGGAGAAGTAGCCCCTCTGTGAACGGGCGGTCCAGTCACAATCGATCTGTACCTCACGCACGTTCTTCACGTCGTGTGTGGCACACATCTGTCCGATACGCCTCACGATACGCTCGCCTAAAGCCGCCGTGTCGGCACGGAGGCAGACCTCGTCGATAAAGACCACCGGCACGATCTCCGTTCCTTCCGGAACCGGTTGTTCAAAAGCCAGCGTGGATACCGGCATGGGACGTCCGTCGCGCACAAGGACATCAAAATATCGCAGATAGATACGCTCCACCCGATGCGTCCGCAGAAAATCCCGCTCGCCGGGACTGAGCCGGAACACCGTGCGCCAATAATAGACGGAAGGGGCAGGCCGCGGCGCATCGCCACCGCCGCCCCGCTTGCAGCCGGTGACGGAAAACAGAAGCGCCACCGCAAAAAACAACAGACGGCAGATGCCGTACACCGCTACCCTCATGGACATCTCTCTGGCGTCCTATTTCTTCATCTCCACAATGGTAGTGGCGGGAAGCTCACGGTTGCGCCGCTCCGTCTCCTCCACCACGCGGGAAGCCAGTTCGCGGAAAGCAGCTCCCGTCAGGCTGTCGGCATGGACGGCCGCGGGCTCGCCGGCATCGCCGCTCTCGCAGATGCTCTGCACCAAAGGGATCTGTCCTAAAAGCGGCACCTGCATCTCTTCGGCAAGGCGGGACACGCCGTCACGGCCAAAGATGTAATATCGGTTTTCCGGCAACTCGGCCGGCGTGAACCATGCCATGTTCTCGACCAGTCCGAGGATGGGGACATTCACCTTCTCGTTCTTGTACATGTCGATGCCCTTACGCGCATCGGCCAGCGCCACGGCCTGCGGTGTCGAGACAATGACGGCCCCCGTGATGGCCAGGTTCTGCAAGAGCGTCAGATGAATATCGCTCGTACCGGGAGGAGTATCAAGAACAAAATAGTCCAGGTCGCCCCAGTCGGTATCGGCGATGAGCTGTTTCAACGCATTGGACGCCATGCCTCCGCGCCAGAGGGTGGCCGTCTCGGGATTGACGAAAAAACCGATGGAAAGCACCTTCACGCCGTATTTCAGGGCCGGGATCAACTGTTGGCGTCCGTCCTTCATCTCGGCAAAGATGCGCTCTTGCTCCATGCTGAACATCTTGGGCACGGAAGGGCCGAAGATGTCGGCGTCGAGCAGTCCCACCTTATATCCGGCCTGGGCCAGCGCTACGGCAAGGTTGGCCGCCACGGTGCTCTTGCCCACTCCGCCTTTTCCGGAACTGACGGCAATGACGTTTCTTACCTGCGGCAACATCTTCCCGGGTTCGGGACGGCGGGTCTGAAGGGTCTTGACGTTGACCGTGACATTCACGGAACGGTCAACGTAGGTATGGATGGCAGCCTCGGCCGCCTTTACCACCGATTTCAGAAACGGATCGGTGGATTTCTCGAAAATCAGCGAGAAGGAGACATTCATGCCGTCGATGCGGAGGTCGTCTTCCACCATCTCGGCCTCCACAAGGTTTTTCCCCGTACCGGGGTAGCGCACCGTTGCAAGGGCATCGGTTATGAGTTTGGGATAAAGTTGCATAATCACAGTTCTTCTTTGTTAGGGAATATTTTCAAATTCAACGGCTGCGCTCCAGACCCGAACGCTTCGAGCGGTTATAGCTGCGGTAATCGTCCAGTTCGATCTCCACATCCGGCTCGTGCAATTCACCTTCACAGGGCAGGCGGAAGCGCATATATTTAATGCTCAGTCCGCGGGCCAGCCACTGTTGTTCGTAATAAGTCTGAATGCCGAGGATTCTTTTCGTCTCATGGTCCGTCTCTTCCAAAAGCAGATGATACAGGTCTTCGGTCCGGAAATCTACCGGCAGACCGTTCTCCTTCACCATGAAATCGGTATAGGTAAACAGGAAGTTGCTGTCCGTCTTGATATGGACAAGGCCTCCGTCGCGCAGGAAACGGCGATAGCGCTCCATGAAATAGGTAGAAGTGAGACGCTTGGTCACTTTTTTCATCTGCGGGTCGGAAAATGTCAGCCATATCTCCGCCACCTCGCCGGCTGCAAAAAAACGCTCGATGAACTCGATGTTGGTACGCAGGAAAGCCACGTTCTTCAGTCCCTCGCGCAGCGATTCCGTAGCGCCGGTCCACATACGCGCGCCTTTGATGTCCACGCCAATGAAATTCTTGTCGGGAAAGAGTCGTGCCAGTCCCACCGTATATTCGCCGCGCCCGCAGCCCAGTTCCAGCACGATGGGGTTTCCGTTATGAAAAAAGTCCTCATGCCAGCGGCCTTTCAGTTCGAAGGTGCCTTCCTCCAACGCGGAAAAAGGAGCTTCGAACACATGAGGATAGGCCGCCATGTCGGCAAACTTGGAAAGTTTATTCTTGCTCATGATCCAGAATTTTCGTAATGTCTTTTTCTACCTTCCGGAGACGGTCCTTGCAGAATTTGAGCAAGGCGCGGGCTTCCTGCAACCGCTCTCCCAGACTGTCGATGTCCAGCGTGTTCTTCTCAAATCCGTCTACCAGGGTCTCCAGTTTCCTTAAAGCCTCTTCGTATGTCAATTCGTTCTTTTTCATTCTTGTCATCTTTCTTCCTGTTCCACAATGCTTCTCACCCTGCCCCGGCCCAGGAGTGTCTCGATGCGGTCGCCCGTTTTCAGACAGGCGGCATTGCGCACGGCCTTCCCGTTGCGCAGGGTCAGACTGAACCCCATTTCCAGAATGCGCTCGGGCTCGGACAGACGGACACTCTTTTCCAGATAAGCGAGTTTCTGTGTTTCGGCCGATAACTGCCGCTCCACCAAGCGATACATCCGTTCCCGGAGAAGTTCCAATCTCCGGTCTTCCTCCTCCAGCCTCCGGCATACCCGTGTTTCGAGCAGCGTATTCATCCGGAGAAGTCTTTCGCGTTCGCGACCGGTATAGCGGACGGCCGCCATTTGCAGGCGCTGTGCCGCATAGTCAAACCGGTTCCGGTTCTCCGCCATCAGCCGCCGCAGCGCCGATTCGAACCGTTCTTCCAGTTTTCCGACCAGTTCCATCTCCATCCGGCGCGAATCTACCAGAAACGCGGCCACCGCAGTCGGAGTTTTCAAGCGCGTATGGGCCACTACATCCAGTACCGTATCGTCACGCTCGTGTCCGATGCCGGTCAGGACGGGCAGTGGAAACTGCGCGACATTGGCCGCCAGCAGATAAGTATCAAAACCGTTCAGGTCGCTCACAGCGCCACCGCCGCGGATAATCACCACGGCATCCCAGCATTCCCTTTCCTCCGCAATGAGGTCCAGCGCGGAGATGATACTCTCCTCCACCCTGTCGCCCTGCATGGTCGCGGCAAAGAGACGTGTCTCAAAAACAAAGCCGGACTGTTCCAGCTGATGCCGGAAATCGCCGTAACCGGCAGCCGTTCCGCTTGAGATGACGGCAATCCGTTCCAAAGGTCTCGGTAGCGGCAGCTCCTTGTTCAGGTCTATCACTCCCTCTTCGGACAGGCGGTCCAGAATCTCCTTTCTCTTCCGCGCCACATCACCCAATGTATAAGTAGGATCTATATCCGTCACATTCAGCGCATAGCCGTACAGTTCATGAAAACTGACCGTCACTTCGACCAGCACCTTCATTCCGGGAGCCAGCCGCCGGCCCGTCTCGCGCTCAAAATACGGTGCCAGCAAGGCATACGTATTGCGCCAGATATTTCCCCGCGCCTTCGCCACGAGCCGGTGTCCCGCAGGTTCTTTCTCCACGAACTCTACATAGCAGTGGCCGCCGGCCGCCAGACGCACCTCACTCAGTTCGGCCGCCAGCCACAAGGGAGTGCGAAGTCCGGACTCCACCGTACTCTTCACCAGCAGGTTCAGGTCATAAAGTGAAAGCGGAGACATGCGGACGCTACTTCTTTTTC
>VSQE01000022.1 GCA_009775705.1 Prevotellamassilia sp.
CCCTGAAAAAAGAATTTGCAAGGCCCGAAAAAAACACTAAAGCACATATAGGCTTATCCGGCCACTGACAAATTACCGCACCGCCGGCCCGGTCAACTTTCACAAGGGAAGAAACTCCCCGGACAGTCAACCAAAATCAGGAAAACAAACCTTCGTTTTTTACAAGGCATGTAAAAACTTTTACAAGGCACGTAAAAAGATTTACAAGGCATGTAAAAGTTTTCACACGCCTTTCGAAATCTTCTGTAAAAAAGCGTCTCCGGCCGGAAACTTGAACTTCCGCCGGAGACGCTGACTATAATAACAGTTCTCTCTCCTACTTGTCCTTCTTCCCGAAAACGGAAAAGTGAACATAACGCTTCGGATGGGCTTTCAGATCTATCATCAGAGAATCGGCATGACGCAACGTCCCGCTCAAGTTGTCATAGACAGAGCGGTCGTTCAGGAACAGACCGAGCGTATTGTCCGTGCTGTTGAGTTTCTGGTCGAACTGATCGACCACGGTGTTCAGACGCACGGAGAACTGCTGCACACCATCCAGTGTGGCATCGACTTTCCGCATGGTGGCGTTCACGTCCACGGCAGCCAGATTGCCCGTCAGTTTTTCCATATTGGCACCCACGACATGCAAGCGTTGCGTAATCCGGGGCACATCGCCCTGCATCATGGCATTGAGACGCACGGAAGTCTCCTTGAGCTGTGCTGTCAGTTCGGCCGTATTGCGCAACGTCAGCAGCAAGGCGGAATCGGACGTCAGCGTATTCAGATTCGACATGATGGAATCCAGCTTAGGCATGATCGAGACCACCGCAGGGATCATGGATTCCATCTTGGAAAGCGCTCCCTCGTGCATGCCGCCCGAGAGGGTATCGCCCGGCGAGAGGTTCACCGTCGGGTTAGGACCGAGAACAAGGTTCATGTTCACCCCACCCATCAGCTGCGGGTCCAGCTCTGCCCTCGTACCGGCAGGCACACGCATCTCGTCGTCCAGCTCGATTCCCACTACGGCACCCTCGGAACGATGATAGTCATACGCTATGCTGCGGACAATGCCGACCGGATAGCCGTTGGCATACACTGCGTTCGAGACGGTAAGGCCGCTGATATTCTTGAATTTCACATAAAACGTATTGCTCGACTCGAAAATATTGATGCCTTTCAGAAAATTGATTCCAATGAAAAGCAGGATAACGGCCGCAATGGCCGTCAGAGCAATTTTCACCTCTTTCGTAAAGTACTTCATAAGCATTCTGGAGATTTATTTTTTTCTTGATTTTCGGATAGCCTGCTGCAAGTCCACACGTTCTCCGTTCTCGAAAGCCACCACGAAACTGTCGGGAAAACGGCCGACCACTTCTTTCCGCAGCTGCCGTATCTCGGCATAATCGGCGGAGCAGCCCACGGTATATTTGTACAAGCCCTTGTCTACGTAAAAGTCCGTGCCGGACAGTCCTTTCAGACGGCTGTCGCCCGTCCGCAGTTTGCGGTCGCTCACAAAAAGCTGCACCTTGAACACCGGAGCGCACTCCTTGTCCTCCTCCGGGGAGTTCCGGTTTTCGGGAACTTCAGTCCCGGACTGCGAAACCGTCGGGGGCTCGGACCGCGATTCCTCACGATGCGGTTGCGGATCGGCCACAGGAGCCGGTGCGGGAGGCTCCTCCCGCGAAATGGAAGGAGGAAATGCCACGGCCGTGACATCATGGACCCGACGATACTCCAGAAAACCGTTATAGATGCTCTGTCCCAACGCCTTGATGCCTTCGGATGAGTTCAGGTAACGCTCCTCTTCGGGTGTGGAGATGAAACCAAGCTCGGTGAGAACGGAGGGCATGGTGGTATGGCGCAACACGAGAAATCCAGCCTGATGAACGCCTTTGTTCCGCCGTCCGGCGTGGCTGACATACTGTTTCTGGATGCTGCGTGCCAGCTCTACGCTCTGCTTCATATATTTGTCCTGCATGATCTCGAAGATGATGTAGCTTTCGGCCTTTCCGGGATCGAAGCCTTCATAGACCTGCTTGTAGTTAGACTCGTACGTAATGACGGAGTTCTCGCGCTTGGCCACTTCCAGATTGGCGGCCGCACGTGCCATACCCAGTGTATAGGTCTCCGGCCCGTAGGCTATCTTTCCAGCCGGCAGGGCATTGGTGTGGATGGAGATGAAAAGATCCGCCTTGTTGCGGTTGGCGATGTCTGCACGCTCCTGCAAGGGAATGAAAACATCCCGACGGCGGGTGTAGATGACACGCACATCGGGACAGTTCGTCTCCACCAACTTACCGAAGGCAAGCGCCACGTTCAGATTGATGTTCTTCTCCTTCGAGAAAGCTCCGCAGGCTCCGGCATCGTGACCGCCGTGTCCCGCATCGATGACAAGCGTAAAGCGCCGCTCCCCCGCAGCGGAGGCCGTCCCGGCCGAAAAGGCCGCGAAGAAGAGCAACATAACGCCCAGATATTTAGATATACATTGAATCATCTCCAACTGGTTTCCGGCGGCAAAGGTAATAGTTTTTTTCGGAAAACCCGTTACCGCAATTTGGTTTTCACATTTTTACAGTTAGCGAAAGGGTCTTTCAAAAAAAACTGTCCGACCTCCGGAAAGCCCGCTCGTCTCAGTCCTTCACAAAACGTACACAGGCCCAGCCATCCATATCGCGCACCTGCCCGAAACGCAGTCCCAGCCGCTCGGCTTCGGTGCGGATGACGGGAACGTCCGATGTATAGAAACCGCTCATCAGCAGCATGGCACCACGGGCCATGCAGGAGACATAGCGGCCCATGTCGGCCAGCAGGATGTTGCGGTTGATGTTGGCAATCACCACATCGAAGGGACCGCGGCCGCCGAGTGCGGCGGCATCGCCCAGCACGACCTCGATACAGTCCGTATGATTGAGGGCAATGTTTTCAATCGAATTCCTCACACACCACTCGTCGTTGTCGACGGCCAGACAAAAGGAGGCGCCGCGAAGACGGGCCAGAATGGCGAGAATGCTCGTTCCGCAACCCATGTCGAGCACCTGCTTCCCACACAAGTCGGCCTGCAACAGTTCGCTGATCATTTGCGAGGTTGTGGCATGGTGTCCCGTCCCGAACGACATACGCGGGTCAATGGTGATGTGGTATTCCGCCTCGGGCACATCGGTATGGAACGTACTGGCAATGACACAACGGCCATCCACCACAAGGGGCTGGAAATAATTCTTCTCCCACTCTTCGTTCCAGTTGCGGTCCTCCGCCTCAGCTTTTTCAAAAGAAATCTCCACGCCCGGGATGGGAAAGTCTGCCAGCGCCGCGGCCAGCGCCGCCTCGTCATAGCTGTCACGGCGTATGTAGGCCCTGAAACAGCCATCGGCAGCCTCAGGCTCGAATTCAGGCTGTTCGGGATTATCTGCACGCTCAAGGCGCGGAACGTCCAGTGCCGCGGTATTGACGAAACTGTCGAATCCGACTTCGGCCAACACGGCAGCCAGCACATCGCGCACAGTCTCGCCGGCCGGAGACATCGTAAAGGTAAATTCCAGATATTTCATGATTCTGATGTTTGAATGTTTTCTGACAGGTCCCTGTACCGGTCCGCCCGGCTGCGGATGCGCCACTCGGCAGGGTACAGGTTATTGGCGCGCGTACCGAGATTGTTGAAGAACCCCAACCGCGCGCCGCGATATGCAGCCACGACATAGCCGCGGGGCACATCCGGAGAAAGGGGAAAAGCCTCCTGACGCAGGTAGGCCACGGCTTCCTCGCGCGACAGTTCCACCACGGGAAAAGCCCCGGGGGCAAGCTCTATGGAAAGGGCCAACTCGTGACGGGGCACCAGTTTGCGGCCTTTCAGTCCGGCAAGAGGAATGCCGGCCACGAGACAACGCGCCGTCTTTTGCAGACGGCGCACGTCCTCGGCCAACGAACGGCGCACGGCAGCCACCTGTCCGTCCTGCGGCGCGTACAGCACAAACTCTTCGGGACGGCGCAGCCATCCCCCTGCCACTGCACTGCCCTGCGGAGACGGTTCGCGGTCCGAACGGCGTTTCTTTTTCTCCTTACAAGCCGCTGCGGGAGCCGTCTTCCGTAGCAAGGCAAGGAAAAAGCCCTCGCTGCGGGTGCGGTGAGGCAGGAAACGTGCCACGGAAAGTCCGCTGCCGGTCACGTCGCCCGTAACTCCCCATTCCGGCACTACAGGAACCGGCACGGTCTCTGCTCCCAGCTCACAACAGATGCGGCGGATGTTGTCCTCGTTCTCCGCGCGGTTGAAGGTACAGGTGCTGTACACCAGCCATCCGCCCTCACGCAAAGCCGGCCATACATCGCGGATGATCTGCATCTGACGCGCGGCACACATCTCCACGCTTCCGGCAGACCATTCGCCAATGGCCCCGTGATCCTTGCGGAACATGCCTTCGCCCGAGCAGGGAACATCGGCGGCCACCACATCGAAGAAGCCGGACAAAGAAGCGAACTCCACGGGAAAGGCATTCGTCACCACTACATCGGGATGCCCCCACTTGGACATATTCTCCGCCAGAATTTCGAAGCGCCGGCGGACCGGTTCGTTGCAGACCAGCAACGAGCCTTCGGGCAGCAAGGTACGCCACAGTGTGCTCTTGCCTCCCGGCGCGGCACACAGATCCAGCACCCGGCGGGGAACTTCTTCCATCACCCGGAAAGCCTGCTCCACAAACATGGAAGCCGCCTCCTGCACATAATAGTACCCCGCATGGAAGAAAGGATCGAAAGTAAAAGAAGGACGTTCCGGAAGATAGCGGCCGGCAGAGCACCAGGGAACAGGCATGCACCCCTCGGGCTCGCCGGCTCCTTTCAGCAGATTGAGCCGGACACTCACCGGCGGTTCGGCAGCCAGCGCCTCGGCCAGTGCCCGGGTCTGGGCCACGCCCAACAGGCTTTCGGTCTGCCGCAAAAAACTTTCAGGAAGTTGTGACATCATACTTTCTCTTTGTTACTGTTCTGATCGGGAAGGAATATTCATCTGGTCTGGGAAACAGTCTATCTTTTGCAAATTTAAGCACTTTTTCCGAGAACTGTCACCATGGTATAAAGTTTTGCCGGACTACGCCTTTTTTTTAGCTTACGTTCTGCCCAATTCGGAGATAGTCATTACCTTTGTGGCAGCAGAAGGTTCGTTCCGGCAATATGACCGGCATCCGCCCGAACCAATTTCCGAGACTATGAACACCGAGAACCCCAAAAAGACACCCGCCTACCGCACCCGTCTCAACGCGACACGTTCGGACCAGCTCTACGTTGACATTCTCAACCGACTGACCAAGGGCCGCCGATACCGTGACCCGCAATATACGGCCCGCCAGTTGGCAACAGACCTGAATACGAACACCCGCTATATCTCGGCCGCGATAGCACTTCACACCGGTTCCAACTATAATGTTCTGGTGAACGGTCTGCGGCTGCGGGATGCGGAAAACATGCTGCGCAGTCCGCGCTATGCAGGATATACCGTGGAGGAAATCGGCCTCATGGCCGGATTCGCCTCACGGCAATCTTTCTACACCGCCTTCAGGCGCGTATATGCCACCACTCCGCTGACCTTCCGGAGAAACCTGCAAAATCATGAATAAAAATTCCCGACTGTAAAAACATCCAACATATACCTTAGCCCTGATCTCCCATGATTACTCCGACCGAACATACCGCCATCATCCGAATGCTGAAACACGGCGTGGTGCCTGCCATCGGATGCACCGAACCCATCTGCGTGGCACTTGCCACCTGTCGCGCCACCGAAGAACTGGGCAGGATGCCTGTCACCATCGAGGCACGCCTAAGTGCCAACATCCTGAAAAATGCAATGGGAGTGGGCATTCCGGGAACGGGCATGGTGGGCCTCCCCATCGCTATCGCACTGGGAGCCTCCATCGGCAAATCCGAATACGGTTTGGAAGTGCTGCGCAATGTCACTCCCGAGGCTGTGGAAGAAGCCCGTGCCTACATTGGGAAAGGGGGCATCCGCATCACCTTAGACGAGACAACGAAGGAAAAACTGAGCGTGGACGTGGAGGTGACGGATGCCGACGGAAACCGAGCCCGTACAATCATTGCCCGCGAACACACACATTATATATATATAAGCCGGAATGGCATTGCCTCGTTCGAGACTTCGCTCTCTTCAGACGCAGACAACGAGGCAGCCGAGGGAGACAAATGCGTATCGCTCTCGCTGCGGAAAGTATACGACTTCGCCATGACTGCGCCGGTAGAGGACATCGCCTTCATTGACGAGGCATCGCGCCTGAACATGGAGGCCGCCCGCCGCTCGCTGGAAGGCAACTACGGCCACTGTTTGGGAAAGACCCTGTCGCGGCCGTTAGGAAAGGGCATCATGGGCGAAAGCATCTTCTCGCACATCCTTTCCAGCACGGGATGTGCCTGCGACGCACGCATGGCCGGCGCGATGATTCCCGTCATGAGCAATTCGGGCAGCGGCAATCAGGGCATCTGCGCCACCAATCCGGTAGTGGTCTTCGCCCGCGAGAACCACAATACGGCAGAAGAACTGCGGCGGGCACTGGTGCTGAGCCACCTGACCGCCATCTACATCAAACAACATCTGGGTGCCCTCTCGGCATTATGCGGATGCGTAGTGGCGGCCACCGGATCCAGTTGCGGGATCACCTACCTGATGGGAGGAGGATATGAACAGGTGACCTTCGCCGTAAAGAACATGATTGCCAACCTCACGGGCATGATCTGCGACGGAGCCAAGCCGAGCTGCGCACTGAAACTGACCACCGGTGTGAGCACTGCCGTGCTCTCGGCCCTGCTGGCCATGCAGGGCAACTGCGTCTCGCCGGTTGAGGGCATCATCGAAGATGACGTAGACCGCAGCATACGGAATCTGGTTTCCATCGGAGCCGACTCCATGAACGAGACCGACAAGCGGGTGCTGGACATCATGACACACAAACACTGACCTAAGAAAAGACATTCACACAGGCTGGAATCAACAAAGATCCCACTGCTTTCGGGCAACGGGATCTTTGTTTCTTTTCTGAAAGAGAGATATTCTCCTTAAAGCGGGAATTGCTCACGGATGGGATCGTCATACTGCTCCTGAAGACGTTTCAGTTCCTTGCGCAACTGCTTCGTCACCTTCTCGGTGCCCGGCTGTCCGTAGATGTTGTGAAGTTCCTGCGGATCGGTCTGCAAGTCATAGAGTTCCCATTTATCTATGTCGCGATAGAAATGAATCAGCTTGTAGCGGTCGTTGCGTACTCCGTAGTGACGCTTCACCATGTGCTCGGCCGGATATTCATAATAATGGTAATAGAGACTCTTGCGCCAGTCCTTCGGATGCTTGCCCTGCAACAGCGGCAGCAACGAGCAGCCCTGTATGTCTCCGGGAATTTCGGCTCCGGCAATATCAAGGAAGGTGGGAGCATAGTCGATGTTCTGCACCATCTCCGAAATGTCGCCGCGCGCCTTCAGCCCTTCGGGCAGACGCATCACTAAAGGAGTTGAAAAAGATTCCTCGTACATGAAGCGCTTGTCAAACCATCCGTGCTCGCCCATATAGAAACCCTGATCCGAGGTGTAGACCACCAACGTGGAATCGAGCATTCCTTGTTCCTTCAGATAATCAAGCACACGGCCCACGTTGTCGTCCAAGCTCTTCAACACTTTGGCATAGTCGCGCATGTAACGCTGGTATTTGAACTCGGCCAGTTCCTTGCCCGTGAGTTTTTTCCGGTAGAAGTCGAGCACCATCGGTTCATAGACATCGTTGTAACGGTTCAGGTCCACACTGTCCATACGCCCTATCATCCGCAGATAGTTAGGAGTGAGCCGCGTTTTCATTCCGGGCCGGTACATCTTCGTGTCGTAGGCCATATCCATGTCTTTCCCGATGTGCATTTCCTGCACGGCGGCGGCTTCACGGCCTTCATAAGTGTCGTAGAAGGTTTCTGGAACGGGGAAATTGGTATTCTCGTATTCCGTAAGATATTTCATTTCAGGCAGCCAGTTGCGATGACAGGCCTTGTGGTGGATGAAAAGGATGAAAGGTCTGGACTTATCTCTGCCATTTTCCATCCAGTCTATGCTCTTGTCGGTGATCACATTGGTGATGTAGCCTTGTTCGCGTACCGTATCATTCTTCATCGTGATGAAGTCCGGATTGTAATAATCCCCCTGCTCGGGCACAATGTTCCAATAATCGAACCCGGTAGGCAGACTTACAAGATGCCACTTGCCGATAATGGCAGTCTGATAGCCGGCTTTCTGCATCAGCTTGGGCATGGTCTGCTGTGAACCGTCAAAAATACCGTGCTCGTTGTTGGTGAAGCCGTTCTTGTGCGAATGTTTTCCAGTCAGCATACAGGCACGGCTGGGTCCGGAAAGCGAATTGGCCACGTAGGAACGCGTAAACTTGACGCCATCTTGGGCTATACGGTCCAGGTTGGGGGTATTGACAAAACGGGAATCATAGCACGACATCATCTGTGCCGTATGATCGTCCGTCATGATATAGACGATGTTGTAGCGGCCTTGCGCCCCTGCCAGGGCAGGCAACAACGCGGGTGCGCACAAAAGTAGTTTTTTATTCAACATGATTCTCTGTGAAAAATAAAAGCGAGCTGGCAAGCTATGTTCGTCCGTTTATTCGCTCTAAACAACTTGTCGGCCCGCTTCATATAAAACGTCTGTTCTCCGGCTCTTACTTCTGCGTCATCTGATAGACGATGTCCATGATCTGCTTTCCAAGAGCGTCAGCCTCTTCCATCGTATGGGCTTCGGAATAGACACGGATGATCGGTTCGGTGTTCGACTTGCGCAGGTGCACCCACTTGTCGGAAAAATCAATCTTCACTCCGTCGATGTCCGTAACCTTCTCGTTCTTATACAGTTCTTTCACCTTTTTCAGGATGGCAAAGATGTCCGTCGTAGGATCCAGATCAATACGGTTCTTGGCAATGAAATATTTGGGCAGGGAATCACGCAACTCGGTGGCTTTCATTCCGGTCTTGGCCAGATAGGTCAGGATGAGGGCAATACCGACCAGAGCATCGCGGCCGCTGTGGGCAGCCGGATAAATGACACCGCCGTTGCCTTCGCCGCCCACTACGGCTCCGGTTTCCTTCATCTTGGTCACGACATTCACCTCGCCAACGGCAGCTGCGGTATAATTGCAGCCGTATTTCTCGGTCACGTCACGCAACCCGCGGGTGCTCGAAAGGTTTGACACGGTGTTGCCGGGAGTGTGCTGCAACACGTAGTCGGCTACGGCCACGAGCGTATTCTCCTCGCCGAACATCGTTCCGTCCTCACAGATAAGGGCGAGACGGTCTACATCAGGGTCTACCACAAAACCGATGTCGTGACGACCTTTGCGCAGCAGATTGCGGATTTCGCTGAGATGTTCTTTCAGCGGTTCGGGATTGTGGGCAAAATCGCCGGTGGGTTCGGCATTCAGCGGGGTCACGGAAGTCACGCCCAACTGACCGAGCAATTTGGGCAGGATCACACCGCCGACGGAATTGACGGTGTCGATGGCCACGGTGAAATGTGCGCGCCGGATGGCTTCGACATCCACCAGTTCCAGATCTTTCACAAGCTCTATATGGCGCTGGTCATAACTGAAATTCTTGGTATAGCAGCCCAGACTGTCGACATCGGCAAACTCGAAATCGCAGTTGTTGGCCAGACGAACCACTTCGGAAGCCTCTGCGGGCGGCAGGAACTCGCCGCGCTCGTTCAGGAATTTCAAAGCATTCCACTGACGGGGATTATGGCTGGCTGTGATGATGATGCCGCCGCAAGCTTTTTCCATCGTGACGGCAAGTTCGGTGGTAGGCGTAGAAGCCAGACCAATATTGACAACATCGAATCCCATGCTCATCAGCGTTCCGCAAACAATATGGCTGACCATCTCTCCGGAAATACGGGCATCGCGGCCCACAATAATCTTACGACGGAAAGAACGGCTCACTACTTTTTCGCGCAGACTGGCATAGGCAGACACTGATTTGGCAATGTCAACAGGGTTGAGGGTGTCTCCGGTGCGGCCGCCGATAGTGCCGCGGAAACCGGAAATGGATTTTATTAATGTCATAGTATTACTATTTGAAATATATATCTTTGCATAGTGCAAATGTACAAACTATGCGGGAAATAAAATGACAGCGGGAAAGGTTTTTTTACTGTTTTTTCAAAAAAAAGTTGCCTTTGTACGTCCGCCTGAAGTCGGGCACTCAATCCGCGCAAAGCTCAGCGAGCAGACCGCCGCAGGCATCTTCCAGCAGGTTCAGGACTTCCTCGAACCCCTCGGGACCGCCGTAGTAAGGATCTGGAATCTTCTCCGCCGAGTGACGGCGGAGATAATCCGTCATGCGCACTATTTTCCCTGCCGAATGGGCATCGGACGACAACTCGTGCAAGGCACGCTCATTCTCCGCGTCCATAGCGACCAAGAGGTCGAAGCGCCCGAAGTCGTGCCGCCGCACCGGCCTCGACCGGTGCACAAGCTCATAGCCGCGCGCACGGGCATGCCGCCTCATCCGCTCATCGGGCAGTTCCCCTTCATGATAATCTATGATCCCAGCCGATCACTAAATAAAATAAGACAAATTGCTTATTTTTTTAGCAGCTTGGCTTATTTCTTTCTTTAAAATTGTCTGCAATTTGTCTGCAAATTCAAAATTTGCGTCAACCCGCCGTCAATGCGGATGCGTGACAACATATTGTAGTCAGTTATGATTTCTTGCCTCCGAGACGCTTTCTTTCTGCTTCGAAGGCTTCGAGGAAGTGGATTTCGACCGAGGATAGCTGGTATTGTGTACGCTCACGGAATTTGTCGTATTCCTCATTGGCTTTAAGTCTGGCAACCTCAGCTGACACGCTTCCGGCATGATTCAATAATTCCTTACCCGACAGCTTCAGAAAATCGTCGAGCTTCTGAATCCAATCTTTCATATACATCGGCACATGGCTCTTGGCCTGAAGTTCGGCAAAGTCAAGATACAGGTTGACGATTCGGTTTAACATATCGACCTCTTCCTCCGAAAGATAATTCTTCGCAATCTCAGCCTCATGTTTGGTAGGCATGGCACCTTGCCATGTTGTCAAACCCATGAAATCCTTTTCGGCATTGGCGCGGTCACAGATAACCTCTGCGGCAGTATGTCCGTGGGCTGCAAAGTGCATTTTGTTCTGCACCGTCTTGAAGAACTGTTGGGTGATGGAGGTGCGAGGGTCATAGTCGATGCTGAGAGCATAAATCTCAAGCACCTTGCGATAGAACACCTTCTCCGAGCTTCGGATGTCACGGATTCGAGACAACAATTCGTCGAAATAATTCCCCTGCCCGGCGTTTTTAAGTAAATCGTCATTGAGAACGAATCCCTTAATTATGTACTCCTTCAGCACCTGAGTAGCCCACTGGCGGAACTGCACGCCTCGATGCGAGTTGACACGATACCCCACGCTGATAATCATGTCAAGATTATAAATGGGAATCTTACGCTCAACCTGTCGTTTCCCTTCCGTTTGAACTTGTGCAAAAAATGCACAAGTTGAATCGGCGGTTAATTCTCCTTCATCGTAGATTTTTTTGATATGCCGCTGTATGGTTGTGCGGTCGCGCTGAAACAACTCAGCCATCTGGTCAGCCGTAAGCCACACAGTCTCATTAGAGAGCCGAACCTCAATCTTCGTCTCTCCACCCTGCGTCTGAAATAATATTATCTGTCCGTTATCCATATCAATCATTTACTAAAAATCATCATCCATCATATCATAGTCGTCCTGCTCGTCATGGAAATCATCACAAGATTGTGAATAGCCATAGTCGCGATTGTCATAGCGAGAGTAACTATTCTCATTGGGACCAAAGCCATAGTGCGTATCATCGACATCAATAATATCCTTGTTGCCAAAACTGCTGGACGTATCCGACATATTCTGTTGTGTCTCGTTGTGCTTATGAGAGCCAAACAGCCAACGAAACAAGAAAAACTCACCGATGTAATTCCAGAATGTCATTAAATATTTTATTTTAAGTTTACTACGTTGGTTAATGCACTTTCTTTAGGAGCAACATTATAAAGATACGTTTTACATAAACTTTCTACTAATACTTTATTCCCCTCGGACATATTAGGGCATAATGTTATATCAATAGAGTTTAGAGCTGCAATATCTAAATCCAAATCATAGTACCTGATTGTGTTCGGAATACCTTGATTAAAAGCCGAACAAAGCCATGTTGCAAATATTTCATCTCCTACTGAGATATTTGATGGCTTTGGATAAATGTTTAGAACAAATCTACTCTCATTCTGAAATGACCAACGTAAATTCTTAAATGCTCCAAATTTTGACAATTCGAAATTAAAAGAGCCATTAGAATTTCGTGTAATGGCATTTTTCATTGCCTCTGCAACATTAGGAACATATCTTACGCTTCTATAGAAAACGCCATCATTAAAGCATGGAGTTATAAATAGATTTGACATAGCTAACATATCTGGAGATAACAGTGTCTTTACTTTCCCTTCCATAGTGACTCCATTTATTACATCTCCGTCGTTATATGTATATGTCTTGAACATTTCTTTTTCTAAGCCAATCCGCACACCAACCCCTTTGTCCGTGTACATTCTCCATAAAGGGATGCTCTCCTCCGGATCTTCGGTCCAACATGACACAAATAAATATTGTCCGACCTTAATTCCGGAGCATTCTGTTTGGCCCTCTTCCAAATCATCTACTTGGTCAAGGCGATTGAAACGGATTGTCTTATTCTTAAGAATTAGAGCCAGCGTTTCTATATTGGTGTAATGATAAATTCTCATGATTAACTAAGATAGATAATTTGTTGGAACTGCGGATTATATTCAATCAGTTTACCGGATATAATTGCTTTAACGGCTTCTTCAATCACTTTGAAAGGGACAATGAACCATTCTTTGGGACGGTGGCCATCGACAGTTAACTGTAATTGTACGGGTGCAAAGAGTTTGTGGATAAGAGCCTCGAAAGTCGAAGATTTCACATTGTAGACTTTCCACGTCACAACAATTTCGACATCAGCACAAAGATAGGTCGGTTCGTTCTTAGCGTTGGCTATACGGCTCTCGACCGATGTAACAGTAAAGCCGATTTTATAGAGGTCTTTAAGCACAGCTATCTCGGGACGAGTAGATTTTGACCGCAGTACATAGATTGTACCACTCTCAATGTCTTTATCAGTAATAGTGAAGCACTGCTCAAATTCTTCATCAGTCATGTCGGAATAATCAATTACTGAATATCCGGTAACCGATAAGTTCTTGGCGATAGTCTTATATTTGATATCAGATTCAGCACCGTTCTCATATATCACTTTTGTTCGGCCATCGCGGTCGCCATGACGATTTACTCCTTCGTCATCAAAGGCGGCAAGATAACCTATCATTCCGTCATCAACAAAGTAACTGCCAACTTTTAGACATTTGATACTGAACTTGACGAGCTTATATTTCCCAGTTTTCAATCCTTGCTGAATCTCCTTAAAGCCGTCGGTGTACTTGTCAAAGTCTTCGCAAGGGCGACGTTTGCCAACATAGTCAGCTTCTTTCCGCGCTTCAAGGCGTTGGCGCATATATTCGGGTATGTCAAATAGCCCCAGGTCATTCCCCGCCTCAATATCAGCGAGCAATGGATCGTTAAGAATTGCTTCAAGTTGTTCTTCTTCCGTCAGTTCACGATGATATTCATGCTGCGGTTCTTCCACAGTCTGAACCGGCTGAGGAAGAATACCGAGGTCGTCAAACGGGCGACAACGCTCTATCTTCTTCTCGCTTTTCAGAATCCCTACCCATTTATGAAATAGGGAGACTTCTTCAGGTGTGTCTTCAGGAAGTCGACCATTAGCTTCGTAGAAGGCAAGTATCTCTTGAAAACCGACAATGAGTCGGTCGCTTGATGTTGTCCGTTTCCGTGGAGCAGTAACATCGGCCAGAAGAGGGTCGTTAAATATTATTTCGAGTTCCTTTTTCCAGTTGATCATTGCTGCTGTGCGAGTTTATTGCGTTTGAGTTGGCGTAGATGCGCTATTGCCATTGCTATGCGTCGAGCTAATGGGTCCCCGTCGGTTATCTCCGGCTTTACTTTACTGGGATTTTCCTCACGCCACTTGGGAAGATATTTTGTGAACAGTAAAATTGCTTCCTCGTCGGTCAGCTTCTCGGAGCGCTTATCCTCGATAACATATTGAATGGTGCGCAGAACTTCTGGCGTTAGCGATTTGCTGACAACCTCGTATGCTCGCTGGAACGGGTTGATTTCAGCAATGAGGTTGATGTCAAGCTCATTGAGATTGACAAATTTGTTTGCGATCTTGATGAACTTATTGCTGGAATCATCAGGTCCTACAACCTGCTCGCCCTGCGTTGCAATAGTCAGGATAGTATGCTTTGCCACCGCATCGACTTCTTCTTCATTCAGGTCGGGATATATATCACGGATAATCTTGGGGATATAGACCTCTGTTATCATTTCGGCCATACCTTCTCCGATGATAGCTTCTCGGATATTTTTATCAGACAGCGTTGTGGCTACAAGGGTGTCAATGTCATTTTCAACGATAGCTTTGGTTTTGTCGTTGAGTTCGGGCAGACCTTTGACCTCGATAACATGGTCATCCTCGCCCGACTTCTTCGGCTTATCAGACGTATCTTCATCGTTGACTTTGGTCTTGAAATTCCATTTGGGAGCCATAACCTGCTCCATGAGCAATGAAGCGGATATGGCTTTGAGAAAATCGTTGACCGCCATTGAAACATCATCCTGAGCCGCATCGGGGCAAGGAATTAGGTTGGTGAACTGCGCATGGGACTTGCCCTCGCAGTCGCGGGTACAACGTCCAATAATCTGAACGACCTCTGTCAGCGAGGCACGAATGCCGATGGTGATGCAATGCTCGCACCACTCCCAGTCGAAGCCCTCCTTGGCGGTGCCGAGGGCGATAAGAATGTCGAGCGAGTCGCGGCTGTTCATACGTTGCAGATAGGACTGCAATACGGCACGTTGTTCTGCTTTATCTTCCACCAAATTGCCCACTTTCAGGAGTCGCCCGTCTGCTGTTCGTACATGGTAGATAAAGTTGTCATAATCCTGATTCTCCAGTACGCCGATATATTTTATAATTTCTGCCACTTGGTCGTGCTTATTCATAAACGCCCCCGTCTTGCTGTTGGGATGGGGAATATGGATAAGCGTTTTCTTGGTCGTGTCAAGAACATCGGGAATGGCGGTCAAGTAGTTACCTTGAAAGAAGCTGTAGCCTATGCCGAGGCTTTTCAACCATTTATAGCCGTTGAGCTGCTGGTAGTAGTTGTAGTTTATTGTCGGCTGAAACATAGCCTCGTCCTCGGGGCGCATCACCGGCACTGCATCGCCGCGGAAATATGAGCCGGTCATGGCCAGAATGTGAGCAGATGTCTCGTTAATCAGCCGGCGAATGAGTGTGCCGAGGCGGTTGTCCTCGTCAGCTGAACCGTGGTGAAACTCGTCTATACCAAAGAAAACATTGTCGAGTTTTCGAGCATCAATACCGTTGAGCGAGTTAAGAAGCGTGGCATGGGTACATATGAGTTTGGTTGCGGTCGGATGGTCGAGAAATTCGCGGACGATGGATTTTTTAGAGTTCTCGCTACCGGCTGCAAGGCAAAGGTTCCAATATGGGGCGACTCGCCAATCCTCAAAAAATCCATATTTCTTCAATGCGGTATCTTTGAAACTACGACCGATATTTTGCTGCGGAACAGCCACGATAACTTTCTTCACGCCTTGATTGGCGAGTTTATCAAGAGCAACAAACATCATGGCGCGGCTTTTGCCCGATGCAGGCGGAGCCTTGACAAGCAAATGCAGACGGTTGCGCTGGGCATAAACCATCGCTTGCATTTCACGCATACCGAGCGCGTCGGTATTGCTCGACTTGCCCGTCTGGGCATACTGCACTTCAACAAGATTTATCATGATTGAACTGACATTTTGTTCGTTGTGTAATTAATAATTGAGGAAGACTGTACGAGCATAAAAATTGCATCAGAATGGTCAGGTAAATAATCCTGTGACAACAATTCATGTCTAATGCCTGTATTCGACTGATTAGTATACGTATAAAGTTTCTCAATAGCTTGAACAATGAATTTATGTAATAGATTCGGCTTCTTTTTTTGCAGATTATTCAACGCTTCTCCTAAGGTTTGGCCACCGAAATTTTCCCGCATAAAACTACCAACGGCAGATATAGACTCTTTAATAGAATTGCGGAAATCTGGGGTTTGATTTGAAGGAGAGATTGATTGTAATGCCTGCTTTAGATGTATCTGTACATTACCATTGGCTATGGAAATAGCTTGTTCAATACTCCCAATTTCTTGGCTTGATGTGGTTTCGACAAATATACTTTTTGCGAGTCTATATCCATATCGATGGCGTTCAAATTCTTTGTTTAAGTCGCTAATACCGCAATCTAATTTGCGTATTTCATCAGAATTTAAATGTTTATAGAGATAATTTAAACACCATTCAATTACATCAAGTTTTTCATACCACTCCAAATCATCGTAGTCCATGTAATGGATTGGATTTATCATTTTATGCTGATTTCCCTCTATACGACGGTTTAGATAATATCGACCGAATTCTGCTGTCATTTTTTCAAATATTGAAAGTGGGAGAGTGTATTTATTCCATAATTCCGTGAAAAAATTCTGGATTGAATTCATTATCGATGGTGTTAAAGTTTCTCGAATAATAACTGTCGAAACTTCAACGTATCCGCTCCTTTGTGAAAATGGTATGAATGTCATTTTTTTGTCATTTTTGCGTAGAGTTTGAAAAGATGTTCTAGGCGTTCTTCATCGGAGGTGAACGGTTCGGGACGGTAGATGCGTTCCACGGCGAGGTCAAGCTGACGGTGAGCCACGCGCAATTCTTCCGGCATGGATTCCGGATTATACATTTCGCCGAGCGTCATGTCAAAGTTCTCGTCACGAATATTGAGAATGTTCTGCGCTAATTGCTCTAGTTCATCTTTCGCGGCGGCTGTCAGTTTCGGAAAGGGGAATGAATCATACACTAAATTAGAATAACGATAATCATTCTTGAGTTTTCCTCCTACAGCCGATAGCCAAATTGTGTGCATCCGATTTGCGATTATAGCAAATGTAATCAAGCTCGCCCCATAGATTACTTGAGCAAGATTAGATACAATCGTTTTGCTGTCAACAAATCCAATTGGTATATAGCTTCTTCGTTCAGAAGAAACACTTGGAACCAATAGTGCTTGTCCATCTCTATGCGCACGTTGTCTAAAGAGATGAGGATATAAGGCAGCTTCAACAGTTGAAGTCGCCACACTTTTGCGTCTGAAAGCGGCGACAGCATCGATTCGACTTTTTAGGGGTGGAATAATTTCAGCTTCTTCCCGCTCATTTTCACCAATCCATACGCAGTATCGTGTCTCACCATTTATGAAGCTATCAGAACCTTGATAAAATCGAATGAATATTTTGGCTTCAGGATATTCCTCAAGAATCTTATCACATTCTTCTGGTGAAAGTATAAGATTACCTCCATCGGTAGGCTTATTACCAAAGACCATCTTTGGTAAATCCGAGATAGTTTTTTTTCTACGTTCAATTACGATTTCTGGAGCAGCTAATAAATAACCGTTGATATGCTCACAATTTTGTATGGAATTGTTATGGATAAGTTTTTTATCCTTGTTGCAAATATTTGAAAGTCCAACAATAACAACAATTACAGCAGCCTTGGCCTTTGCATTGTTGCTCCATTTGAAGGATTGATAAGCAAAATCAATTTCGACATTTTTTGCAAAAATGTTTGGCCATAAAAGAGAAACGCTATCTCCCTGACAAATAGAATTTGTAGAAACAAAAGCACATTTAGCGTTGCAACCGCTGATATATTTAGACCCTTTGAAAAACCAAGATGCAATATAATCAAGGTTTTTATAATTCTTGAAGTGTCCGCAAACTATTTCAAGATCTTCTTTCTGATCCTTGTCCTGCATTGAGCTGCCGAGATATGGCGGATTCCCCATGATATAGACTTCATCGTCGGGGGTGTGGGGGCAGACAGTATTCCAGTCGAGGCGACAGGCATTGCCGCATATTATTTGGCCGGAGGGTTTAAGAGGTAATGTGTCGGGCTGCACACCAAAAGCATCACGAAACTTCACGTTCATCTGATGTTCGGCGAGCCAAAGCGAGAGCGTGGCTGTATCGCAGGCATATTCGTCAAGCTCGATGCCATAGAACTGTGTCAGACTGATACCTGACATCGGCAAAATAGCGATGTTGGCAATATCGCGCATAGCCTGCCATATACGAATCTCTAATTCGCGCAGACGCTTGTAGGTGATGATAAGGAAGTTGCCGCTGCCGCAAGCCGGGTCAAAAAACTTGATGTTAGCGAGTCGCCCCAGGAGATTGCGAAGCCGCTGCGTAGCGCGGTCGGGATGTCTCCTCTTGGCAATCTTTTCTCGTGCTTCGGCTTTTGCAGCTTCAAATTCTTCTTCAAGAGAGTCGAGAAACAGCGGGCGAATTACTTTCTCAATGTTAGGGACTGATGTGTAGTGCATACCCAGTCCGGCGCGTTGTTCGGGCGTTACTACAGCCTGAATCATCGAGCCGAAAATGTCGGGATTGATATTCTTCCAATCGTATTCACCGCAGTTGAGTATCAATGTGCGTGCGCGTCGCGAAAGGTGGGGAATCGGGTAACGCTCTTTGAAAAGGCCGCCGTTGACATATGGAAAAACCTTGTAAAGATCCGGCAGGGTGTCGAGTACAGCAGAGTTTTTCGTCGACATTGCAAGAAAAGCGAGGTCAATAAACTCGGCGAGGTCAGAGCCATCCTCTTTGGTGTGAGTTTTGAGCGTGTTGGTAAACAAATTGTCTTCAGGGAAAAGCCCGGTGTCTTCGGCAAAGAAACAGAAAAGCAGACGCGACATGAACACGTTGAGCTCGTGAACTGTCTGAGGGTCGCGTATATCGTTATAGCGGCGAATGTCGTCAAATAGCTTCGCCATCAGCTCGGCAGACTTGACATCGGCCTCCGCTTCTTGGATGAACTGAATCTTCTCAATACCGGCAAGCGGTGTGAAAAACTCAAAGTCTCTCCATAGCAAGTCTATGCTGTTTTCATACCAATCATTTTCCTTTGGGTCGTAGGCAACAACATGCGCACCATTACTTGTGATGTAGAGGCGCGGTGAGTGCTTCACAATCTTGGTATCATTGCGCATGGCGTTGATAATATCATACATGGCAGAGCAATCGCCGTCAAGAGTATTGACAGCCGCCGGCCGATATGCGACAAGATTCTTGATAAGGATAGTTTCGCCATCCTTGGCAAGATTACCGGGACCCTCTTTCGTGCGGCGTATCTGCCCGTCTCCATACCCGGCGAAGATGCGCAGAAGGTCATAAACGAACTCTTGTGCAGAAGTCCCGTGCTGCGCGAGCTGCTCCAGAGCTTCGGTAGCCTGTACCTGTGAATATGATTTGGCTTTCTTTGCCATCGTTTACCTAAATATTGATTTTCAAATCGTCCGAGTGGTAGTGCTTGCGGAGGTAATGCTGAAGTTCATGGACAAAAACAAAGCTGTTTTCTTTTATGAAATCTTGCATCGTTTTATCATGAGGGAATGTGATGATTGCATCCAAATAATATGTATAATTCTTACGATGGACAGGTACTGGGTCCCCGGGCCATACGGTAGGTGCAGCAATGACAGGGTCATAATAGATAGACTTATCCTCCTGCCCATCCATTTTTACGGCTGTTATTGTCGACAAATCTACCTCAATAATTGGAGAAAACGAGCGAGACAACCTCACCGAT
Organism: Prevotellamassilia sp.; assembly: GCA_009775705.1. Classification (GTDB taxonomy): domain Bacteria; phylum Bacteroidota; class Bacteroidia; order Bacteroidales; family Bacteroidaceae; genus Alloprevotella. The sequence goes on from VSQE01000022.1 coordinate 19,888, forward strand.
GAACCTTCCATCGAAACTATCTGAAAAATATTTTCATGGTTGTAAAGGTAGTCGGGACGAACGTTCGTCTCGTCAATGAATTTCACTATGTCTCCTTTCTCAAATTGAAATTTCATGCTATGAAAATTAAAAACTCCGACGGCAGTTATCCGAAGGCTGGCCGAGCCTTGAAACGACTGCTTGGGAGTTTGGGAATTTGATTCTTTGCATAGCAAAGCACTATGCGATAAGGCTTATCGGCTTCGTCAGCCATTTGTATTTAACCTTGTGGCCATTTTCAGATGTTTATAGTTCTCCAATTACAAATTTAGATAAAAATCCTGAAATTTTTACACCGGCAGAATAAAAAATCAAGGCTGACATCTTGATCTAACGAAAATAGAATGAAATACGATTTGCAATTCATGAAAATAAATCCGCAGTAAAACAGTCTATTATCAGTAGATTGCATATTATATCAGATTCAAATTAAATTCTGCCATATTTCAAATCTCTGCTCCCAGCCGAATCTATCTCGAAATCCTGTTCGCATCCAGCCTCTTGCACCATGTGCCGGAATACTTCTTCGGCAGCTGCCTGCGCGGCAGATATTGCCCAGACAAATAAGCAAAATACATTTCATAACGCACAAATGTGGCAATAAAAAGCGGGTACTCCAAATCTCTGCATGGAATACCCGCTTCAGTATGTCAGGGACGTGCCCTGTAGTGTATGTTTCTTTTATTTCACGAGTTTATGGCTACGCACACCGTCCTTGTTGCGGACCACCACGACATACGAACCGGAGGGCTGGCCTGCCGTGGAGAGGGAGACGGAAGAAACCGGCTCGGTCGTGCGGGCCGAAGCCACACATACGCCTCCCACGTTATACACCGAAATGTCCGTACCTCCCGCTATGCTGCCGGAGCAAACGACCGCTTCGGCGGCACCATCGTGACGGATGGTATAGGAAGCCGGTCCGTTCACCGGCCGGCGGATGCCTTCCACACACTGTCCCACAGGCGTAAAGCGCAGCGTGTAGTTGTAGGTACCCGAAGAAGGCAGGCAGTATTCGCCGGTAGTGCCAGGACCGCAACTGCCGTTCCCCAGACCTTTCTGACAATAGTCAAAGTGCGCATACACGTCATTGTTCTCGGGAGCGGTAAGGTTCCAGATATGTCTTGCATTCTTCAAGGCCACATCATCATAATGCAGGAGCGAGAAAGCCACGGTACCCTGCGTCTCTATGCACAGCCCGTTCGTTGTCTGCGGATCCGTCAGAATCAGCTGGCGCAGGTCCTCGCGGTTACCCATACTCTGGGGCTTCGGATAAGGCTCGTAGAAATCCGTCACCGTCGACGTGAAGCGGCCGAAGAAAGAACCGGTCTTGCGGTCCACGATATTCTCCCAAGGACCGCGGGCATAATATTCTACTGCCTCAAAGGTAGACGGGAAGCGCATGCCCAGACCGATACGGCGCAAGTTATTGACTCCGGGTTTGAACTGTGCCTTCAGGTCAATCGTTCCGTTGTCGTAAATGGTATACACCAGTTTATAAGGACATTTGCTGCCTGCGGCATCTACCGTCACGGTGACGGTGCTGCCGTCGTCGGCCCTCTCGAATACCGCTTCCTTCTGCCCGACTCCGTTATCTGCGGAATAATTGTTCAGGCCTTCAGTGGGTCCGTCGTTCTCCACCCAACGGTAATTGGAATACTCGGGGCCGGACTTGATCATCTGGACACCGTTCACCTTCCAGGAATTAAGCTGTCCCGAAATGGAGAATTCGATGTCCGTCTTGCTGTTGCCGATCTTGACGAGGAAGGCATTTCCGGTATTGTCCATTGTCAGCGGATCGCCCGATGCGGTCAGCTTACCCAGACGCAAAGGATTGGTCTTCAGAGTACGCTGGAACGAAGCCACGGAATAGTCCTTGCCGCTCCACGACTGATCCTCTTTCAGACAGAAATCCAAATTGATGAATGTCTCCACACCGGTCTTGGGCACCGTTGTATACGGTACCGTCACCGTTCCGGTCTCTCCGGGAAGAAGGGCGGGAATCTCCATCCGGCCGCTCTCTATTTCGCGGCCGTCCTCCAGAACCGTGTACTTCAGGTACAATCCGTCCAGACTGATAAAGCCATAGGCGTTGCGGAAAGTGAACTGCTTGTTTGCCGGCGTGAAGGAAACCAGCTTGACATACTGATATATATTCTTGACTTCCGTCAACTTGGCCGACCAGGCACGGTCTCCTGTAACCAGACCGTTGTTGACGAAATTGCCCTGATGAGGACCGGGATAGTCGTAGCCCGTGAAATACTTATTGTGTCCGTTTACCTTCAGCGTCCCGTTCTTGATGTCGGCCGCATCATAGATAGACTGGTCCACCCAGTCCCAGATGCATCCGCCAATACCGTAATTGCTGTTCTCGATGATTTCCCAGTATTCTTTCAGATTACCTACGGCATTACCCATGGCATGGGCATATTCACACATGAAATAGGGCTGCTTGCGCCTGTTGTTGTTAGAATTGCTCTGCACATCGCTCAGGGTGGGATACATCACGGAATGGATGTCTGTGGGCGAGGTCCCGTCGCGTGTGGCTCCCTCGTAATGTATGGGCCGGGAGCTATCCAGAGCACGGGTTGCGTCATACGTGGCGTTGAAATTCGTTCCGCCGCTGCTCTCGTTGCCAAGACTCCAGAAGATGATGGAAGGGAAGTTCCTGTCACGGTAGACCATACGCACTGTGCGGTCAACAAACTGGGGTTTCCAGGACGCACGGCCCGCGATGCAGTTCATTCCATTCAAGGCCCATTCATAATGGCATTCCACATCGGCCTCGTCCATGCAATAGATTCCGTAATAGTCGAACATGGCGTTCATCTTGGCCTGACGCGGATAATGGCTGGTACGCACGGTGTTCATGTTGCTCTGCTTCATCATGACCACATCCTTCAGCATCGTCGGCACGTCGATGGAACGTCCGTGTACGGGATGCGTATCCTGCGTGTCGGCTCCTTTGAAGAACACTCTCTGGCCGTTGATCAGTACCAGTCCGTCCTTTATCTCGATGTGCCTGAATCCGTATTTGGTGGAGAAAACGCTCTCTTCCGCACCATCGGCCGTGAGCTGCGCCACGCTGACCGTGTAAAGGTTGGGGGTCTCGGCCGTCCAGGGCAACAGGTCCGAAAGACCGGCAAACGTGATGTCCGACACTTTCTCCGTCTCGCCTTCGGCAAAGGCGAACGTGGCTCTTTGTGTGCCGACTTCGGTGCCGTCAGGGGCAAGCAGTTTCACCTCCACCGTCTTTTCCACAGCCCCTCCGTCGCGGTTGTTCATCGTCACGGCCACATTCATGCTGCCGCTCCGGTAGTTGTCGGCAGCCTCCAGCGTGCTGGTGATGTAATGGTCACGCACATAGGTCTTCGGAGTGGCAAAAAGGTAAACGTCACGGTGGATTCCGCTCATGTGCCAGATATCCTGTCCTTCCAGATAGGAACCGTCGCACCAGCGGAACACCTGTACACTGACATTGTTCTGTCCTTCGCGCACATGATCCGTAACATCAAACTCGGCATCGTTGTTGGACCCCTGCGTATATCCCACATAGCGGCCGTTGATCCATACATAGGCCGCACTGTAAATTCCGTCAAAATGCAGGAACACACGTTTGGAGTCCCATCCTGCCGGCAGCGTGAAATCGCGGCGGTAAGAACCGACCGAGTTGGTCAGACCCGATTTCATGCTCACATAGGGAGGATTGTCATGGAAAGGATAGTTCACATTGATATAAAGGGGAACTCCGTATCCCTTCATTTCCAAACAGGAGGGCACCGTGATGGTGTCCCAGGCCGACACATCTACTCCGTCGCCCCAGAAATCTTCTTCGCCCGGGCGGGCGGCCGGATTGTCCACGTAGTTCAGTTTCCACAGTCCGTTCAGGCTCAGCATGTCGGCACCTTCGGCATCCAGCCAAGGACGGTCATAGCGCGGGTCGGCCTTCATGGCCGCCGTTGTAGGATAGGGCATATAGGCTGCATGGCCCGGTTCCTTATTTTCCTCAAAGAGGCTTTCGTCCTCCCAATAGTTCGGAACGGGCAGATTCTCGGGTGTCACTTCGCGGAAGGTGAAGCGGGCTGCCTCACCGGTATCTTCCGTCACGGCCGAAGTGCTGCCGTTGGCCGCCACCGAGAAGTAATAGCTGACATTCCGGCTCACGCCTCTCAGGGTGAACATGGCGTCGGACAGGTCTCCGACAGGCTCGATATATATACACTGATTCTCGTTGCTGGAATTGGGAGACCACTGAAGCGGTTTCTTTGACGTGTTCAGAGCCAGGTCTATTGACTTTCCCGCATAGGGATTGTAGAGCATCACGAATTTGGAGTTTCCGAGTTCCTGACGCAACTGCCACACATAATTGTCGGCCTTGCTTTCGTTGTAAGTATCGGCATAGATACGGGCGTCCAGTTCATAATTGCCCCGGTTGTTCAAGGCTTTCCCCGTAGCAACGTCCGTGATGACATAATATTTGCCGGGAATGGGTCCATTCTGCGACTTTCCCAGATTGTCCAGACGGAAACGGGTGGCCTCGGCCGTGAGATCCTTCTGCAACAGCAGCGAACCGTCGGCCTGCGCCGTAACAGCCTGTGTGCGGTCTGCGTTGCAGAGCAACTGCACCTCGCCGTCCGTACCGTCAACGGTCTTCACGTAGAATTGCTGGTTGTCGCTGCCTGTCATCTCCCATTGCAGCAACTTGCCGGGACGGGCAGATTTCAAGGCCATATCGGCCGCCTGCGAATAGTTTTGATTGTACAGCACGAACACGCCGTCCTCACCGGTGGCACGCAATGTCCACTCCTGTCCGGGCGATGAGGCATCGATCTCGGCCAGAGATAGATAGGTGTCGTGCACAGCTACATCGCCATTGGTCACAGCCAGGCCGGAAGAGACACTTACCAACCGGTAGGTCTCCCCGTCCGCCACGGCATCGGCCTGCGACGGGACCGCACACAACAGACATCCTGCCAACAGAAGCACAAAGCGCCTGAGACCGGAAAAAGTCATAGTTAAATGTTTCATGATATTAAGTTATAAGTGATTGTATGTGTTCTTACTTCCACGTTCCATCTCTACGCATTCCAGGTTACAAATATATGGAATCTCCGGAAAACAACCAACGGATTTCGCGTTTTTCTCTCGCATAACCGGACTGCCAGAAGCAAAAAAACAATCTCCATGACCGATTTTCACGATGGACGGAATATAAAAGTACGTTAATTAACATTTGCATTTCGCCCGCTTATGTTGTGAAAAAAAGGTCCCTTCCCGGAGTTTTTCCAAAGAACCCCGATGTTAAACTTTATGCCTAACTATTAAAAAGTCCAAATCACAATCGTGCGATTTTCGGGACCATTCAGTTTGGCACACTTTTTGTATAAAGAGGGGGCTTCCCGCCGTACCTGCGCTCGGGCTGCGCGACATACCACTTCCGGAAATGACAATGCTCTTCTTACTCCGTTTCTCATTTTTATTTGCTACCTTTGCAACAACATGAAAAAAATTGCGGAAAATATAGCCGAGCACGCCCTGAGGCTCCTGTCACGGCTGCCTCTGCGCCTGCTTTATATCCTCTCCGATGCCTGCTTTCCGGTAGTGTACTACGCCGTGCGCTACCGCCGCGCCGTCGTTCGCGACAACATCGACCATGCCTTTCCCGAATGGAGCCTCCGGGAAAGGCGACGGATGGAACGGCGCTTCTACCGTTTCTTCTGCGACTATACCGTCGAAACGATAAAGCTCATCACCATCTCGCCGGACGAGATGAAACGCCGCATGGTCATCGAGGGCACGGAAGAAATAGAACGGTCCTTAGAGAACCACCCGTTTGCATTCATCTATCTGGGCCACTACTGCAACTGGGAATGGATCTCGTCCATGCCATTGTGGCGCAGCCGTCCGGACATACATTTCGCCCAAATCTACCGACCGCTGAAAAGCCCTCTGTTCGACCGCATCTTCATGCAGATGCGCACACGGTTCGGCGCGGAAAACATCTCGAAATACGACACCCTGCGGCGTATAGTCCACATGAAGAAGGAAGGACAGCGCAGCGTGGTGGGCTTCATTTCGGACCAGTCGCCCAACGGCAACAGCATCCACGACTGGGTGCCCTTCTTCCACCGCGAGACTCCGGTCTTCACCGGAACGGAACGCATCGGGAAGAAAATGGATGCCGCCATCTATTTCGCCGATGTCCGCCGCCTCCGCCGCGGATATTACCACCTGCACCTGCGCCTCGTCACCAACGACATCAGGACCTTCGAGGACTATCGTCTGACAGAATACTACATGGAGGAACTGGAGCGCATGATACGCCGGCAGCCCCACCTGTGGCTGTGGAGTCACAAACGGTGGAAACACCGGCGCGAAGACTTCGGAAACGGCCGATGAAACGGCTGCTCCGGCAACATCCGCTCCCTCCGGAAGAAAAACACCTATACACATACTACATCATTATGGACAAGCAGACCACGATAGCGCGACGCACCGACCGCCTGCGCCGGCTGATGGCCGAGACCGGAATCTCGGCCTTCGTCATTCCTACCCTCGACCCGCATAACAGCGAATATCTGCCGGCCCGGTGGGCCGCCCGCGAATGGCTGACAGGATTCACCGGATCGGCCGGAACGGCAGTAGTCACCTGCAAGGCCGCCGCACTGTGGACGGACTCGCGCTACTTTCTGCAAGCCGAAGAGCAGCTGTCCGACATTCCCTTCATGCTGATGCGCGAAGGCGAAGAGGGCACTCCCTCAATCAGCGAATGGCTGCTGCAACAGACGGACGCAGGGTCCGTCACCGGCTTTTTTGATGAGATGATGACCGCGGACCTCTACGAATCCCTTTTCCGTCCCCTGCTGCCGGAAAGACAGGCCAAGGCATGTCCCGACCGTCTGCTCAACACGCTGTGGACGGACCGTCCCGCACTGCCTTCGTCGCCGATCACCATCCATCCGGTCTCCTGTGCCGGACGAACGGCTGCCGCCAAACTGAAAGACATACGCACCGCGCTGTGCGAAAAAAACGGCGACACGGAACCGGACCTCTTCCTCATGAACGATCTTTCCGAAATAGCCTGGACGCTCAACCTACGGGGCGCCGACATCGCCTACAACCCTTTCTTCATCGCCTATCTGGCCGTGACACGCGAGGGCGGCATCCTTTTCTGCGATCCGGCGCGGCTGTCGGCCGAGGTGAAAAGACACCTTGCGGCATCCGGCATCCGGCACCTGCCCTACGACGGATGGGGCAAAGCACTGGAAGATGCCGCAGACATGGCCTGGGAAATACACATGCCGGCCACTATGGGATGTAACGTCACGAAGTTCTGCGACCGGAAGAGAGTGGAATACAGTCTCATCGAATCGCCTGTACCAGCACTGCGCGCCATCAAGAACGAGGCCGAGACCGCAGGTTTCCGCCGTGCCATGGAACGCGACGGAGTGGCCATGGTGCGCTTCCTGCGCTGGTTAGACGAATCGGTGGGCCGCGGCGGGGAGAGTGAGATGTCGGCCGATGCCAGGCTCACGGCCTTGCGGGCGGAACAGGAACGTTTCTGCGGACTGAGCTTCCCTACCATCGCCGGCTACGGCCCGCACGGAGCAATCGTACACTACGAAGCCGACGAGGCAAGCGATGCTCCCCTGAAACCGGAGGGCTTGCTCCTGCTGGACAGCGGCGCACAATATGAAGACGGAACCACGGACATCACGCGCACCATCGCCTTAGGCCCTGTCAGCAAGGAGGAACGTCATGTCTACACACTTGTCCTCAAAGGACACATCGCCCTGAGCCGCTGCCGCTTTCCCGAAGGGACCACAGGTCTGCAACTGGACACGGCGGCGCGCTATTGCCTGTGGCAGGAAGGCTACGACTTCGGGCACGGAACGGGTCACGGCGTAGGCAGCCGGCTCGGTGTTCACGAAGGGCCGCACCAGATTCGCAAGAATGTACGTGCCTGCACACTCCTGCCGTTGCAGGCCGGAATGACCGTGACGGACGAACCGGGAATTTACGTCCGGGGACGGTTCGGCGTACGCATCGAAAACACACTGCTGGTACGCGAGGCCGGAGCTACGGAATACGGCCGGTTCCTCACTTTCGAACCGCTCACGCTCTGCCCCATCGACCTGCGTCCCGTGGACCGCGACATGCTGACACCGGGAGAAAAGGAATGGCTCAACGACTATCACCACACGGTGCGCCGGCACCTCCTGCCACTCTTGACTGACGAAGGAGACCGCAGGTGGCTGGAACAGGCTACGCAAGAGGTATGAGTTCCGTCTGGGCCGAAGAATTCTTCCGTGATCTGACCGATCTGAAAGAACGCGGGGACCTGTCACTGCACGAAAAATATGCGGTGGCCTACCGCATATTCCACATGGCCCTCAACGAACGTACCACCGCATGCCGCCTGCACTTCTCGGGCCCTTTTGCCAAGCTGGACTATCTCTGCAAGGAAATGGGCATCGGGCAGGAAATTTACCGGCAGGTCAACGACTTCAGGGCAAGAGGGCGGCACATCGGCCTGACGGATGCCGGCCTCTCATCCGCTACATTCCTCGCCGATCTGAAAACGCTGGCCGGATTTCTTGCCCTTCTCTACGGCAGTCCGGCCCCGGACTGCCTGCACACACTGCCCTCCGGAAACGGAAACACGCCCCGTCCCCTCCCCGACCGTCCGGACTGCCTGCGGGTAATAACAGACGACTGGGACGAACACTATATCACCGCCCACACCGACTCCGGCGAGGCTAATATACTGAAAATAGACTATACCTCGCCAGGAAGTACTGGCTCTTTCGTTTACCTGCGTTTCCTGCTGGACCGCCATACCCAGCTCAACCTGATACGTCCTGTCACAGAAGACGGTATCGTCCGTCCGGAACTGATTGTTCTGGAGCCGGATTATCTGGTGGACATCACCAGCGTGGCGCGCTGTTTCGAGACCTACGGCCGCACACACCACGCCCACCTGCTGAACAAACTGCGGCCCGCAGCCAACAGCAGCGCCATTCTGCTGGGTCTCTTTTCCGGACAGTTGCTGGACGAGGCAATACACGGCGGAGAGAACCAGCCAGACTATGCGGACAGCGTGCGGCAGTTCTTCAAGAGCAATGCCTTGAACATCGCCACCTGTCCCGACCTCTCGCCCGACTTCCACCACGAAGCGCGCCGGCAGCAGGAAAACCTGCGGAAAATGGTGGCGGAACAGTTCCGGGAAGACCGGACGCTTGATCCGGACCGCATCCTGCTCGAACCCTCCTTTATCTGCGAGATGCTGGGTGTGCAGGGACGTATGGACCTTTTGCAGGAAAACATGCGGGTTCTCATGGAGCAGAAATCCGGAAAAAAGGACTTCCGCACAAACGGACACAAGGAACAGCACTACGTGCAGATGCTGCTCTATCTGGCGGTACTTCACTATGCTTTCGGACTGCGCAACAATGAGATTTCACCCTATCTGCTCTACTCACGCTATGCCGACGGCCTGATCCGCGAGACACCGGCACCGCTCCTGCTGGGTGAGGCCATGCGGCTGCGAAACGAACTGGTACGTGCCGAATACCGCTATGCGGAGGGCAAGGCTGCCGCGGTACTCTCCTCCCTGAATCCGGAACAACTGAACACCGCCGCGGCCAAAGGCCGCCTGTGGGAACAATACACCCGGCCGGAGCTGTCCCGCCTGCTCGGGTCCATACAAAAAGCGTCTCCTCTCGAACAAGCCTATTTCCACCGTTTCTTCACATTTATAGAAAAGGAACATCTCCTCTCCAAGATCGGAACTCCCGACAAGGAGAACAGTGGTTTTGCCTCTGTCTGGAACGCTACGCCCGAAGAAAAATTCCAGACGGGAGACATCCTTTGCAACATGGAGATAGAAAGTCTCGCCTACGGGAAAAACGGGGAAATTGTTTCTGTAAGTCTAAAACCAAAGTACGAAACGGGAAAAAATGAATATCTTCCCAATTTCAGGACCGGCGACATCGTCATGCTGTACCCTTACGCTACCGGCAGAGAGCCCGATGCCCGGAGTTCCTGGATTTTCCGCGCCTCGATTGAGAAAATCGCCTCGCAGGGTCTGACGTTGAGGCTGCGCGCCCCGCAACGCAATGCCGCCGTCCTGTCGCCCGCAACCGACAGGCTCTGGGCCATAGAGCACGACTTTATGGAGTCTTCCTACACGGCCCTTTATCGCTCTCTCCACGCTTTTCTCTCCGCACCGGCCGAACGGCGGGCGTTGTTGCTGGGGCAGCGTCCTCCCCGCATTGACCGGACCTTGGAACTGCGTTCCGAAACTGGCGGCGACAAAGAAACAGCGGACTTTACGGAACTGACCCTACGCGCCCGGCAGGCCCGCGACTTCTTCCTGCTGTCAGGCCCTCCCGGAACAGGGAAAACCTCCTTCGGACTGACAGGAATCCTCCGCGAGGAGCTGTCCGATGCCTCTGCCTCTGTTCTGCTCATCTCCTTCACCAACCGCGCGGTCGAAGAGATCTGCGGCAAACTGAAAAACGAAAACATCGACTTCCTGCGCATCGGCCCGTCGGCCGTCTGCGACGAATCCTGCCGCGACCATCTGCTGGAGAGCCGCGTCTCTCCGGCACGTTCCGCCGAAGACGTGCGCCGCCTGATTGCCGGTACGCGGGTTTTCGTGGGGACCACCACATCCATATCCTCATCCCTCCGCCTGTTCGACCTGAAGCATTTCTCACTGGCCATCGTGGACGAAGCCTCGCAGATTCTCGAACCTCACCTGCTGGGCATTCTCTCGGCCAACGACGGACACGGCCGGTGCGCGATAGAACGCTTCGTCCTTATAGGCGATCACAAGCAGTTGCCCGCCGTAGTGCAGCAGAACCGCACCGACTCGGCCGTGACCGAACCGCTCCTGCGCAGCATCGGCCTGACCGACTGCCGCCACTCTCTCTTCGAACGCCTGCTGCGGCTCTACGGCAGTGATCCTTGCCTGCACTTCACCCTTTGCCGGCAAGGACGCATGCACCCCGAGACAGCCAGTTTCGCCAACAGCCATTTCTACGGCGGCAGACTCTGCCCCGTGCCGCTGCCGCATCAGACGGTACGCTTCTCCGCCCCTCCTGCCCATGCCTCCCTTTTGGAACAGACAATAGGCCGCCGGTTTGCCTTCCTGCACGCCGAAGCGCCAGAGCGTTCCTCCTCGGACAAGGTAAATCTTTCCGAGGCCCGCCTTACCGCCACGCTGGCCGCCGCCCTCTATCACCGCTACCGGTACGACGGCCGCCCGTTCCTGCCCGACAGAAGCCTGGGGGTCATTGTCCCCTACCGCAACCAGATTGCCGTAATACGTCAGGCACTGGAAGACCTGAACCTGCCGGGCCTGTCCGACATCACCATAGATACCGTGGAACGCTATCAGGGCAGCGAGCGCGACACCATCATCTATTCCTTCACCGTCAGGAAACGCTACCAGCTGGCATTCCTGACTGCCGAAAGATTTGTGGAAAACGGCACCCTCATCGACCGGAAACTGAACGTGGCCCTGACCCGTGCCCGCGAAAGGCTCTACCTCGTGGGCAACCGGCAGCTGCTTTCCGCCGACCCGCTTTTCCGCACCCTCATCGAAGCTGCCTCACCGGAAGCTCCGGCCGCTATTACTAAGAATAAACGTTAAAGTTTAGTTTTTCAGCCCATTTTTCCATTTTTAAGTTCTTAGATATTTCTGTGCTTCCTCTACTTTTGCCTGTACAAAAAGAACCATCAGGCCCATGAAGACACAGAAATACCACACGCTGACCAAATCCGAGATGCAGGTGATGAATCTGCTTTGGGAAATGCCTCTCGGCGCAAGCATCCACCAGATTCTGGAACGTTATCCCGACCCCAAACCGGCCTACACCACGGTATCTACCTTTCTGAAAATTCTGCACTGCAAGCAATTCGTCTCCATCGGGAAAGGACAGGGGAAACAACAGATATTCTTTCCCGCCGTGACACGTCAGGAATACACGCGCCGCGTGATGAATGAGGTAAAAGACAATTTCTTCGACGGATCGACCTCCTCGCTGGTGCGTTTCTTCGTTCAGGAAGAAGAACTGAGCCCCGAAGAAATCCGCGAATTGCTCGATCTGATCGAAAAAGACTGAATCCATGAACGAATTTACCCTCTATACCCTGAAGGCGGCCTTCTGCTTAGCGGTCCTTTATCTGCCCTACATCCTGTGGCTCCGGCGCGAAACGTTCTTCCGCCTGAACCGTATACTCCTGCTCGGCATACTTGCGTTCTCCATGCTATTGCCGGCCATGCAACTGCCAACGGATGGAACGACCGTTCTTTCCGAAGGCATACGGACCGCAGCAACCGTCAAAGGGCACACGGAACAACTGATGCGGCTGTCCGTCCACACCGGTCACGCCGGCCCTGCACGCCCGGCGCCGCTCTCACCTACAGACTGGATAGTCCTTGTCTATGCCGCCGGCGCACTTCTGACCATCGCCCTGCAACTCCGGCAATATTTCCTGATGCGGCGCCTCATCCGTCGGGGCAATCTCTGGAAACACCGTACTACGGAAGGAATAACCGTCTGCTGCCATGCCCTTCCCTGCCCGCCGTTCAGTTGGATGCGACACATCGTAAT
>VSQE01000023.1 GCA_009775705.1 Prevotellamassilia sp.
AATATGTCAATTTCGTTAATCATCGTCCGATTGGGCGGATAAAATATTCTCTAATTTAATTCAACCAACAGGTTAATTAAACAAAGAATTGCCTTTATTTTCTTAGATACGGAACAGGCCTTACGGTTTAATTTCCCGGTTCCTTTTTCGCCCCTTGCGCAAGCAGTTTTCCACAGGCAGGGAACCTTCTGAAATGCAAACGGAAGTTAAACAACATTTGCATTTCGCCCCGAAATTTCGTATATTTGCACCAGCAAAGTAGAAAACCCCTGAAAAGCCGCATTTTAGCGGCTTTTTTTCGGCACTTAACGTGAAAAAAACATAGTATCTTGTTGAAAAAAGGTCCTATCTTTTTCAAAAAACATACTATGTTGTGAAAAATAGGTCCTATCTTGTAGTTTTTCCGAAAAGTCCCAAAGTTAAACTTTGCCTCAGACCCTTAAAAAAGAATAAGCTCCCAAAGCCCGGACAGGTCCTGATCTGCGCTTCTTTTTTCAAAAAAACAGTGTCGCGGCACCCAACATAAAAAGGTCCGTTCTCCCCTACTTTTCCAAATAAAAAATATCGAATACGGAGCCGCTCGCAAAGGCAGGCAACAATTTCACTTATGTCCGCCAATCGTTTCCCGCCTTCCACCGAATGAACACGGCCCAACCAGTGCTCGATTTTCGGCTACCGTCAAGTTAGAAGTGCAACAATTCCTCCTTCATTTCCGCAATACGGATTTAGCATTGTTCTTATGGTATAACATAGGAATTAACAACGACCTCCGCTTTCCTACATCTTTGATGTAAGTATGGCATTTTGTTTCTTCTCACGAAACAACAACTCCCAAGTTGTGTATCATCGGATATTTGTGTTACCTTTGCATCTGAATCAGACAATGTAATCGTTCCAATGAATACAGTAATACACAAGACGCCTTGCAGAACTTTGGAAGCCGAACCGCAGACAGTCAAGGCCAGGCAAGATAAAAGGGATTGGACGCAATACTCACGGACTATTGCCGTCCTCATGTCAAAGCGGATGTCAGAACTCGGTTTGACACAGAAAATGCTTGCCGAAAAGATGAACTGCACCCAGCAGTATATATCCAAGATGCTAAAAGGGGAAAAGAATATGTCGTTGGAAACCATTTGCAAAATAGAAAACACATTGGGTATCGAAATTATCAAAGGTACGGACGAAAACAAGCAATAAGGCAGGAATATGGCAAAAGAAAGGGAAAAAACAAACGGCATGGCAAAAGAACCGGTCGCAAATTGCGACCAGTTGCCAGAAGTAATCAACATCCAGCCGATGATTAGAATAATCAGAGGGAAACAGGTTATGCTTGATAGGGATTTGGCAACAATATATGGAGTGGAAACCAAACGCCTGAACGAACAAGTAAAGCGGAACATCGAACGTTTCCCTGATGATTTCATGTTTCAACTAACCAAAGAAGAGTTTGAAGAATGGAAGTCGCAAATTGCGACTTCCAAATCCATCATTATGGGAGCAAGAAAATTACCATACGCATTTACCGAAAATGGTGTAGCCATGCTTAGTAGTGTGCTTCGTTCCCAAACAGCCATTGAAGCCAATATCCGCATTATGAGAGCCTTTGTGTCCATGCGCCATTTCATCGCCACCAATGCCCAATTGTTCCAACGGCTTGAAACAATTGAGTACCATCAACTGGAAATGAAACAGCATCAAGACGTGACCGACAAACGCATTGACGAGATCTTCAAACGGTTGGATGCAAACATTCCGCCGATGCAGGGCATATTCTACGACGGGCAGGTATTTGACGCTTACCGTTTCATAGCAGATTTGATACGAAAAGCCAAACAATCCATTGTACTGATTGACAACTACGTGGATGAAACCGTGCTTGCTTTGCTTGACAAAAGAGAAGACGGGGTATCTGCCACTGTCTATACACAGCATGTCAGCAACCAGTTCCAATTGGATATTGACCGCCACAACGCCCAATATCCGTTTATCGAGATAAAACGGTTCAACAAGGCGCATGACCGCTTTTTGCTTATTGACGATGAAGTATACCACATAGGGGCTTCGATTAAAGATTTGGGCAAAAAGTGGTTCGGCTTCACACTTATGCGAGACATCACGACAACTGAACTCATCAATAAAATTCAAGACTGATAAGGTTATACAAAAAAACGGATAGTCGCAGATTGTTTTTCTCAGACTCCCCATGGGGGGGGGAAGGAAAACAAAAAGTTTCAGGTTGTACTTTATAATTGTGTATCTTTCAACATACCCAATATAATGGACACAGGAAGAGGCCGAAGGAAAGAACAGATTCCATTAAGTGAAGGGTTCGGCTATGAAAAAAAAGAATCCTTAATGTTTTACTATTATAAATAATGACATGAAAAAATTATCACATTCTTGTTTGCAATTATTTGCAATATCAATGTATTCTCACAAGAAAATATTTTTTCCTGGAGTGATGAGTTAGTAGTTCCCAACCCCCAATATATGCCATTGTTGTGGACCGAAATCAACGACACAAGCTCTGATCCAACTTATACCATCAATAATGCAATACTGAAAACACCTGACGGCAAGGACAGCTATTCACTAAAGTTTATCAGCTACGATAATAGTAATTACGGAGAGACTCCTCCTCCTTATGATTACTTTATTCTATCTCAAAACGGAAGAATTGTACTGAAAGCTGAATCGGGAAATCCAATGCAAACTGTTGCCTGCCAAACCATGGACAAAAGCAACGCATACTATCTGCAAATTCCCCTTGAGGACAAAGCCTTCGCCCTTCTTTTGGGTGGCTGGTACTATGGTTACGGAGAAGCTCCGGAAATGAAAATCATTGTCGTAAAGAACGGCAAGGCCAAAATAGTGTTCGATAATTACGCTTACGCCTACAAATATCAGGCGCCGCCGGCTTTTTCCATGGAGTTCGTCGATGATGTGACTTGGAACGAAGACCATTTCGAACTCTCCGGAGACTATCAAGTACCCTCCGCGGCGGCGCTGAAGACACGCACCAAGCACAAAATCTGGAGAGAGGGGAATATGCTGAAATACAAAAGCTGGAAATAATAAACTGACGGACTATATCAGCTTGTGAACATAAATGCGCCATCAGGAGAACCTTCGCAATCTTGACATTCTAATTCTTTTATTGTATGGCAACCGAAAAAGCAGAAACTGACACTCTCTTGTAATTTTGTAGATAATCGTCCTTTGAATATCAAAATAAATATTTATATTTGCAAAACTAAGATAACCATACATTACTTTTATTGAAAAACACTTTTACATCAAAACCTTAAAATATCTGCCTATGCAAAAAATTATTCCTCTTTTTTTTATTATGTATCTTGCTCTTCTTTTCCGGATGCTCAGAGACCTCGGATCTTGATGACACACCGATGACTGAAGAACAAAAAAGTCTACAGCCACTCGTTCAGGAAGCTACGGTTTTCATGCAAGGAAAATCGGAACAGCTGATATTGCCCGGCATGAAACAAAGAACAAAAAATTCCTGGCAAAAAAATATCCCGGAAAATTTCAAACTGTCTGTATTGTGGAAAGAATTTAAGGCTTTCGATGACGGAAAGGAACAGGCAATAGTATTCCCCATTGAACACCCAGCCATGACAGCTACCGCTTTCCTGCATTATCATGGCCGCACAAAGAAATCCCTGCTGAAGTCGGAAAGCAAACTGATCGTTCGCAAACGACAGGACGGTTCCTGGGTCGCAATAATCGGAACATACATTTACGACAAAAATACCGAAGGGCAGGAAGAAGCCGTAAGAAACTGCCTGCACAACTTCTCCGAAACAAACTACAACGGATATTTCATCACTTCCCGCCTGAACGGGGAATTGTTGTTAGGGCGTAAATTCCACAAAGGAAAAGAACATTTCGCTTTCAAATATAAGGAAAGTGATCCGCATTGCAAGAATGAAGCGCATGACCAAGATGAAATATCGGAAAACGACATCCATGTGCTTCTGAATTTCGGAACCGGCACAGAAACTTTCCGGCTTTCCCGTTCAATACAGGACCTCGAATACGAAACGCCTACCGCAGACCTTTGTTCTTGGTGCCATAAACCGGGAAATGAATGTCGCTGTACGGTTGCCACGACCTGTAAAATCTGTAAGAAACAGGTCGTCGACGGATTTTGTAACTGTCAGGTTCGCCCCATGTGCGCCAAATGCAACTCGGCCGTCATCGCAGGACAATGTCTGTGCTGCACGTATTGCGGAGGTTATCCCTGTCATTGCGCAGGCACTCCCGGAACAGACAACAACTCAGGCAATCAAGGCGGCAACCAGAACGGTGGAGGCACAAATGGAGGCAGCAGTCTCGGCGGAGGCGGACAGAACATAGGAGGGGCGTCCGGATCGGGCGGCGGAGGCAGCAGCAACACCGGCGGACATGTTAAAACTCCCGGACGGATTACCAGCGCGGCAAGCAGCGCCGTGGCAGCCATGAAACAGGTCTACCCCAAGGGAGAAGCCTGTTGCAACTTCGGAGTTCAGTATGCCTTCAAACAGATTTATGGCAGCAGCAACCTTCCGCCAGGCATGACGGGAAGGGCCAATGAAATGTGCAAAGCCTTTGCCAACAATCCCAAATATTGGGCTCAGATTTCACTTTCCGAAGCTCAACAATACGCCAACAAAGGATATTTCGTAGTCGTTGGCTATCAGGCTCCGACTGGAAGCGGACACGTAGCCGTGGTCGTGCCGGGTACCGCAACATTCTCAAAAAAATACGGAACAAATGTCCCATGTATAATGGATACAGGAAAAGGAAGAAGAGCCAAATGTATTCAACTAAGTAAAGGATTTGGAGATGACAAAAAAGATAAAATAAAAATTTATTATTACAAATAACTATATGACAATGAAAAAATTAATAATGATCCTTTTTTATATTTTTTCTATCCCCTGCACATATGCACAAGAAGAAAATATTTTCACATGGAACGGTAAAAACGTAATAGAAAAATCCCAATTTATGCCTCTTTTCTCGTCAGATAATACTTTACCACCTTCTGTTCCACAATATGTACTAAAAGAATTTACATTGCATACTCCGGACAATCAAAACACCTATTCATTGAAACTGATCAGGTTTGACAACTGTGATTATGGAGAAACCGCTATACCCTACGATAAGTTTATTCTATCTCATAACGGGAATATTCTTATTGATTGTATTCCTGAATCCATGCAGACCGTTGCCTGCCAAACCATGAACAAGAACAACGCATATTATCTGCAAATTCCCCTTGAAGACAATGCATTCGCTCTTCTTTTGGGTGGCTGGTACTATGGTTATGGAGAAGCCCCGGAGACAATCATCGTCATTGTCAAGGAAGGTACGGCCAAAATAGTGTTCGATAATTACGCTTACGCCTACAAATATCAGGCGCCACCGGCTTTTTCCATGGAGTTCGTCGATGATGTAACGTGGAACGAAGACCATTTCGAACTCTCCGGAGACTATCAAGTACCCTCCGCGGCGGCGCTGAAGACACGCACCAAACACAAAATATGGAGAGAGGGAAATATGCTGAAATACAAAAGCTGGAAATAATAAACTGACGGACTATATCAACTTGTGAACATAGATGCGCCATCGGGAAAACCGTCGCAATCTTGACATTCTGATTCTTTTATTGTATGCCACAGGAGCCATACAGGCCTTGCGGGGCATTTCACAAGCCTAAGCACAGAAACTGGTAATATTTCATAAATTTGCAGACAATCCCCTTTATATATTGAAATAAATATTTATATTTGCAAAACTAAGATAACCGGACATTACTTTTATTGAAAAACACTTTTACATCAAAACCTTAAAATATCTGCCTATGCAAAAAAATTATTCCTCTTTTTCTATTATGTATCTTGCTCTTCTTTTCCGGATGCTCAGAGACCTCGGATCTTGATGACACACCGATGACTGAAGAACAAAAAAGTCTACAGCCACTCGTTCAGGAAGCTACGGTTTTCATGCAAGGAAAATCGGAACAGCTGATATTGCCCGGCATGAAACAAAGAACAAAAAATTCCTGGCAAAAAAATATCCCGGAAAATTTCAAACTGTCTGTATTGTGGAAAGAATTTAAGGCTTTCGATGACGGAAAGGAACAGGCAATAGTATTCCCCATTGAACACCCAGCCATGACAGCTACCGCTTTCCTGCATTATCATGGCCGCACAAAGAAATCCCTGCTGAAGTCGGAAAGCAAACTGATCGTTCGCAAACGACAGGACGGTTCCTGGGTCGCAATAATCGGAACATACATTTACGACAAAAATACCGAAGGGCAGGAAGAAGCCGTAAGAAACTGCCTGCACAACTTCTCCGAAACAAACTACAACGGATATTTCATCACTTCCCGCCTGAACGGGGAATTGTTGTTAGGGCGTAAATTCCACAAAGGAAAAGAACATTTCGCTTTCAAATATAAGGAAAGTGATCCGCATTGCAAGAATGAAGCGCATGACCAAGATGAAATATCGGAAAACGACATCCATGTGCTTCTGAATTTCGGAACCGGCACAGAAACTTTCCGGCTTTCCCGTTCAATACAGGACCTCGAATACGAAACGCCTACCGCAGACCTTTGTTCTTGGTGCCATAAACCGGGAAATGAATGTCGCTGTACGGTTGCCACGACCTGTAAAATCTGTAAGAAACAGGTCGTCGACGGATTTTGTAACTGTCAGGTTCGCCCCATGTGCGCCAAATGCAACTCGGCCGTCATCGCAGGACAATGTCTGTGCTGCACGTATTGCGGAGGTTATCCCTGTCATTGCGCAGGCACTCCCGGAACAGACAACAACTCAGGCAATCAAGGCGGCAACCAGAACGGTGGAGGCACAAATGGAGGCAGCAGTCTCGGCGGAGGCGGACAGAACATAGGAGGGGCGTCCGGATCGGGCGGCGGAGGCAGCAGCAACACCGGCGGACATGTTAAAACTCCCGGACGGATTACCAGCGCGGCAAGCAGCGCCGTGGCAGCCATGAAACAGGTCTACCCCAAGGGAGAAGCCTGTTGCAACTTCGGAGTTCAGTATGCCTTCAAACAGATTTATGGCAGCAGCAACCTTCCGCCAGGCATGACGGGAAGGGCCAATGAAATGTGCAAAGCCTTTGCCAACAATCCCAAATATTGGGCTCAGATTTCACTTTCCGAAGCTCAACAATACGCCAACAAAGGATATTTCGTAGTCGTTGGCTATCAGGCTCCGACTGGAAGCGGACATGTAGCCGTGGTCGTGCCGGGTACCGCAACATCCTCTTCAAAATACAAAATGAAAGTCCCAACAATAATGGATACTGGAGCTAACAGGAGAGATGAAAAAGTACCTTTAAGTAAAGGTTTTGGAGTTGATAAAAAAGATAAAATAAAAATATATTACTATAAATAACAAAATACTACAATGAAAAAATTAATAATGATACTTTCTTGTATTTTTTCTATTGCCTGCACATACGCACAGGTAGAAGATATGTTCACATGGAAAAGTAAGGATATTATAACAAAATCCCAATTTATGCCTCTTTTCTCGTCAGAATGGACAATCCCCCCTTCATTTCCTCAATACGATTTGAAAGAGTTTACCTTGCGCACTCCAAATGGACGTGACACCTATATCCTCAAACTTATCAGATTTGACAACTGCAATTATAGTGACCCGGCTACACCTTACGATAGATTTGTCCTATCCCATAACGGGCAAGTTCTTATTAATTACAGTCCTGAATCCATGCAGACTGTTGCCCGCCAAACCATGAACAAGAGCAATGCGTATTATCTGCAAATTCCCCTTGAAGACAATGCATTCGCTCTTCTGTTAGGAGGATGGTACTATGGATATGGAGAAGCCCCGGAGACAATCATCGTCATTGTCAAGGAAGGTACGGCCCAAATAGTGTTCGACAATTACGCCTACGCCTACAAATATCAGGCGCCACCGGCTTTTTCCATGGAGTTCGTAGACGATGTGACGTGGAACGAAGACCATTACGAACTCTCAGGAGACTATCAGATACCCTCCGCGGCGGCGCTGAAGACACGCACCAAGCACAAAATCTGGAGAGAGGGAAATATGCTGAAATACAAAAGCTGGAAATAACAACCGGACAAAATGTCGTATCACTGCACGGAATGGAAGCACATTGCAAACGGCGGAATATTTCTTATCATATTCTTTGCCCCACTCTCAGCATACTTCCTGCCCGCGTATGCCGACGCACTGCCAGGAATGGCCGGATGGCTGGCACTGATAGCTCTGATGCCTTTCCGAAAGAAAGAGAGGATTAACCTGACACTACCCGACGTTCTCTTTCTGACTGTAACCGGATATTGTCTGCTCAATCTCAGAGGAGCCTCACACTGGACCTATCTGTGGCAACTGACAGACTGCATCGGCCTGTGGATCTGGATGCGCCAGCAGAAGAACCGTCGCTATCCTGACATTCTGATTCTTTTATTGTGCGCCTCTGGAACCATACAAGCCTTGTGGGGCATCTCGCAAACCGGTCGCCTGGTAACCAGCCTGCATTCAGAATTTGCCGCTACCGGCAGTTTTGGCAATCCCGGACCTTGGGGCGGTTATCTGGCAGTTACCCTGTCATTGGCCTGCGCCATCATGACCGACCGACGGTGCCCTCCCAAAAAAAGAATGGTAATGGCTGCAAGCTGTGTGCTGATGACGTGCGGCCTGCTTCTGTCAGGATCGAGAGCCGCCGTACTGGCAGTTTCAGTTTCGTTGTTCCTACTGGCAACCGACCGATGCGACCTGTTGCGAAAAACAAGAAAAAGGTATCTGCCCGTAACCATCCTTACCATATTGTTGTTTGTTGGATTTCTGCATGGCATCCGCCCTCACTCCTCGAATGCCCGGCTCCATATCTGGAAAGTCAGCTATACATTGTTTACCCGTGCCCCGCTTCTGGGGCACGGGTCTGGAAGTTTTGCCAGAGAGTATATGCCCGCACAAGCCGGATTTCTTGATAATGCCGACAAGAATGTCCGCCAGACAGCGGACAGCACAACGTTGGCATACAACGAAAGCGTCCGGCTATTGTGTGAACAGGGAACGGCCGGTTTCCTGCTTATCCTCGGCTTGACCGTAACGTGTGTCATTCCGTTGTTTCGGAAGGACCAGGTTTCGCCTTTATCCTATTTCCGCTATCCGGTCATATCTATCCTCATATTTTCACAGTTCTCCTATCCTTCGGAAGTTTCCGGCCTGAATTATCTGTTACCCGTTTTTCTGGGAATCGGGGCAAGCGGAACAGAAAAAAAGATATTTTCTTTTACATCCGCCACCATACAATATCTCCGGAATATCCTGACGATGGCAATCTGCCTGTCGGCCGGAATTTTATTCCTGATAAGAATACAGTTATACAACTGGATAGCCGAATACGCCACCTATCAGGAAAAGGAATTTTTTCCTGCATCATCAGCCTTGCACAACGAATACTTCTCGCACGACAGATATTTACTCGCCACTTTTTGTCCCATCGCACATCTAAGGGGAGAATATGAACTTTCGGCCCGCTATCACCTTTGTTTGCGGCAATATGTACAATCAGCCGGAATTTTGCTGAATCTGGCCGAAGCCTGCGAAGAAAACGGAAACAGACAGCTTGCCATACAATATTACAAGGAGGCCGGTAGAATGATGCCGGGACTGGTGACTCCTTTCTTCCGTATTTTCGGGATATACCGTGATGCAGACCAACAAACTGAAGCCACCCGCTGGGCTGAGAAAGTTTTGCTCTGCCCACCCAAAATAGAGAACGCCCATGTTTCCCAAATAAAAAAGGAAGCAAAAAAATTCATCTTACAAAATGAAAAACTACAATAGAATCATAGTACCGTTATTTACTTTTTTCTCTCTCCTTCCGCTTCATGCACAGCAGGAAGTGGAGAAAGCCATTGAAAAAGCCGGTGACAACAGCACAGGGTTGTCCGAACTTTTGAATGAACTGAAAAAAGACAAAGAGAAATATAAAGCGGCACAATTTCTCATTTCCAACATGATATGGCATCGGAAATTATTCGACATCCACGAAACGGACGCAAACATGCTGCGGGCATTGCACGCGGCAGACTCTTCCTATTATACTATGGTAAGGAACCTGAATGATACGGCTCTTTATAACCCTGACTTTAACCGGCGGCTTTCCGTAGAGGATCAGAAATACCGTAAATTCATGGAAAAGAATAGCTTTTCAGAACCTGTCATAGAGGAAAAAGAGATGACCGATATTACAAGTATCTCCGCACAATTTTTACGGAACCAGATTGAACATGCCTTCCGACTACGGCAGAAAAATCCATTCACACGCAAAACAAGCCTACAGGATTTTATGGAATATGTCTTGCCATACAGAAATATGGATGGCTATCCGGCTATCGGTGCGGAATGGTACTATGATTTGTTCGGCAAATACCTTCACACCGATACGGCACGCACCATCAGCAACATCGTATGGCGATACAACGTCACATCCGATCGTTTACGTTATTGGAACGGCAACTATCCGTTTCACAGTCCGGCAGGACGCTACGAAAAATTTTTCCTGAACGTGCATGATTGCGTCCAATTGGCTGAAACCGGGGCCTTGGCACTCAGAGCTTGTGGCATTCCGGCAGCAGTTGAATACAATGTCGCGTACAAATTTTGGAGTGGCAGGCATTTTCATGTTTCGGTAATGACAGAAAAAGGATGGGAGACCTTCAATCCGGAGAGTGAAACACCTATTTACAGGAATCCGAAATTCGCAGAAGCACTGAACATCTACCGGCTGATGTTCAGTGCCCAGAAAAACACTCCCTTCTTTTTACGTGCAACCGGAGAACCCATTCCGACCTCACTCTCCAATCCCTGCATTTTGGATGTAACCGCTGAAATCGGAAAGACCTGCCGGCTGACACTTCCTTTCAGGAAAAACACACCTCACAACTTAGCTTATCTGGCTTCGTTCAGTTCACAGAACGTTGGACTACAACCCGTCACATGGGGAGTTATCAATCATGAAAAACAAAATGTCACATTCGAGAATGTCGTACCCGACAACATATATTTCCCTATCTATCTGGATGAAGAAGGAGACACCTACGCTTTTGCATCGCCATTCAAGATCATGTCAGACAATGAAAAGAATTTCCGCTTGGAATACTATGAAACTCTACCGACCGGAAAAGTTACAGCTCATATCGAGAGAAAGTTTCCACGTAAGCCCCAACTAAAGGAACTGGCAAAAAAAGCCGTAGGCACATACGTCATCGCCTCGGATGACAAGACTTTTTCCGTTGCTGATACTGTAGGCATACTGCCATTTGTTCCCGACACAAAATGGGAAGATCTTCCACTTGGCACTTCACGCCCCTATCAGTATTACCGGGTATGCGGTACCGGACAACCGCCACGGGTTTATCTTGCCGAAATCCTTTTTTTGACAAAAGTTTCCCATCACTATAACAATGTGATGGATGCACCTTTCAATTATACTCTGAAAGACAATGAGAACAAACAATGGCAGCGTATTTTAGACGAGCCTTTGGAAAAATGCCAATGGAAAGCCGAATATGACGGGAATCCGCAAACTGCTCCCGACAAGTGGCCGGATGTAACGCTCTCCCTGCATGAACCACAATTTGTAGAACGTATCAGGTATATGATAAAACATGCAGACAATGCTGTAAAACCTGGAGAGAAATATGAACTATATAAATGGGATGACGGTTTCTGGCGAAAAATCTGGAATGGAACGGCACAACAAGATTATCTACAGATAGAAAATCTCACCAGTAACCGCCTCTACTGGCTGCATTGTAAAAGCGGAGGCAGTGAAGAACTGCCTTTCCTTATTGACGAGAATGGGAAACAACAATTTCCTTACGAGGACTTACTGAATAATATCATGCGGTAAAAGTTTTCTCATACCAGGAATTTCCAATTTTACTGTCAAAACCTTATCCAGATCCAATAGCAAGGAATAACTTTTTAGAGCGTAGCGTAAACTCTATTCGGACGGAAAGTTTTATATTTGTACTCGTTTAAGAAACAAACGGGACAATATCATATTATGTTGGAATATCTGAGTACAGCCATCCGGGCCGCTATCGAGGCGGGCGAAGCCATCATGCGGATATATGACGGCGATGCCGCGGGAATGGAGATAGAACACAAGGCCGACAACTCGCCCCTGACACTGGCCGACCGCAAGGCCCACTCCATCATAACGGAACATCTGGCGAAGACACCCTTCCCCATACTGAGCGAAGAGGGCCGCCACGCTCCCTACGCGGAACGCAGCCGATGGGACAAACTGTGGGTGGTGGACCCATTAGACGGAACCAAGGAATTCATCCGCCACAACGGGGAGTTCACCGTGAACATCGCGCTGGTGGAGAACGGCACTCCGCGCACCGGAGTGATCTATGTGCCGGCCACGCGCACGCTCTACTACGGTGACGACACTGCCGGAGCATGGCGCGTGAAGACGGTGCCGCAAGGCGTAACCCTGCTGTCCGACATAGAGGCCGGAGCGGAACGCCTGCCCCGGAAAAAGGAGAAAGCCGCCAGAGCCTATACGGTGGTGGCCTCGCGCTCCCACCTCTCGCCCGAGACGGCCGCCTGCATCAGGGAGCTGGAAGCCCGCTACGGACGGGTGGAGACACGATCGGCCGGCAGCTCGCTCAAATTCTGCCTGGTGGCAGAGGGCACGGCCGACTTCTATCCGCGCCTGGCTCCCACAATGGAGTGGGACACGGCGGCAGGCGATGCCATCCTGCGCGCCGCAGGCGGTACGGTGACGGACAAAGACAGCCACCGGCCGCTGACATACAACAAGCCCGACCTGTATAACCCTTTCTTTGAGGCTACGGCTCCCGAAGTCTAATATATCTTGTGTGGCATGAACGGACAAGCTGTTTTCGTGGTCTGCGTACTGGCCTTGCTGATCCTGGCCCTGATGAAAGACCGTATGCGCCCGGGCATGATATTGCTCACGGGTGCCGTCATCTTTCTGTGCGCCGGCATCCTTACACCGAAGGAAATGCTCGAAGGCTTTTCCAACAAAGGGATGATCACGGTGGCGATGCTCTTCCTTGTCAGCGAAGGGGTGCGCCGGTCCGGCCTGCTCGAAAAACTGCTGGCCCGCCTGTTGCCCCGCGGAAAATCCTCCGTGCGGCGGGTACAGGTGCGCATGCTGCCGGTCATATCTTTTGTATCGGCCTTTCTGAACAACACGCCCGTTGTGGTGATTTTCGCCCCGATGATCAAACGCTGGGCCGAACGCGCCGACATCGCGCCGACAAAACTGCTGATTCCCCTCTCATACGCCACCATTCTGGGCGGAGTATGCACCCTGATAGGCACCAGCACCAACCTTGTGGTACACGGCATGGTGATAGATGCCGGATTCGAGGGCTTCACCATGTTCGAACTGGGCAAGGTGGGACTGGTCATCGCCGTGGCGGGACTTCTGTACCTGTTCGTCGTTTCCGACCTGCTCCTGCCCAACCGCCGGACCGAACAGACAGAAACGGAACAGACAGAAACAAACAACGCCACGGGAGGACGCATCGTGGAAGTGGTGCTCGGTGCCCGCTTCCCGGCCATCAACCGCCGGGTGCGCGATTTCGACTTTGAACAGAAATACGGGGCCACGCTACTCGAAATCAAGCGCAAGGGAGAAACCTTCCTGATGCACGACATGCGCAAACAACACTTCCGTGAGGGTGACACCCTCGTGCTGAAAGCGGACGAGGCCTTCATGAAAAACTGGGGCGACTCCTCCTTCTTCCTCATGGTGGCGGACGGAAAAGAGGCGGAACCGGCACTGAGTCCGTACAAGCGCCTGATGGCCGTGATCCTGATGGTGCTGATGATCATCGGCGCCGCCGTAGGCGAACTGCCACAACTGCGCAACCTCGTTCCGGGCATGAAGTTCGACATGTTCTTCTTTGTCTGTGTCACCACCGTCATCATGGCCTGGATGAATATCTTCCCCGCACGCAAATACACCAAGTTCATCTCGTGGGACATCCTCATCACCATCGCCTCGGCCTTTGCCATCTCCAAAGCCATGCAGAACTCCGGCATGGCCGATGCCGTGGCACAGTTTGCCATCGGGCTGAGCAACGAACACCCCAACCCCTACCTGTTGCTGGCAGTGGTATTCATCATCACCAACCTGTTTACCGAACTGATGACCAACAACGCGGCAGCGGCCCTCTCCTTCCCCATCTCGCTGGCCATAGCGGAGCATCTGGGCGTCAGCCCCACCCCGTTCTTCGCCACAATCTGCATCGCAGCCTCGGCCTCGTTCTCCACTCCCATAGGCTACCAGACCAATCTCATCGTACAGGGCATCGGCAACTACCGCTTCGGTGACTTCGTACGCATTGGCTTGCCGCTCAACATCATGACACTGGTGCTCAGCGTGCTCCTGATCCCCATGATATGGCCTTTCTAACCCCTCCCATACACACAATCTGAGACACATCCCCCTTCAAAAAAGAGACATGAAAGAAGAAAAGAACATATTTCCGATATTCGAGCAAATGCTGAGCCGCAAAGACAAGGAAGAACTGCTGGGCCAGCGCGGAACAATGCTATGGTTCACCGGTCTGAGCGGATCGGGAAAAAGCACGGTGGCAATCGCAGTGGAGCGCGAGCTGCACCGCAGGGGGAAGCTCTGCCGACTGCTTGACGGCGACAACGTGCGCACCGGCATCAACCGCGGTCTGGGCTTTTCCGAGGAAGACCGCCGCGAAAACATCCGCCGCATCGCCGAAACGGGAAAACTATTCGTAGACACCGGCATCATCACACTGGCCTCCTTCGTCAGTCCCACACGCGAACTGCGCGACATGGCCCGCGACATCATCGGAACGGAAGATTTCAAGGAAATTTATGTCTGCACTCCGCTTGAAGAGTGCGAGCGCCGCGACGTGAAAGGTCTCTACGCACGGGCACGGCGGGGCGAGATAAAAGACTTCACCGGCATCTCCGCTCCGTTCGAGGCTCCGGAACATCCGGCCCTCGCAATCGACACTTCCGTTGTGCCGCTCCGGGAAAGCGTGGAACGTATTCTGAAACTGCTCTCCCTCTGACGGCACAGCAAAACCCACGGACACATTCATAAAAAAACGAAATAATTTTGCACATCTCCGTCCAAGACGTAACTTTGTAAACCGATAGAAAAAATCCTTCTCGCCAATGAAACGAATCCTTATCACCCTGTTGTTGGGTCTCGCCGCAGGAACGGCAGTCCGTCTGACGGCCCAACCCGTCGCTACGTTCGATGTCCTGCGCCATGACTTCGGATCGCTCCTATGGAAAGTAGGCGGCCGCACCACCTTCAAGGTAACGAACACGGGCGATGAAAACCTGACCATACAGGACGTACATCCGGACTGCGGCTGCACCGTAGCGGCATGGACACGCGAGCCCCTGCGGCCCGGAGCCACCGGCGAGATTTACGTGGAATACGATGCCGAGCTGCTGGGACGCTTCCGCAAGCTGCTGGCCGTGAAGACCAACGCCTCGGACCAGCCGATATGGCTCACGGTGAGCGGCGATGTCGTAATGGAGAAAAAGGAATATTCGGGCGACTATCCGTATCGCATCGGCGACATTCATCTGAGTTCGGACAACATCGAGTTCGATGACGTGAACCGCGGAGACATGCCGGTCAAGGTGTTGCGCGTTTTCAACAACAGCAAGAAATCCTATTCGCCCGAGCTGATGCACCTGCCCCGCTACCTATCGGCCAAAGCCGACCCCGAAACCGTGCGGCCGGGACGTGTGGGTAATATCTACGTAAGCCTGAACAGCGAACTGCTACGCACAATGGGCCTGACACAGACCCACATCTACCTGAGCCGTTTCCCGGGAGACAGGGTGAACAAAGAGAACGAGATTTACGTCTCCGCAACCATCCTGCCCCAGAACGAATGGACCGCCGAACAGCTGGCCGCCGCCCCGACGGCAACTCTCGACAGCCTCTCGCTTGACCTGGGCGACATGGCCGGAAAGAAGAAGGTACGGGGATATATCACGATTTCGAATACCGGAAAATCCCCGCTCGTCATCAGCGCGCTGCAAGTATACAACCCCGGACTGAGCGTCAGCCTGAACAAACGGCGCATCAAACCGGGACAAAGCGACAAACTGAAAATCACAGTCAATGCCAACAGCCATTATTTCAAAGGCCGCCGCCGCGTTCTGCTCATCACCAACGATCCTCAGAACCAGAAAATAGTGATAGACGTGACTGTAAAAAAATAGGAGAAAGTTTTTTCGTCTGAAAAAAAACTTTTATCTTTGCACCCGCAATCGGAAAGTAGCGCAGTTGGTAGCGCACTACGTTCGGGACGTAGGGGTCGGGCGTTCGAGTCGCCTCTTTCCGACACAATCCGGGATAACTGACGGAATGTCGTCAAGTTATCCCGGATTTTTCATTAAGAAGATGCCGTTTCCGGACAATCTCCTCCCAGGGAACATGAAATAAATACTAAAAACAGGCGTTTTCTTTCATTTTAGAAAAATTGTAAGTACTTTTGCATCTTGTAAAAAACTGAAATTACGCGACGACGCTTTATTCTGAAAGAATTATGAAAAGAATTACTCTTGCCGTCCTCACAATAGCCCTCACGGCTGTTCTGTCCGCATTGGCAACAAGTTGCAGCACGGACGACTCTTTGGAATACACCCCCTCGGGCGAGTGTTTCATAAAAGCCGCAGAGCTCGGGAAACTGAAACGGATTATGCACACTTTGGATTCCAAAGGAAAGGACAGCACATACGTCACACCCGTAACGGGCAGCTACTACCCTCTGAGCATTGACCAGAAAAACGGACGCATCTATAATGCGGACTCTCTGCCAAAAGGAACCGACGCAAAACGTATCGTATTTTCCACGATCGCAGCCTCGGGCAGCATAATGATCCGATCGCTCGCCACAGGAAAGGATACCGTCTTCACGGCATCGGACAGCACGGACTGCACTGCAGAGCGTCTGGTTACGGTATATAGCCCCGACGGGCTCTCGAAAAGGCCCTACCGCATGAACATCAATGTGCACCGCGAAGAACCCGACAGTTTCCGCTGGACACGTCTTGCCGCAGGCGATCCTCTTGTCGCCGCGCTCACACGTACCCGCGCACTCGTCAGGAACAACGAGATATATCTGTTCGGCAGCAGCACGGACGGAACCATTCTGCTTACAGCCCGCCCCGAGACACCGGTGGTATGGACACGGACGCTTCTGAACGAAGACATCGACATCCGTTCGGTGCAACTGTTCAAGAACCAGTTTTTCGCACTCTGCAAAGGTGAGGTCATGACTTCGACGGACGGACACACCTGGACTGCCACCGGAGCGGAACTGAAACCGGAACTTCTCCCGACAACAGGCTCGACTTTCATGACCGCCATAAAAGGCCGGCACATCTACAGTTCCACCGATGGCCGTACATGGACAGAAGACCGTGCCGACACACCGCTACAACTGCCTGCGGACCATGTGGCCGGCATCTGCATGCCCTCGCCTACAGACCCCCAATTTGAAAGTCTGTTGTTTGCCGGCCTGCTCAACGGGAACTCCGTTGTCTGGAAGCGCGACATAGACCTCAATCCCGAAGACAACGAAGTATTCCCTTGGATATATCTCCCTCCCGTAGACAATCCCGCCTATGCCTGTCCGGCAACGGAAGATCTCGTGCTGTTGCCATACGACAACAGCACCCTGCTCATAGGGATCGACCAAAAGACAAATGCTCCACTTCTGCGTCTGAGCAGAGACAACGGCCGCTCCTGGCGGGCCGACGAGTTTGGCATGCCCTCTTCTCTGGCCCCGCTTACCACCATAGCCGCCTCGGTCGACAAAGCCAACTGCATCTGGATATTCTGTAGCGGAAGCGGTGAGATTTGGAGGGGAAGGCTAAACCGTCTGGGATGGAAGGAGGAGACGGGCGCTTTCCTCAAATCAATGAAACGATGAAAGGATGCCGCCAGGCCCTCACTCCTTATATATTATAACGAAAAGAATCATCATGCCGATACGCTATATATGCTTGCTCATGTTTCTGCTCACGGCTCCGCGCGCAGCGGCACAGGAAGAAACGGAATACCGCCTCGAACTGGGCGCGGGAGCAGGCTTGGGATTCGGCCTTACGGATGTGAACGACAAATTTTTCGGCAACGCGCAACCCGCCGGAGGTTTGCTGGCCCGTTTTCTGCTGAATCCGCGGATGAGCATCAAAACCGCAGCGGGTTATACCCGGCTTACGGGAAATACCGGCGGCCGCTCCGCTTTTTATCCGGCCGTTCCCGACAACGCAGGCAACGAACAGTTGGATTTCAAAGCCGATGCCAAGCTCTATAGCCTGAGCGCATCCTACGAACTGAATTTCCTGCCCTACGGATTCCAGAAAAGCTATCAGGGTTTCTCGCGCATCACCCCTTTCATCCAAGTGGGGTTGGGACTGGCCTACAGCGATGCCGGCCGAAACGTGGCCTTCAACATTCCGATAGGAGCAGGCGTGAAATACAAAGTCGGACCACGGTTGAATCTGGGGCTCGACTGGCAGATGCACTTCTCTCTCAGCGATAAACTGGAAGGGCTGGAAGCGCCTTTGGGCATCTCTTCATCGGGATTCCGGAACAAAGACCATTTCTCGCTGACCATGCTGACACTGACATACGACCTCTCGCCTCGCTGCCCCAACTGCAACAAGGACTGAGGCAAAACGCAAACGAAACAATACGAAGAATGACAACTCTCGAACAATTAGACCCGAACCGCATACCCGCACATATCGCCATCATCATGGACGGCAACGGGCGATGGGCCAAAGCGCGCGGACTGAACCGCAGTCTGGGCCATCAGGCTGGCGTGGAGACCGTAAAGATCATCACGGAGGCAGCCTCTAATCTGGGAGTGAAATATCTGACACTCTACACCTTTTCCACAGAAAACTGGAACCGGCCCACGGCAGAAGTGGCCGCTCTCATGTCGCTCATCCTCACCGCAATGGAAGAGGAGCTTTTCATGAAAAACAACGTCCGCCTACGCACGATCGGAGATCTGAAACGCCTGCCGGAGGAAGTGCAGACAGCCATCCGGAAACTGGAACAACACACAGCAGGAAATACCGGTACGACCTTGGTTATCGCCCTGAGCTATTCGTCCAAATGGGAAATAACGGAAGCCGTCCGGAATATTGCCGCCCGGGTCGCAAACGGAGAAACGGCGACCGGAGACATTGACGAAGACACGCTCAACGCCGAAATGTCCACCGCTTTCATGCCCGATCCGGATCTTCTGATCCGCACGGGAGGCGAAAAGCGCCTGAGCAATTATCTGCTGTGGCAGTGCGCCTACTCCGAACTGTATTTCTGCGACACCTATTGGCCTGACTTCAACCAGGAGGCATTCTGTCAGGCCATCCTCGATTATCAAAAACGCGAACGCCGTTTCGGTAAGACCAGCGAACAAATCGTAGCAACCCAATCTGAACAATAGATCCTATGAACCATATATTTTCTGTCCGTTTCCTTCTGGCATTCTGCCTTCTGATGACTGCAACCCTACGGCTGAACGCACAAAACCAGCCGGAGATCACATATACAGCCGACCATCCCCGCTATATTCTGGGAGGACTGACCATCGAAGGCGGAAAAAATTTTGACGAAGAACTGCTTAAAAGCATATCGGGCCTGAAGATAGGCCAAAGCTACGAGATTCCCGGACCCGACATCAGCGACGCCATCCGGCGCTACTGGCAGCAGCGTCTATTCTCGAACGTACGCATCGAAGCCGACAGCATCGTAGGCAGCAGAATATACCTGCGTGTCATTCTCACGGCCCAGCCACGCATCTCCAGCATCAACTATACGGGGGTGAAAAAGACGGAACGCGAAGATATTGAAAAGAGACTCGGGCTCCAGACCGGCAGCCAGATCACTCCCGACATGGTAGACCGCGCAAAAATCATCATCAAACGCTACTTTGAGGAAAAGGGATTCAAAAATGCCGCCGTGGAAATCGTCCAGCGCGAAGACGTGACGGGAGAGAACAAGGTGCTCGTGGATGTCAACATCAACAAGAACGAGAAAATCAAGGTGCGCCACATCTATATAACAGGTATCGAGCATAAAAAGATCGGCAAACTGAAACGTGCCATGAAAAAAACACACGAGAAATCTCTGCGGAACCTGCTACGCTCAAAGAAATACCTGCCCGAGAAATACGAGGAAGACAAAGGCCTCCTGATAGACCGCATGAACTCGTGGGGCTACCGCGACGCCCTAATCCGGAAAGACAGCGTCGCAACCGTAGACGATTCACACGTCGACATCTATCTTGACCTGTACGAAGGGCAGAAATACTACCTGCGCGATGTCGTATGGGTGGGCAACACGGTATACCCTTCGGAAAGTCTGGCCCGCACACTCAAAATGAAACGCGGAGACCTCTACGACCAGTCTTTAATGAACAAACGTCTTTTCTCGGACGAGGATGCCATCGGCAACCTCTACTACAACAACGGATACGTGTTTTACCGTCTCACACCCGTTGAGATCAATGTCGACGGAGATTCCATTGATCTGGAGATGCGCATCCACGAAGGCAACCAGGCCACGTTCAACAATGTCCGCATCGCCGGCAACGACCGGGTCTACGAAGACGTAATCCGACGCGAGCTGCGAACCAAACCCGGCGACCTCTTCACGATGGATGCCATCCAGCGTACCTTGCGCGAACTGGCCAGCATGAACCAGTTCGACCCCGAAGCCCTCCAGTCCGAAATCGGTAAAAACATCCGTCCGGACGAGGCCAGCGGTACGGTAGACATCACCTATCCGCTCGTCACCAAAGGCGGCGACCAGGTAGAACTTTCCGCCGGCTGGGGACAGACCGGCATCGTGGGCCGCATAGGTTTGAAATTCACAAACTTCTCCATCCAGAATCTCTTCGGAAAAGGCTCCAAACGCGCCGGTTTCATTCCTCAGGGAGACGGTCAGACGCTCTCCATCAGCGGCCAGACAAACGGTACTTACTACCAGAGCTACTCCCTCTCCTTCCTCGATCCCTGGTTCGGCCGCAAACGCCCCAACCAGTTCTCCGCGTCTTTCTTCTATTCCAAGCAGAGCGACGTAAGTTCCAACTTCTACAACAGCAACTACTACAACAACTATTACAACTACCTCTACGGCAACAACAGCAACTACTACAACTATTCCAACTACTACGACCCCGACAAGTATGTGAAAATGTTCGGCTTCTCTCTGGGCTTCGGAAAACGTCTGAGCTGGCCCGATGACTACTTCATGTTCATGGCCGAACTTTCCTATACCCGTTACATACTCAAATCCTGGCAATACTTTCTCATCACAGACGGTAACTGCAACAACATCGGCCTGACACTCACCATCAACCGCTCCTCTACCAACCATCCGTTCTACCCGAGCCGCGGTTCCGAGTTCCTGCTTTCCGTCACTGCCACCCCTCCCTATTCCCTCTGGGACAAAAAGGACTACAAAAACCTGGCCACCAACTACCAGAGTGCCGACTACCAGAGAGAGGCGCAGGAAAAATACCGCTGGATAGAATACCACAAATGGAAATTCAAGTTCCGCACCTTCACCGCACTGACCGGCGGACTGAAAGCTCCGGTCCTCATGACACGCGTGGAATGCGGCATTCTCGGTGCATACAACCGCTACAAGAAGTCACCCTTCGAGACCTACTACGTGGGTGGTGACGGCATGTCGGGCTACTCCACAGGCTACGCCACCGAAACCATCGGCCTGCGCGGCTATGACAACGGTTCGCTGGCCGGAAACAACGGACAGAACGGTTACGCCTACAGCCGTATGACGCTGGAGCTCCGCTACCCCCTCATGCTCGAAGCCTCCACCAGTCTCTATGCCCTTGCCTTCGTTGAAGGAGGTAACGCATGGAGCGATGTCAACAAATTCAATCCTTTCAACATGAAGCGCAGTGCCGGTATCGGTGTGCGCATCCTGCTGCCGATGGTAGGTCTGATGGGCATCGACTGGGCCTACGGTTTCCAGAAAAACATCAACGGACAGAAAGCCGGCGGCCCACAGTTCCACTTCATCATCGGACAGGAATTCTAAAATCACAAAACCTGAAATAGAGAGAACCGGGAAATAATTTTATTTATTCACCAAAAAAGAGAACAACATGAAAAAACTAATCACACTCGGAGTCCTGCTGCTCAGCTTCAGCCTCGGCGCGTCCGCACAGAAGTTCGCGCTCATCGACATGGAATACATCATGAGCAACATCCCCGCCTACGAACGGGCCAGCGAACAGTTGAACCAGGTATCCAAGAAATGGCAGGCCGAGGTCGAAGCCATCGACAACCAGGCAAAAACCCTCTACAAGAACTATCAGAACGAGGCAGTCTTCCTCTCCGAAGCACAGAAGAAAGAGCGCGAGCAGGCCATCGTAGACAAGGAAAAGGAAGCCGCCGAACTGAAAAAGAAATATTTCGCGCCGCAGGGCGAACTTTACAAAAAACGCGTATCGCTCATCGAGCCCATACAGGACGAAATATACAATGCCGTCAAAGGCATTGCCCAAAGCAAAGGGTTCCAGCTCATTCTGGACCGCTCCTCGGACGCGGGCATCATTTTTGCCTCACCCTCCATCGACATCAGCAACGAGGTTTTGAGCAAATTAGGCTATTCCAACTAAAATCATTATATTTGCATCCCGCACAAAACGAATCAACAATTAAAAAATAAAGACATTATGATCAAAAAAATTCTGATGCTGGTGCTGCTTGCCACACCGCTGAGCCTTGCCGCCCAAAAGTTCGCTCACTTCAACATGCCCGAAGTGGTACAGGCTCTGCCTGCCTACAAAACAGCCCAGACCGAGCTGGAAGACATGGCCAAAAAGTTTGAGACCGATCTCAACGAGATGCGCAAGGAAATCACCACCAAGATGGAAAAATACCAGACCGAGGTGAACGAAAGTACTCCCGCCAACATTCGCCAACGCCGCGAACAGGAAATCATGGACATGCAGCAGAAGTTCGAGCAGGCCCGCCAGGACAACGCACAGGCTTTCGAGGAAGCCCGCCAGTCCAAGATGCAGCCTCTCTACCAGAAGATTTCCGATGCCGTAAATGCCGTAGCCAAAGAAGGCAGCTACGTCTATGTCATCGACAAAGCCGGTGCCCAGGCCACCATCTTCATCAACGAAAGCCTCAGCGAGGACGTTACCAAGAAAGTAATGGGCAAGCTCGGCATCACCGCACCTGCCGCCAAATAAGCGGAAAGACATTTTCAAGAGAGGACGGAAAAAGTTTCGGAAGAAACACCTTTCATCCTCTCTTATTTTTTTTGAAAACATAAGAGAATATACCCAAAAGAAAAACATTTTCAATCAGAATATAAAACCAATATGCAGAACAACAATTTAAATATCAATACCTTAGACAGTATTCAGGGGGGGTAAAAACAAACTCGAATGGAAGAATCAATTATATTGATATAGCCAGAGGTATAGGTATCATTGGCGTAGCCTGGATTCATACCTCACCTCCAGCTTGGCTCACTCCAGATATAGTAAACTCCATTTTCTTTTTTCTGTCTGGAATTTTCTTCAAGCCAAAACCACTACAAAATGTGCTAAAAAAATGGATTCGCACACTCATTATACCCTTCCTTTTCTTTTATCTTCTTTCTTATCCATTTAGAGTCTTGATGCACTTTTGGGATACCCGCACTTTGGAAACTTTCAATTGGTTGTGCCTGTTCGATATTTTCAAGATTGAAGAACGTAGAGACTACCTCTTTGTCAATGTTCCATTATGGTTTATTCTGTGCCTGCTAATGATCCAGGCAATTTACAGTCTTCTTCAACAACTGGACCAACGAATTCTGTTTATATTGGCTCTCCTCTGCATTCTTTTCAAAGATATTCTCCTGAACTTTCCCTCTCCGTTTATGATCAACAACGCACTTTACTGGATTAACTTCTACATCATGGGACATCTGTTTGGCAAAAAAATTCTCCGCCTTCTACAAGATAGCAAAAAACGACTTTATTTCACAGGAACCGTTCTCACTCTCTATGCCCTATTTATCCTTCCTTTCTTTAAAATCAACTCCTACATTCCGGCTAATCTGCTCCATCATGCATACTTATATACAATAATTCTATCGCTGATAAGCCTATCGTCCTTCTTCAATCGTGACAGCAGTCTGAAGACTATCCGATTTTTCGGCATTAATTCTTTAATCGTCCTCGGCATACATATCCTATTTGAAATTCCACTCAAACGCATTGAATACAGCTTGCTGCACGAGCACACTCTTATCATTTCCATCATCATCACGGCCATCACACTATTTCTATGCTACCATTTTGCCATCTGGGCAAACAAACACATTCCTCATCTGGTTGGAAAATCTTAAAGATTGAGCAAGTTATGACAGATTTCGCTTATCACCAATTTTACAAGTTCTTATAATTCATCGCCTCCCATTTCTGATGCAACCGCAACCGGCATTTACCATTGCGGATGTAGAAACCGTAACCGAGTTTTTCCCCTCTTCACCGGATCGCCTCTACCCCATTCTTCAGCTCCGGACAGAGGACGGACTTCTCCACACAATTCACACAACAGACAGCGGCGGGAAGACTACCATGAGTCTTCCCGCCGCATAAGCCGGTTCACAGGAGGAAATGCGCCTCCTTATTTCTTCACCACCTTGTATGTTGAGGTGCCTTTCTTCACAATATAGATGCCGGCAGGCAGACCGGAGGTGGACGTGCCTACAACCACTCCCTGAAGGTTATAGACGGCAACGGCCTGGTCGGAATTACCGGTTGTCACGTTGCGGACAGCCGTCACATCGGCAAAGTCGGAATAGACGATCTTCATCATCGGCTCGTACTGACCCGAGATCACTTCTTCACTTTCGTCGTCATACTCCACCATATACTCTTCCTGCAACGCCTCCTTAACGGCACCTGTCGTCTCGTCGTATGTATAAACAGTGCGGGTTCCGGAGATCATTTCGAGTTCGTCGGCCGGAGTTTCCTGTCCGCGGTACTCCTCAAGGGTGCAGTTGCCAAACTTGTCATACTTCATGACCAGCGACTCACGGATGCACTCGTCTTCGGTCAGATCGCCGTCCTCGTTTTCGTCCATGTAGTAAGCATGCTCCTCTACAAGGCTGCCGTTCTCATCGGTAACGGTGTAAGTGTTCACCGTTTTCTCCATACCGTCGGCCGAGGTAACCGTAAGGACGAAATCGGCCTTGCCTTCCTTGTAGACAACTTCGCAGTGTTCCGCCAGCTCCGCGTCTTCGCCCTCTCCCCAGTAGGTATCGGCCTTTTTGAAACGGTTGGCTCCCAACAACAGCCCGTCAAAATCTTCCAGAATCTGTCCGTCCGTGTTTTCCCACTCTATATTTCTGTACACCGTCGGGGCACCCAATAGGACTTTTCCTGTCTCAGGATCAAACCCTTCGGACTGGCGATAGGCGTAGGTAACGGCTTTCCCCGTAGCCTCATCGTAGGTGATGTCAATGCGCGAATCCACATCCCAGCTATCCGTATAGCTGAAATAGGCCGAACGCTCCACCAAGATGACACGCCCTTTGGCATCGCGCGTGACGGTCTTCCGCTGCGACTGCTTGTTGCCGGGGCCCCAGTCGTTTTCCACATCGTCCCATTTGTATTCCATCTTCGAGGTCATGAAATCCGTCACAACGGGATCATACGTTTTTTCCGTTTTCTCCTCGTAGATCCACTCCTCTCCACTTCCGCTCTCATCGCTTTCCAGAACATTGCACACCTGCATGTTGTTGGCATCGTAGGTATAGGTGTTGCGCGTGAGCCAGCCGTCTTCATCGGTGGTCACGGTCAGGAGATTGCCGGCCTTGTCATAGGTAAGCGTACTGGTAGCCATAGGCAGCCATTCGCCCTCCTCGTAGATATAGAACACTTCGGCCGTGGGCTTCCACAGCGACACAGGCTGTGCGGCAGCGGCCTTGCGTTTCCCCACCAAGTCAGCGCGGAACAGTGCCTCCGACAATTTTTTCGTCACCGCAGTCTTGGGCGCTTTCGTCCGCATGCGGATAGATTTTTTCGAGACTTGCGCTGTTGCGCCGGCGGCACATAGGAGCAAAGATACTAAAAAGGTAGATTTTCTCATAAACTGTTTATTATTGGATTTATACTTGTTCAGTATTAATTAAACTTAAATGCAAAGGAAGTAAAAAAATACCATATTAGGATGAAAAAACCGGTTTTTCATCCTAATTCACATTTTCCGAAGCAGAATCCTATTATTTTGTTATCTTTGCAGTTTTTTTCAGATAAACCGTTTTGAACCCTACAAATACAACCCGTATTATGAGAACCTTATTCTTTCGTTCTTTCCTTGCCTGCCTTTTGCTGGCAGCTCCCGCAGGGCTGTTTTCCCGCAGTCTGACGCCCGATGAGGCGCAGCAGACGGCAGAAGCCTTCTACGAATCCTGTTTCCGCTCGTCAAGAGCCGGCCACGACACTCCGGAGTTCCGCCTTGTGCGTCCCCGTTCCTCCCGAGGTCTGGCGGCCGAGGCGGTGTACGCCTTCAACGTGGGGCGGGAAGAAGGCTTCGTGCTCGTATCGGCCGACGACCGTATGCGCCCCGTGGCCGGCTACGCGCTCAGCGGCAGTTTCTCTTACGAGAACATGCCCGTACAGTTGCGTTCGCTGCTGGACAACTATGCCCGCCAGTATGAGGCCCTGACGGCCTCGGGCCTGGAGATCGCCGTCAA
The DNA here is from genome assembly GCA_009775705.1 of Prevotellamassilia sp. Taxonomy (GTDB): domain Bacteria; phylum Bacteroidota; class Bacteroidia; order Bacteroidales; family Bacteroidaceae; genus Alloprevotella. The sequence continues at coordinate 26,857 of VSQE01000023.1, forward strand.
GGATTCACGCTACACCACGGCAAAAGAACAGCCCTCCGCCAAATCCGTCGCCCCGTTGCTGGGGGCTATCTGCTGGAGCCAGGACGAACCGTTCAACCGTCTCTGCCCCATGGACAAATATTATGAGAAGATGCGCACACCGGCCGGCTGCGTTGCCATTGCCGCGGCCCAGATCATGAAATACCACGGCTATCCGCAACAGGGTATAGGCAGCCGTAGCTATACCACCGAGACGGAGCGTCTGCCCGTAAGCGCCGATTTCGCCTCGGCCACCTACGACTGGAACAATATGCTGGCCGACTACAACGGCAACTATTCCGAAGCACAGGCACAGGCCGTGGCCCAACTCGCCTTCCACGTGGGGGTTGCCTGCCGCATGGACTACAATTACGAAGGCAGCGGAGCCACGGCCAAAGAGACGGCCAAGGCCTTTACCCGCTATTTCGGCTATGACGAAAACATCGAATACATAGACCGCACCCACTACGACGAGCCGTCGTGGGAAGCCCTCATGCGCGCCGAACTGGATGCCGGACGCCCCATCCTGCAATTCGGAGAGGGCGAGGGCGGCGGCCACGCCTTTGTCTGCGACGGATACGACAGCCGCGGCTTCTTCCACTACAACTGGGGATGGGGCGGAATGAGCGACGGTTACTTCCGTTCGTCCGTTCTCGAACCGGAATATCTGGGCATCGGAAGCGGACTGGGGGCCTACAACCACCTGCAAGCCATGCTGACCAACATACAGCCGCCCAACCCCTCGGCCACACACGTAGCCGGCCTTCAACTGGCAAAACCGCTCACACCGGCAGCTCCCCGCACCGCGCGCGACGCGGAGACATCGATAAACGCCTCATTCTACAACTACGGTTTGCGCAACTTCACCGGCGAGGCGGCCCTGCTGCTCTGCGATACGGACGACAAGCCCGTCTCGGTGCTCTCCGTCAAACCGCTCACCAACATCCGCGAACTGGAGGGAGGGACAAAAGGCACGGACTTCCGCTTCTCCGTTCCGGCCGGGATTCCGGAAGGCACTTACCGCCTTTATCTGGCCCACAAGGAAAACGGCGCGACAGAATATACGAAGATGCGCACACCGGTGAATACGGCGGACTACCTGCTGGCAACGGTCGGCGCCGAATCGGTAAGCTACGCACAGCCGGCCCACGCCGCCCACCTGTCGCTGACTGTCAAACCGGAGGTGATCGGCTCGCTCTACAGCACCCGCCGGGCCTCCTTCCGCATCACGGTCCGCAACGACGGAGAGGAATTCTATTCCTATCTGGGTGTGCTCATGCAGAAGCAAACCTCGGGAACGGAGAAGGTGCGGCAATACGTGGGTGTCATCCTCACACGCATCCCGAAAGGCGAGACACGCACGTTCGTCTACTCTACGGACAGCATTGAGGTTTCCTACGGGAAATATGACATCGTGGCGGTATGCGACCATGCCAACAACGGCAGCACGTATTTCGACGCCATCGGACCGGACGAGTTGATGGTGACGGAAGCTACTGTGAAACCGCGCCCGATGCTCTCGCCCAACTTCATACTGTCGGCACCGCTACGCATCGAGACTCCCGACGGCTCGGGCACGGTCGTGGCCAACCAGATGTTCTCGGTACGGGCCAGCCTTCTGAACAAGGGAGGATATGGCGACGGATCGTTTGCCCTCGTGTTCTTCAACCGTGACGAGGAAATGATAGGGAACTCCAACATCGTTCCGTTCACCCTGGACCGGCAGGAAGGCGGTGACCTTGTCATCACCCACAAACTGAATGTACCGCCCGGACAATACGGCGTGATCCTGACCTCGGTGAAAGGACTGGAGGCCAAGGCTATCGGACCGGACATGAACAACGGACTGGTGTTCAACGTCAGCGGCCCCACGTCCGTCACCGGCATCGAGGCAGACGACACGGACACCCAGGAGCAGTGGTACGATCTTTCGGGACGCCCCGTACAGCCGCAGTCCTCCGGTATCTATGTTTCCCGCTCCGGACGGAAGATCATCGTGAAATAAAAACTCACTCCTGATCCTGTTAAATTTTTCGCGTAAAATTTAACACCTGTCCCCAAAGTTTAACATTGAGAATGCAGGGAATTTGAACAGGAACGGACCTTTTTTTCACAACATAGTATCTTTTTTGAAAAACATCCGACCTTTTTTAAAAAAGATCGGATGTTTTTTTCACGTTAAGCAACGAAAAAAGCCGCCTGATGGGCGGCTTTTCAAGGTTCTTCTACTTTGCTGGTGCAAATATAACACATCTACGGGCGAAATGCAAATACCGTTTAACTTTCGTTTACACTCGGCTCGAAACATCCGTTTTGCTTATCGGCGCCAAACGTGAAACGACGGAATGCCTTTTCCCGTCTCGTAAGATACTTGCACTGTCTTTTCATAAGACAGGCGGCGCCTCAGCAATTTGAAACAAGTTTCATTGCGTTCGGCTTGCACTGTCTTTGCGGAAAAATATGTAAATTTGCATCAGAACTCCAGGCCCTTCCGGCCTCTCACACTATATATGTTTTACGGAATGAACGCTTTTCCCGTTTTTCTGCGCCGGCTGCCCGCCGTCCGCACACTGCTGACAGTACTGTTTTCCGGCATCCTCCTGCCGGAAGCGGTCTATGCCGCACTACCGTCCGACACAGCGGTTTCCTACGAACAGGTCATCGCCCGACGGCTTGACTCGCTGCTGCGCGACGACATCTTCGAACGCACACAGGTGGGGCTCTACGTATATGATCTGACCGCGGACCGTCCGCTCTTCGCACGCGGCGCACGACAACTGATGCGGCCCGCATCGTGCCAGAAAATAGTCACCGCCGTGGCTGCTCTCGCCCGGTTGGGCACGGACTACAACTATTCCACCTCACTCTATATGGACGGCAGCGAACAGGATTCCATCCTGACGGGACACCTCACCGTGCGCGCCGGCTTCGACCCGCTCTTCGGACGCGATGACATGCTTGCCTTCGTCCATACCGTGGCCGACCGAGGCATCCGCCGCATCAACGGCGACATCCGGCTCGATGTCTCCATCAAGGACACCACCCGGATGGGCTGGGGATGGTGCTGGGACAACGATACCCGACCGCTCACGCCTCTCCTCTACGGCGGCCGCGACCGCTTTGTCAAGGCTTTCTCACAGGCTCTGGAAGAAGCCGGCATCACGCTGGACGGAAACTTCGTGACAGCTCTGCTGCCCGACACGGCCCGCCTGCTCATCACACGCCGCCATACCATCGACCAGATTCTGTTGCCCATGATGAAAAAGAGCGACAACCTGTTCGCCGAATCCCTCTTCTACCAGATCGGGGCACAGAGCGGACGCGCATACGCCGACCGCAAACGGGCGGCACACAGCATCAACAGCCTGATCGAACACATCGGGCTGCCGTCCTCCCACTATCAGATAGCGGACGGCAGCGGACTGTCGCTCTACAACTACCTCACGCCCGAACTGCTGGTCGCCCTGCTCCGCTATGCCTACCGCCACGAGGAAATCTATCTGCACCTGCATCCCTCACTCCCCATCGCGGGCGAGGACGGCAGCCTGCACAGACGAATGCGGGGCACCAGCGCGGCAGGCAACGTAGCCGCCAAGACGGGAACGGTGGAAGGCGTCAGCACCCTGGCCGGCTATGCCACCGCCCCCGACGGGCATCTGCTCTGCTTTGCCATCATGAACCAGGGCCTCCGGCACACATCCACCGGCCGCAATTTCCAAAACCGCGTCTGCGTGGCCCTGACCACACCCGAGAACCACGGTGCCGAAGCCACCGCAGAAGAGGAGCCGGACCTGGAGGAGAACACGGAAGAACCGGAGCTGGAGGAAAAGACCGACACGCCGTAAACCCTGCTCACGCCATCCACTTCAGTATAGTTATGTATATGAAAGCCTTCCGCTTCCTACGCCGCAGCCTCGTCTGGGTGTACCGTTTCCGCCACCGCTGCGGCTACGGCATCCATTCACCGTTTGCCTTCCACATCGTGCGGGACGTAATTTATGAAGAGGACGCTTTCTATGCCTACGCCCCGCTGGCGGCGGAACCGGCGGCAGACAGCGGTCTGAGACTGAAAGACCTCCGGCTGCTGCTACGGCTGGCCAACGACCACCGTCCCCGCACCGGAATCCTTCTGGGCGAAGATACGCGCGGCGCTCTGCGCTACCTTCAGGCCGGCCGGAACAGCTGCCGCTTTCTCGGCACGGAGGCCCGCGCCCTTCCCGAAAAATCTGCGGAACTGCCGGAGCGCTTGGACCTGTGCTATGCCGACAGGCCCGAAGAATGGGAACTGGCAGCCGGACAGCTATTGCCCCGCTGCCACGGCGGCACCCTCGTCATCATGCGCGGCATCCACCGCGGAAAATCCGCCCGCAGGACATGGCAAAACCTGCAAGCCCTGACACAGGTGCGCGTCACGTTCGATCTCTACGACTTCGGACTGGCCTATTTCGAAGAACGTCTCAACAAACAGGACTATGTCATCAACTACTTCTGATTCCCGCTCCACCCGCCTCTACACCCGGCGGGGCGACAACGGAATCACCGGACTGGCCGACGGCACCCGCGTTTCCAAATGCGATGCCCGCATCGAAGCCTGCGGCACACTGGACGAACTGTGCAGCCACATCGGCCTGCTGGCCTCCCTGCTGCCAGACAGCCAATGCAAGGAACTTCAGGAGGTACAACGCCGCCTCTTCGCTCTCTCGGCACTGACAGCCGGAACGTCCGCTCCGCGCTACCTGCCCGGCGCAACCGAAACCGCACAGCTCGAAACCCTTATCAACACCATGACGGAAGAAGAAGGCAACGGTTTCGGCGGATTCATCCTGCCCGGCGGCTGCGAAGAAGCGGCCCGCGCACACGTATGCCGCACGATATGCCGAAGGGCGGAGCGTCGCATGGTAGCGACAGGCACCTTCGACGATGATCCGGGAGCCGCCGCACTGGCCTACATCAACCGTCTGTCGGACTATCTGTATGCGCTGGCCCTGAATTTAAACAAGTTTCACAAAGAAAAAGAAATAATTTTATAGCTCTCCACGTATCTTTAATGGAAAAGTATTATTTTTGCCCCCTATAAAACAGACAACATTAATAACCAACCTTATAAAACAAAGACAATTATGTACTGGACGCTGGAACTTGCCTCAAAACTGGAAGACGCTCCCTGGCCCGCATCGAAAGACGAACTGATTGACTACGCCATGCGTTCGGGAGCCCCGATGGAGGTTGTAGAGAATCTTCAGGAACTGGAAGACGAAGGAGAAATATATGAGACCATCGAAGATGTCTGGCCCGACTATCCCACGAAAGAAGACTTTCTTTTCAACGAAGACGAATACTAAGCAATAAATTTCACACAATCACCTGATAATCAATGGCTAAGAAGATGAATAATTTTCTTGGCCATTGCTTTTTATCGCCTCAGATAGCCCGGTTTTCTTGGCTAAATTACGTTTTCTTGGCCAAGAATACTTGTTTTCTTGGCTAAATTTCGCTACCTTTCCTCTAAAACGTATTTGGCATCTTTTCGTCCAAATAGATTAAAAACGAGGGCATAATGGCCATGTTTCAGAAC
>VSQE01000024.1 GCA_009775705.1 Prevotellamassilia sp.
TTTACTAATAATCTGCAAATTGTGCAACTTTTTCATTTGTAAATATTTAGAATTTTAATTCAACCAACGGGTTTAATTACTCAAATTCTAAAAAAACTACGGAGATTATGAAAAAAATGATGATTCTCTTCCTGCTGCTTGTCTCAACGGGCGCAGGTGTCTATGCACAGAAGCAGAATAAGATGGGTGCCGTTGCAGGCAAGGATATGGCGGCCCGACGTGCTACCCGTCTGGCTGGAGAAATGAAACTGGACAAGGCTACGGCGAAATGGTTCACCTCGCTCTATGCCGAATATCAGGATTCGCTGAAGTCCGTCCGCCGGTCTGCTGCCGGGGTGCGTGTTCCGGCCGACAGTCTGACGGATGCCCGCGCCGAGCAGCTCATTGAGGAGCGTTTCCGGCAAAGCGAGACGGAGACGGCCGTCAAGCGGGCCTTCTATGCACGTTTCCGCGAGAAACTGTCGCCGGTGCAGCTGGTCAAGGTCTTTGCCGCGTCCGATTCGCGCCAGGGAATGCGCCGTACCATGCCGCACCAGCGCATGCAGCAGGGCGGAGCACGCGGTTTCGGTGGTGAAGCCGGCAGCGGAGACGGATGGTGATCCGTCGGTCTGTTCCCGACAGGACGAAAAATAAAACGGCACTGGGGGTGCGCTCTGCTCCTCCGTGCCGTTTTTTGCATCTCCCTCCCCTTGTTCCATTGCATCGGAATGGTGTTTGATTGGCAGCTTGACTTGACAAAATGAAAAATAAAATGCTAAAAAAAGCGGAATCCGATGTTTTTTTCGTTCCGCTCTTGCATTTCCGTTTGAAAGCCGTATCTTTGCATCGTGTTTTTCATAGTATTAGATTTAAGGTTAACAAGGTTGGGATACAGCGGTATCCCTTTTTTTATGCCCTGAGGCGGAGTCTTTCCGGCTCTCTCCTGATATCAAAATCAGAAAACCAGTTTCCTGATTTGCTATTGCGCTCACCTTTCACTATCTTTGCAACGTAAAGAAACATAAGGAACAAGAATAATATACCATATTTCTCACTTTTATGGAAAAGGAACTTTTTTCGTCGCTGCCTTATAAGGTGGCGGACATATCGCTGGCCGCTTTCGGCCGCAAGGAAATCGAAATTGCCGAACACGAGATGCCGGGACTGATGGCCCTGCGCCGTAAGTATGCGGACAGCAAGCCGCTGCGCGGTGCCCGCATCATGGGATCGCTCCACATGACCATCCAGACCGCGGTGCTCATCGAGACGCTCACGGCCTTGGGTGCCGAAGTGCGCTGGTGCTCCTGCAACATCTATTCCACGCAGGACCACGCCGCCGCAGCCGTGGCACAGGCCGGTGTGGGCGTTTTCGCATGGAAGGGCGAGACCCTGGCCGACTACTGGTGGTGTACGTTGCAGGCCATGAACTTCTCCGGTGGCCGGCTGCCCGACCTCATCGTGGACGACGGGGGCGACGCCACCCTGATGGTGCATCTCGGCGTAGAGGCCGAAAAGGATGCCGCCGTGCTCGACACCCCCTCGGGCAGCGGTGACGAGGCCGAACTCAAAAGCCTGCTGAAGAAAGTGCTGGGGAGCCGGCACGGAGTATGGCAGGAGCTGGCGGCCGGAATGAAGGGTGTGAGCGAGGAAACCACCACGGGCGTACACCGCCTGTATCGTATGATGGAGCACGGCGAACTGCTGTTCCCGGCCTATAACGTGAACGACTCGGTGACGAAGTCCAAGTTCGACAACCTGTACGGTTGCCGCGAGTCGCTGGCCGATGGCATCAAGCGCGCCACCGATGTGATGATAGCCGGAAAGGTCTGCGTGGTGGCCGGCTACGGCGAGGTGGGCAAGGGCTGCGCCCAGAGCATGCGCAGCTACGGCGCGCGCGTCATCGTTACCGAGATAGATCCGATCTGCGCCTTGCAGGCCGCGATGGAGGGCTTCGAGGTGCGCACGATGGAAGAGGCGGCGCCGATAGGTAATATATTCGTCACCACCACGGGCAACATCGACGTCATCACCACCGCCCACATGCAGTGCATGCCCGACCAGGCCATCGTCTGCAACATCGGTCATTTCGACAGCGAGATACAGGTGGATGCGCTGAAGCGCCTGCCCGGCATCGAGGTGGTAAACATCAAGCCACAGGTGGACCGCTATGTCTTTCCCGACGGTCACGGCATCACGCTGCTGGCCGACGGCCGGCTTGTGAACCTCGGCTGCGCCACGGGTCATCCCTCGTTTGTCATGTCCAATAGTTTCACCAACCAGACGCTGGCGCAGATGGAACTCTTCGCCCGCCGCCACGAGGTGGGCGTATATCGTCTGCCCAAAGCACTGGACGAGGAGGTGGCACGCCTCCATCTGGAAAGCGTGGGGGCACACCTGACGCGCCTCACTCCGGAGCAGGCGGACTATATCGGGGTGCCGGTGGAAGGGCCCTTTAAGGCGGAACATTACAGATATTGATATTTAAAGCTGGACACCATGAAAGATAATCTCAGAAAACTATTGCCCGATGCCGTTGTCGTTGTGCTGTTTCTGGTAGTGAGTTTTGCCTACTTCATCACTCCTGTCAGTCAGGGGCTGGTGTTGGGCGGACACGACAGCGTCGCCTCCATCGGACTGGGACGCGAACAACAGGAATATGTGGCCCGGACGGGCGAGATGACTCGCTGGACCAATTCCGTCTTCAGCGGAATGCCCACCTATCAGATAGCGCCTTCCTACGGATCGTCTTCCCTGCTCAGTACGCTCTGGCATGTTTACGGACTGGGCACGGAAGGGGCCGTCTGCTACGTCTTCCTTTATCTGCTGGGCTTCTACATCCTTATGCGGGCCTTCAGCTTCAAGCCGTGGCTCTCGGCGCTGGGGGCCGTTCTTTGGGCGTTTTCCTCTTACTTCTTCATCATCATCTCCGCCGGACATATCTGGAAGGTGATGACGCTGGCCCTTATTCCGCCTACCATTGCCGGAATGGTGCTCTGCTATCGCGGACGGTTGTTGTGGGGTGGTGCCGTGACGGCATTGTTCACGGCATTCCAGATCCTGTCCAACCACGTGCAGATGAGCTACTATTTCCTCTTCGTGATGTTCTTTATGGTGCTGGCCTACGGCATCGAGGCACTGCGGCGCAAGACTGTCAGGTCCTATCTGCGGGCCACGGGAGTGATTGTGCTGGCCGGTCTGTTGGGACTGGCGGCCAACTTGCCCAACCTCTACCATACCTATGAATATTCCAAAGCCTCGATGCGCGGAAAAGCCGAGCTGACACCGCTGCCCGTCCGCGACGGACGGCAGGCCGAGGCAACGGACGGACTGGACCGAGACTACATCACGGCGTGGAGTTACGGTGTGGATGAGACCCTGACGCTCATGATTCCCAATTTCAAGGGAGGCGGAAGTTCCAGTCTGCTGGACAAGGAAGGCGTGGAGGCGATGGACGGCTATGCGCAGTTCTATGACTGTGCCGCCCAGACCCAGCAGCTGCTCATGCAGAGCGGGCAGCAGGCCACTCCGCCGGGGCTCATGCTCTATTGGGGCAACCAGCCTTTCACGGTGGGACCGGTCTACGTAGGTGCCTTCGTATGTTTTCTTTTCGTGCTCGGTTTGTTTCTGGTGCGTGGCCCGCTCAAGTGGGCGCTGGCGGCGTCCACCGTTGTGTCGCTGCTGTTTGCCTGGGGGCACAACAGTCCGGACATTACCGATTTCCTAATAGACCATCTGCCCATGTACAGCAAGTTCCGGACGGTATCGTCCGCGCTGGTCATTGCCGAGTTTACCCTGCCGCTGCTGGCCATGCTGTGTCTGGCCCGTCTGCTGCGCGAGCCGGAACTGTTCCGCACGAAACGTATCGCCGTCGGAGTGTCTCTGGCATTGACGGCCGGTGTCTGCCTGCTGCTGTGGATGTTCCCCGGAATGGCCGGCGACTGCCTGTCGGCCAACGATGAGGCGATGTTCGGGGCGATGTCCGGCGCGCTGCCGTCCGACTTTATCGCCACCTACCGCAACAGCATCACGCAGATCCACCACGCCATCCTGTCGCAGGATGCTCTGCGTTCCCTGATGATCATCCTGGCCGGTGTGCTGTTGCTTTGGCTCTATTCCGCCCGCCGCATACAGGGCTGGCTGCTCTGTACGGCGCTGGCCGTCATCAGTCTGACGGACATGTGGCAGGTGAACAAGCGCTATCTGAACGACGGCAGTTTCTCCGATCCTGTGGCACAGATAGACAATCTGGGAAAGACCCCGGCCGACAAGGAGATTCTGAAAGACAAGTCCTATTACCGTGTGGTGAACCTGGGCGGCGGCAATCCTTTCAACGAAACCAGTAACCAGACCAGCTACTGGCACAAGAGCATCGGCGGTTACCATGCCGCCAAACTGCACCGCTATCAGGATCTTATCGACCGTCGTCTGCAACACGAACTGTCCGCCTTTGCCGGAGCTGTCGGCGCGGCCGAGGGCGACATGACACAGGTTAACGGCGACAGCCTGTCGCCTACGCTGAATATGCTCAACACGAAATATTTCATTTTCGGACAGGGCGAACGGGCACAGGCGGTTCTCAATCCCTATGCCAACGGAAACGGATGGTTTGTCCGGAAACTCGATTTTGTGGATTCTCCCGACAAAGAGATGGCTGCGCTCGGCGGTCTCGACACGAAGCATGCCGCCGTGGCCGACGAGAAGTTCCGCTCTGTGCTCGACGGTTCGCCGCTGGGCGACGGCACGGTGCGTCTCACGAAATACGAGCCTAACGAGCTGCATTACGACATTTCTTCGTCCACGGGTGGTGTGGTGGTTTTCTCCGAGATCTACTATCCCGGTTGGACAGTCACCGTTGACGGAACACCCGTAGAGGCAGGCCGTGTGGACTATGTGCTGCGGGCGGTCAAGGTTCCCGCCGGCAACCACAAGGTGGTGATGGAGTTCCGTCCCGGCAGCGTCTCGTTGACCGAGACGGTGGCTTATGCCGCCATCTTCCTCGTCCTTGCCGTTTTCCTTTTCGCCCTCTGGCGCGTAGTACGCAAGGAAAAGGCCTGACCAGACAGACGTATGTTTTTCATATATCCATGCACCCTCCTGCCGGTTTGTCCGGCAGGAGGGTGCATGGTTTGTATGTCATTTCCGCAGAGGCCGGAGGTATAAGAAAAGCCCCGGACGGAAAACCGTTCGGGGCCGTTTGCGGGTGTATGTTTTGTAGCACCCTCAGTTCTTGTCCTTTCCTTATTCGCCCGGAGCGATGGCGCCGGAGGGGCAGACATCGGCACAGGTGCCGCAGTCTACGCAGGTAGAAGGATCAATTGAGTACTTTTCGCCTTCGGAGATAGCGCCGGAGGGACATTCATCGATGCAGGTTCCGCAAGCGATGCAGTCGTCACTGATTACGTAAGCCATTGTTTTTGAAAATTTAATTGTAATTGATTTTTAAATGTTATGTGTATGTGATCGCAAAGTTACACATTTCTTCGTTACGGCCAAATCCGGAGTAACTTTTTTCCGCGGATTCTATTCAAAATAAAAGGAGAGCACCACCATGTGGGTAGTGGCGCGGTCTATGCTTTTCGTGAAGACCATTTGGGTGGGATCCAGCAGGTCGCTGCGGTCTTTTTTCAGGACATTTCCCAGTCCGATACAGAATTTGAGTTCGGGAATCAGTTTGAAGAAAGGAAGATAGAGGTCGCACCCCATGCCCAGTTCCAGCATGGTGTTGAATTCGCGGGTGCGCAGCAGGGTGTGTTTGCCGGCCGTCAGGTCGTACATGGGACTGATGCCTGCCAGCACGTAGGGGCGGTAGTTGTTGAATCGCGGTGCGCTGATTTTCAGGTCTACGGGTACGGCGATATAGGACGATTTCATGTCCTGCGTCTCTTCGTCGCCGGTGCCTGTGTCGCGGAAGCTGATGTGCTTGCTGCCGAAATGCAGGGAAGGATTGACGCGCAGGGCCAGATGCCGGCACAGTTTCCATTCGCCCAGCACGCCGACGCTGAAGCCGAGGTTGTGGTTGTCGTTTTGGGCCAGCCACTGCCGTCCGGTTTCCGGGTCCGTATATCCGTTGTTGGAGAGACGGATGCTCTGGTCGTGCAATCCGAAGGTGAAGCCGTAGTGGAAGCGCCGTTCGTCGATGAAGGGCTTGTTCTGTACGCGGCGTTTCTGCGCTCCGGCCGTCAGAGTGCAGAGGGAAAGCAGGACGAGTATGGAAAAGATGATTCTTTGCATGGCCGGTGGGTTTCTACCTTTATATAGAAACGCGGGATTTGTGGGTTTATTGTGTCAGGCGGTAAGGGGGCCGGTGAAGCAATTCTTGGGTCTGCCACACGGACAATACGGCGGGAAGCAGCCTTGTGTGTTCCTGCTCCCCGCCGCGTATCTGTTGTGGGTCCGGTTATCCGGCTGTGTGCGTCTCTATCCAGCGGCGGGCATTGACGAAGGCCTCCATCCACGGTGTCACGTCGTCTGCACGGCGTTCTTCGGGGTAGAAGGGATTTTGCCACGGGTAGAAAGCGCGTTCCAGGTGGGGCATCATGGCCACGTGGCGGCCGTCGGCACTGGCGATGCCGGCGGTGCAGTAGTCCGAGCCGTTGGGGTTGCCGGGGTATTCGTCATAGCTGTATTTGAGCACGATGTTGTAGCTGTCTTCGGGCAGGGGCAGGGAGAATTTTCCTTCTCCGTGGGCCACCCAGATGCCGAGCCGGTCGCTGCTGAGCGAACCGAACATCACGCTGCGGTTGGTCTGGACGGTAAGGCCGAGGAACTTGCTCTCAAACTTGCGGCTGTCGTTGTGGAGCATGCGGGTCTTTTCCGTGTGTTCCGGATTGATGAGACCCAGTTCCACCATGAGCTGGCAACCGTTGCACACCCCGAGCGAGAGTGTGTCCGGACGGCTGTAGAAGCGGTCGAGGGCGGCTTTGGCCTTGGGGTTGAAAAGGAAGGCACCGGCCCAGCCTTTGGCGGAGCCGAGTACGTCGCTGTTCGAGAAACCGCCGCAGAACACGATCATGCTGATGTCGTCGAGCGTTTCGCGGCCGGAGATGAGATCGGTCATCATCACGTCTTTCACGTCGAAGCCGGCGAGGTGCAGCACGTAGGCCATTTCACGCTCTCCGTTGGTACCCTTCTCGCGGATGATGGCTGCGCGGATGCCGCTCTTCGTGCGCCGTTCGGGGCTGATGCCGAGGCTCTCGAAGGTGCCTTTGAATTCCGGGTGGATGTGGTATTCCAAGGGCTGCTGCTTGTAGTTGACAAAGCGTTTTCCGGCACAGCCGTTCAGGCTCTGTTTCGTGTCGAGCAGATAGCTGGTGCGGAACCATACATCGCGCAGGTAGTCGATGCCGAACTGGTAGGTGGCGCCGTCTTTTTCCGCGAGGATGTGTCGTTCCTCCACGGGCTGTCCCAGTTTGATATAGGCCACTCCGGCAGCGTCGAGCACGGCCTTGAAGGCGGCTTTGTCCTTGTCGGCGATTTGAACCACCACGCCGGGGTTCTCGGCGAACAGTGCCTGTACGAGGTCGGCACCTTTGAAGCCGTTGAGCGATACTTCAAGGCCGCCTTCGGTGTTGGCGAAGCACATTTCGAGCAGGCAGGTGATGAGGCCGCCGGCGGAGACGTCGTGTCCGGCGAGCACGAGGCCCTCGTGGACAAGCTGTTGCACGGCGTTGAAGGCGGTGCGGAAGTATTCGGGGCTCTTCACCGTCGGTACGTCGGAGCCTACGCGGCCCAGGCTTTGTGCGAAGGCGGAACCGCCGAGGCGCAGGTTGTCGAAGGAGAAGTCGATGTGGTAGAGGGAGGACTTCACGCCGTTGCGGAGCACGGGGGTGACGGTCTTGCGGATGTCGCTCACCTCGCCGCCAGAGCTGACGATGACGGTTCCCGGTGAGATGATTTTCTCTCCGTCGGGATATTTCTGCGTCATCGAGAGCGAGTCTTTGCCCGTCGGCACATTGACCTGCAGGGCGCAGCAGAAGTCGGAGAGCGCCTGCACGCCTTTGTACAGGCGTGCGTCCTCGCCCTTCTGGGCACGGCACGGCCACATCCAGTTGGCGGAAAGGCTGACGCTGTCCAGACCGTCGGCCAGCGGAGCCCACACGAGGTTGGTGAGGCTCTCGGCCACGGAGAGAACGGAGCCTGCCGCGGGGTCGGCCAGTCCGGCCTGAGGCGCGTGTCCGATGGCGGTGGCTATGCCGGCGCGTCCGCGGTAGTCGAGTGCCACCACGCCGCAGTCGGCCAGCGGAAGTTGCAGCTCGCCCTGTGTCTGCTGGCAGGCCACCTTGCCCGTCACGGAGCGGTCCACCTTGTTGGTGAGCCAGTCCTTGCAGGCCACGGCCTCCAGTTGCAACACATTATTTATATAGGAGTCTATCTGTGCGGTGTCGTATTCCACGTCCTTGTAGCGGCGTTCCACCGTCTCGTCCGTCATCACCGTCTTGGGCGAATGGCCGAACATCTGTGCCACGTCAAGGTCGAAGGGTCTCACGCCGTCGCCCTGTTCGAAGGCGAAGTGGGCGTCGCCCGTGGTCTCGCCCACAACGTACATCGGGGCGCGTTCGCGTTCGGCAATCTTGCGCACGTGTTCCAGATGTTCTTCCTGAATGAGCAGTCCCATGCGTTCCTGGCTTTCGTTGGCGATGATTTCCTTGGCCGAGAGGGTAGGGTCGCCCACGGGAAGTTTCGTCATGTCGATGAGGCCGCCGCATTCCTCGACAAGTTCGGAGAGGCAGTTCACGTGGCCTGCCGATCCGTGGTCGTGGATGCTGACAACGGGGTTTACGTCCTCTTCGCAGAGGGCGCGCACGAGGTTGCTGGCGCGTTTCTGCATCTCGGGGTTGGCGCGCTGCACGGCGTTCAGCTCGATGCCGCTGCTGTAGCGTCCCGTCTCGACGGAAGAGACGGAGCCGCCGCCCAGCCCGATGCGGTAGTTCTCTCCGCCTACCACGACAACCTTGTTGCCCTTCTTGGGCTCGCCCTTCAGGCAGTCGCGCTTCGTGCCGTAGCCCACGCCGCCGGCCAGCATGATGACCTTGTCGTAGCCGTACTTCTCGCCGTTCTCGGTGTGCTCGAAGGTGAGGACGGAACCGGTGATGAGCGGCTGCCCGAACTTGTTGCCGAAGTCGGAAGCGCCGTTGGACGCTTTGATCAGGATCTGTTCCGGTGTCTGGTAGAGCCATTTCCGCACGTCCAGAATGTCCTCCCAGGCGCGTCCGCCGTCCAGGCGGGGATAGGCCGTCATGTAGACCGCCGTTCCGGCGATGGGCCAGGAACCCGTGCCGCCGCCCATGCGGTCGCGTATCTCGCCGCCGGTGCCGGTTGAGGCTCCGTTGAAGGGTTCTACGGTTGTGGGGAAGTTATGGGTTTCGGCTTTCAGTGAGATGACGCTCTCGATGTCCCTGATGACGAAGTAGTCGCTTGTGGAATGGTCCTGCGGGGCGAACTGCTCCACGACGGGACCGGCCGAGAAAGCCACGTTGTCCTTGTAGGCCGACAGAATCTTGTGTGGGTTCTCCTGCGTGGTCTTCTTGATCATGGCGAAGAGCGAGGAGGGCATTTCCTGTCCGTCTATGATGAACGTTCCGCCGAAAATCTTGTGACGGCAGTGTTCCGAGTTGATCTGTGCGAAGCCGAATACCTCGGAGTCCGTCAGCCGTCGTCCCAGCTGTTTCTCCACTCCGTGCAGGTATTCGATCTCGGCCGGCGAGAGCGCCAGGCCTTCCTGCTCGTTGTAGGTGTCGAGGTCGTCGATGAACTCAATGGCCGCAGGCTTCAGGTCGACGGTGAAGATCTGCTGGTCCAGCCCGTCGTAGAGGCGTTGCAGCATGGGGTCGTGGTCGGCATCGGCACCGGAGGCGGGAAAATATTCCTCGATACGCAAAATGCCGCTGAGATTCATGTTCTGGGTGATCTCGACGGCATTTGTGCTCCACGGGGTGATCATTTCGCGGCGCGGACCTATGAAGAATCCGGCGAGGCTTTCGCCCTCCGCAAGTTCCGCTCCTCCGTAGAGCCAGCACAGTTTCCGGATTTCTTCATCATTAGGCCGGTGGTCCGACTCGGTGGCGATCACACTCTTTGACGGGGTTTTGAAAAAAAGAATCATAGGGAGATGTATTTTGTTTTGATTGTTTGTTCTTCCTGCAAAGTTAGCATATTTAATTGACAAAGGACATTCGGGGATTGACAATTTTTTCAACGCGCTCGAACCATCCGTTTCCAGTATCTTTCCGCGGCTGTTTTCCACAGGTGCGGAACTTACCCGAATCAAAAAGTAAGTTAATTAACATTTGCTTTTCGCCCCGTAATTTCGTATATTTGCGTCAGCAAAGTAGAAGATCCTTGAAAAGCCGCATTTTAGCGGCTTTTTTTCGGCACTTAACGTGAAAAAAACATAGGATCTTGTTGAAAAAAGGTCCTATCTTTTTCAAAAAAGATACTATGTTGTGAAAAATAGGTCCGTTTTCGTTCAATTTCCGAAAAACCTCAAGGTTAAACATTTTGTCGGGATCTTAAAAATATGTAAACCCAAGGAGGCGGAACCCTGCTTTTTCCGGAGGGAATCTGAGGGTGTTCCGACAGCATTTTTCCGTCTTATATTTTCAGGAAAAACGGAGGCGGCAATGCCGCGGAAGTTTTACACACATTCGCCCGGCATGTAGGCTGTGGTGGAATGGAAAAATGCTCAGGCCGGACGAATGTACTATGTTTGTGCGGGACGGGCAATTTTTTTCGCTATTTTGTGGACGGCCTACTGCTTTCGGCGGGAAAAATGATAGGTTTCTTTATTTTGCGGAAGAATTGACATGCCGACATTTCATTTTATGGACATTTTTTGTACCTTTGCGGGTGAAAAAGACGGAAGATGTGAATAAGGGCAAAATTCGCAGTCTCCGATTTACGGGGATAAGAAATGTGTATCAACATATTACGGCGGGCAGGAGTGCCTCGCCGCGTTGTTTGTGTACCTGCACGTCCGGGCTGCCCTTACCCGCCGACGTGCTTTTCTTTTTTCATCTGTCCGGTCCTGTTCGCGGCTTCCGGTCTTTCGAGAGAATGGTAATTAATATTAATAATAACGTTTAAGAGCTATGAACTTTACCTTATTTGTCACTGCTTTGCTGACAGGTATCGCATTCGTCGCTGTCGTGACGGTATTGGCCCGGCTGATATCGCCGCGCAGCTATAATGCGCAGAAGGAAGAGGCTTACGAATGTGGTATACCGACACGCGGACGCTCATGGATGCAGTTCCGCATCGGTTACTATCTGTTTGCAATCCTGTTCCTTATGTTCGATGTGGAGACGATGTTCCTCTTCCCGTGGGCCGTCGTCATGCGCTCGCTGGGTCCTGCCGGACTGCTGAGTGTGCTCTTCTTCTTGTTCATTTTGGTTCTGGGCCTGGCATACGCCTGGAGGAAAGGAGCGTTGAAATGGCAATGATGAAGAGACCCAAGATCAAGAGCATCCCCTACGAGGAGTTCAAGGACAACGAGACCTTCGAGAAACTGGTGGCCGAACTCAATGCCAACGGTACGAATGTGATCGTGCGTCCGCTGGATGATCTCATCAACTGGGGACGCAGCAACTCGTTGTGGCCGCTTACCTTTGCGACCAGTTGCTGCGGTATCGAATTTATGGCCGTCTGCGCCGCCCGCTACGACATTGCCCGTTTCGGTTTTGAAGTGACGCGCAACAGTCCGCGACAGGCAGACGTGATCCTTGTGAGCGGAACCATCACAACCAAGATGGCTCCGGTGCTGAAACGTCTGTACGACCAGATGGCCGACCCGAAATATGTGGTGGCCATCGGCGGCTGCTCCATTTCGGGCGGACCGTTCACGAAGTCGTATCACGTGGTGAACGGTGTGGACAACATCATCCCGGTGGATGTATATGTGCCGGGATGTCCCCCGCGTCCCGAGTCGTTCCTCTACGGCATGATGCAGTTGCAGCGTAAAGTGAAAGTAGAGAATTTCTTCGGTACGACCAACCGCAAGGAGAAGGATCCTTTTGACCGTGCGGAGATGCGTCGCAAGGAAGAAGAACTGTATAACGAGGAGGAAGAGGCATGACACAAGAACAAGAAAAAACGGTTGCCGCCCCTTCCGCACAGGAAGGAACCGTAAAGACGGCGGCAAAAGTTGCCCGGCCTGCCGCACCGGCAGTTCCCGCGGCTCCGGCCGAGAATGCCTGCGACCTGAAGACGTTCGCTCCGGCGGAGCTGCGCCGGGAGATGGAGCGTCTGCGCCGTGAGGAGAAGATGGACTTTCTGGAATGCCTCACGGGCATGGACTGGCAGGAGGAAGGTCTGGGAGTGATATATCACCTCGAATCGACAGAGACGGGAAAACGCGTCTGCCTGAAAACGGCGACCACCGACCGCGAGAATCCGCTGCTGCCCAGCGTGAGCGACCTGTGGGACATCGCCAACATCTACGAGCGCGAGGTGTTCGACTTCTACGGCATCAAGTTTACAGGCCATCCCGACATGCGCCGCATCTTCATGCGCGAGGACTGGGTGGGCTATCCTTTCCGCAAGGACGATGACCCCGAGAAGCAGAACCCGCTGCGCATGGACAACGAGCCGCTGGCCGATGTCACGGAGACGCTGACGCTGAATGCCGACGGCAGCGTGACGCGCCGCGAGAACAAGATTTTCGAGGACGGGGAATATGTGGTGAACATAGGCCCGCAGCATCCGTCCACCCACGGCGTCCTGCATTTCCGCGTGAGCCTGGATGGCGAGACGATCAAGAAAATCGATCCCGTGCTGGGATATATCCACCGCGGTATCGAGAAGATGAACGAGAGCCTCACCTATCCGCAGACGCTGGCGCTGACGGACCGCCTGGACTACCTCGGCGCGATGCAGAACCGCCATGCGCTCTGTATGTGTATAGAGAAAGCGATGGGAGTGGAGGTGAGCCCGCGCGTGCAGTACATCCGTACCATTATGGACGAGTTGCAGCGTATTGACTCCCACCTTCTTTTCTTCTCCTGCCTGTGTCAGGACCTGGGAGCCACAACGGCCTTCCTGTACGGTTTCCGCGACCGCGAGAAGATTCTCGACATCTTCGAGGAGACCTGCGGCGGCCGCCTCATCCTGAACTATAACACGATAGGCGGTGTGATGGCCGACATCCACCCCAACTTCCGCAAGCGCGTGAAGGAATTCATTCCCTATATGCGCAAGAACATCGAGGAGTATTTCGACATCTTCATCGGCAACGTCATCTTCCACAACCGCGCCGAAGGCGTCGGTGTCCTGACCAAGGAACAGTGCATTTCCTTCGGTTGTACGGGTGGTACGGGACGTGCCTCGGGATGGCACAACGACGTGCGCAAGCGCATGCCCTATGCCGCGTATGACAAGGTGGAGTTCAAGGAGATCGTACGTACCGAGGGAGACAGTTTCGCCCGTCTCATGATCCGTATGGACGAGATCCGCGAGAGCCTGAGCATCATCGAACAGCTCATCGACAACATTCCCGAGGGAAACTATCAGGAAAAGATGAAGCCCGTGATCAAGGTGCCTGCCGGAACCTACTACTCGGCCGTCGAAGGCAGCCGTGGCGAGTTCGGCGTGTTGCTTGAGAGCAAAGGCGACAAGTCTCCCTATCGTCTGCACTACCGTGCGACGGGCCTGCCTCTGGTAGCCGTGATGGACACGGCCTGCCGCGGAAACATGTTGGCGGACCTTATCACCATCGGCGGAACCGTAGACTATGTGGTGCCCGATATAGACAGATGATTCGCCGTGTCTCCTTCCTGCGAGGGGGACCGGGACAATTTGAAATAAAAATCAGCAGGTGCCTGCCGCCGGACGGCCGCCGATCGGTCTTGCCGGCCAGCACTTGCACATCAGTTTCAAGAAAAAAATGTTTGACTTTTCAGTAGTAACAACCTGGCTTCACGGCTTGCTCTGCTCCTTCCTTCCGGAATGGGCGGCCATCCTGACGGAAAGCGTTCTGGTGGCTCTCGTCATCATCACGCTGTATGCCGTGTTCGCCATTGTCCTTATTTATATGGAGCGCAAGGTCTGCGCGGCCTTCCAGTGCCGTCTGGGACCGATGCGTGTCGGTAAGTGGGGACTTTTGCAGGTGTTCAGCGACGTGTTCAAGATGCTCACGAAGGAGATTATCTCCATGCGCAACACCGACCTTTTCCTTCACAACCTGGCTCCGTTCCTGGTTGTGACGGCCTCTATGCTTACGTTTGCCTGCCTGCCCTGGAATGCGGGCGCGCAGATCATCGACTTCAATGTTGGCGTATTCTTCTTCTTGGCGGTGAGCAGCATCGGCGTGGTCGGCATCCTGCTGGCCGGATGGAGCAGCAACAACAAGTACTCCCTGATCGGCGCCATGCGTAGCGGCGCGCAGATCATCTCTTACGAGCTTTCCATCGGCATGGCCATGCTGACGATGATCTGTCTCACGGGAACTATGTCCTTCTCCGAAATATGCCAGCAGCAGTACGACGAGGGATGGAACATCTTCCGCGGACATCTGCCCGCCCTGATGGCCTTTGTCATCTATCTCGTGGCCGGCAATGCCGAGTGTAACCGCGGTCCGTTCGACCTGCCCGAGTGCGAGAGCGAGCTGACGGCCGGTTACCACACGGAATATTCGGGTATGCACTTCGGCTACTATTATCTGGCCGAATATCTGAACCTCTTCATCTGTGCCGGAATGGCTGCCACCATCTTCCTGGGAGGATGGGCGCCGCTGCACGTGTACGGCCTCGACGGTCTGAACGGGGTGATGGATCTCATCCCCGGAGCCGTATGGTTTGTGGGCAAGACTTTCTTCATAGTCTTCCTCCTGATGTGGCTACGCTGGACGTTCCCGCGTCTGAGAATCGACCAGATTCTTTCGCTCGAATGGAAATACCTCGTGCCCATCTCGATGGTGACGCTGGTAATCATGGCATTGTGCGTGAGCTTTAACCTGACGTTTTAACCTCCCAAACACTAAAAGATATGGAAGAAAAGAATTATCTGTCCGGGCTGTTCGGAGGAATCAAGACTTTGTGCATCGGTCTGAAGACCACCCTGCGCGAATTGTTCACCAAGAAGATTACGGAACAGTATCCGGAAAACCGTGACGAACTCAAGATGTTCGACCGTTTCCGCGGTTCGCTCACCATGCCCCATAATGAGAACAACGAGCACAAATGTGTGGGTTGCGGACTCTGTCAGATGGCCTGTCCGAACGGAACCATCAAGGTGACGAGCGAGTTCTACGAGACGGAAGACGGAAAGAAGAAGAAACGTCTCGTCAAGTACGAATACAACCTCGGGTCCTGCATGTTCTGCCAACTCTGCACACGGGCCTGTCCCCATGATGCGATCACATTCGACCAGACGTTCGAGAACGCAGTGTTCGACCGTGCCAAACTCATCAAGACGCTCAACCGCGAAGGCAGTAAAGTAATGGAAAAATAAAATGGGAGATTGCGGATGAGGCTGCCGGCCTGCGGCGGTTCCGTCTGCAACTACAACATTATAATTATGGATTCACACAATATCATGTTCATTATCCTGGCAGTCTTCATTGCCCTGTCCTCCATTGCGACAGTGGTGACGAAAAGCATCATACGCGCTGCCACCTACCTGCTCTTCGTACTTCTGGGTACGGCAGGTCTGTACTTTCTGATGGGCTACACCTTCCTCGGCTCGGTTCAGGTGATGGTATATGCCGGCGGCATTGTCGTCCTGTATGTATTCTCCATCCTTCTGACCAGCGGGGCCAGAGACGTGCTGAGCAAGAACACGAAGGCCAAGCTCGTTGCGTCCGCCCTGCTGAGCGTGACCGGTTTCGCGACGTTCCTCTTCGTCCTGCTCACACACCAGTTCAAGAGCATCGCTCTGGATGCGCCCACCGAGAAAATCATTTCAATGGACCACATAGGCCGTTTCATGCTGTCGACCGAGGCCAACGGATACCTGCTGCCTTTCGAGGCAGTCAGCGTGTTGCTCCTCGCCTGCATCGTCGGCGGTCTGCTGATTGCCCGTAAACGTTAAAGAGTAAGCACAATGATACAGTTAGAATATGTCTTGATCATCTCGGCCATCATGATGTTTGCAGGTGTGTTCGGATTTCTGACACGTCGCAGCACCCTGGCCATTCTCCTGTCCATCGAATTGATGCTCAACTCAACGGACATCAATTTCGCAGTGTTCAACCGCATGCTTTATCCCGAAGGTCACGAGGGCTATTTCTTCGCGCTTTTCTCTATCGCCATTTCGGCGGCCGAAAGTGCCATCGCCATCGCCATCATGATCAACATTTACCGTATGCTCAAAAACATCTCGGTGGATAAGCTACAGAAGATGAAATGGTAAATTTTCAAGATGCCGGATGCGGTTTCCGTACCGCCGCCGG
The DNA here is from genome assembly GCA_009775705.1 of Prevotellamassilia sp. Classification (GTDB taxonomy): domain Bacteria; phylum Bacteroidota; class Bacteroidia; order Bacteroidales; family Bacteroidaceae; genus Alloprevotella. The sequence continues at coordinate 16,361 of VSQE01000024.1, forward strand.
CACAAAGAAATGAAATGTAAAAAATGAGACGCCCCGGGTTACGGTATCTGCCGAAGGCCCTTCGGTGCGTCCGCACATTTTTCAAAAAGTATGGAATATACATTATTTATCCTGTTGCTGCCCTTCTTCTCATTCCTTCTGCTGGGAATTTGCGGAAAGTGGCTCAGCCATAAGACGGCGGGAATCATCGGAACCCTCAGCCTGGGAGTCGTAACGGCGCTTTCCTATACTGTGGCGTTCCAGTATTTCACAGCCGGCAGGGTAGACGGGGTCTTCCAGACCCTCGTCCCCTATAACATGACGTGGTTGCCGCTCGGCTCGCTTCACTTCGATATGGGTATCATGCTCGACCCCATCTCCGTGATGATGCTGATCGTCATTTCCACGGTGTCCCTCATGGTACACATCTACTCTTTCGGATACATGCACGGTGAGCGCGGTTTCCAGCGCTACTATGCGTTTCTGAGTCTCTTCACCATGTCCATGCTTGGTCTGGTTGTTGCCACGAACATCTTCCAGATGTATCTGTTCTGGGAGCTGGTGGGTGTTTCCTCTTACCTGCTTATCGGTTTCTACTACACCACCGCTCCGGCGATAGCAGCTTCCAAGAAGGCATTCATTGTGACCCGCTTTGCCGACATGTTCTTTCTCGTCGGCATACTCATCTACGGGTACTACTGCCAGTCGTTCGGTTTCGACTTCGATGCCGAGGGCTTTGCCCAGGGAGCCTACATGCTTCCCACGGCTCTGGTCTTGATGTTCATCGGCGGAGCCGGCAAAAGCGCCATGTTCCCCCTTCACATCTGGCTGCCCGACGCCATGGAAGGTCCTACGCCCGTCTCGGCGCTCATCCATGCCGCCACGATGGTCGTGGCCGGCGTGTTCCAGATTGCGCGTCTCTTCCCCCTGTGGATCCAGTATGCGCCCGATTCGCTCAGTATCGTTGTATGGGTGGGCGTGTTCACCGCCTTCTATGCGGCCGCCGTGGCCTGCGCCCAGAGCGACATCAAGCGGGTGCTGGCCTTCTCTACCATTTCACAGATAGCCTTCATGATGGTGGCGCTTGGTGTATGTCTGCCCGGACATCACGGTGAGGTCATCGACAACCATGCCAGCCTGGGCTACATGGCCTCGATGTTCCATCTCTTCACCCATGCCATGTTCAAGGCCTGCCTGTTCCTCGGTGCCGGCTGCATCATCCATGCCGTCCACAGCAACGAGATGTCGGCCATGGGAGGGCTGCGCAAGTACATGCCCGTGACCCGCTGGACTTTCCTCATCTCCTGTCTGGCCATTTCGGGAATACCTCCTTTCTCCGGTTTCTTCTCGAAGGACGAGATCATCACTGCCTGCTTCGCTTACAGTCCCGTGGTGGGATGGATCATGACAGGTATCGCCGCCATGACCGCCTTCTATATGTTCCGTCTCTATTACGGAATATTCTGGGGAACGGAGAACAAGGAGCTGCATGCCAGCCATACTCCCCACGAGGCTCCGCTGACCATGACACTGCCTCTTGTATTCCTCTCGCTGGTAACCGTTACCTGCGGCTGGGCCGTCAATTTCGGCTCGTTCGTCAGCGCCAGCGGCGAAGACTATCAGATACATCTTGATACGCAGGTGGCCGTCACCTCCTGTGTCGTAGCTCTGGTTTCCATCGCTTTGGCCACGTGGATCTTCAAAGGAGAGCGCCAGCCTGTTGCCGACAGGATGTATGCCGCCGCTCCGGCCCTGCACCGCTGGGCCTACAAGCGTTTCTATCTGGACGAAGTCTATCAGTTCATCACCCACCGGATCATTTTCGCGTATATTTCCAGGCCCATCGCATGGTTCGACCGTCATGTTGTAGACGGCTTCTTCGATTTCCTGGCCTGGGGTACGAATGCGCTGGGCTACCGCATCCGCGGTTTCCAGAGCGGTTCCGTTCAGAAGTATGCCTACATCTTCCTGCTTGGTGCCCTTGTACTGTTATTAATAATGATCATTTAAGCATCCGACAATATGAATTTCCTATCATTATTCGTATTCATCCCGATGGTCATGCTTCTCGGGCTGTGGCTGGCGAAGGGCATCAAGGGCATCCGTGCCGTGATGGTGGCCGGCAGCAGCGCCTTGCTGGCACTGGCCGTCTATCTGACTGTCATCTTCCTCAATGACCGTGCCGCCGGCCAGACCGCGGAGATGCTCTATACGGCTTCGTTCTCCTGGTTCGAGCCGCTTCACATCTGCTATTCCGTCGGCGTGGACGGCATCAGCGTAGCCATGCTTTTGCTTTCAGCCGTCATCGTCTTCACCGGAACGTTCGCCTCCTGGCAGCTCAAGCCGCTCACGAAGGAATATTTCCTTTGGTTCACCCTGCTCAGTCTCGGTGTGTTCGGCTTCTTCATTAGCATTGACATGTTCGCCATGTTCATGTTCTACGAGATAGCCCTCATCCCCATGTATCTGCTCATCGGAGTCTGGGGCAGCGGCAAGAAGGAGTATGCCGCCATGAAGCTCACCCTTATGCTTATGGGCGGTTCCGCCTTCCTCATGTGCGGTATTTTCGGTATCTTCTACGGTGCCGGCGGCCAGACCATGAACATCATCGACATTGCCAACCACACCGGCGGCGCCCATGCCATCGACCTTGCGCAGCAGTGTATCTGGTTCCCGCTCACGTTCATCGGCTTCGGAGTGTTGGGAGCGTTGTTCCCCTTCCATACGTGGAGCCCCGACGGCCATGCTTCGGCTCCCACCGCCGTCTCCATGCTTCATGCCGGAGTACTGATGAAACTGGGAGGTTACGGCTGTTTCCGCATTGCCATGTACCTCATGCCCGAGGCTGCCAACGAGTTGGGTTGGATCTTCCTGATCCTTACCGGCATCTCTGTGGTCTATGGAGCCTTCTCGGCCTGTGTACAGACCGACCTGAAGTACATCAATGCCTATTCCTCCGTGTCCCACTGCGGCCTTGTGCTGTTCGCCATTCTCATGATGAACGTGACGTCCTGCACCGGCGCCGTGCTTCAGATGCTCAGTCACGGACTTATGACGGCTTTGTTCTTCGCCCTCATCGGCATGATCTACGGCCGCACCCATACGCGTGACATCCGCGAGCTGAGCGGTTTGATGCGCATCATGCCTTTCCTGGCCGTCTGCTACGTCATTGCCGGTCTGGCCAACCTCGGCCTGCCCGGTCTGTCCGGTTTCATTGCCGAGATGACCATCTTTGTCGGATCCTTCCAGAATGCCGACACCTTTCACCGTGTGCTCACCATCGCCGCCTGCACCTCCATTGTCATAACGGCGGTCTACATCCTGCGTCTCGTGGGCAAGATCCTTTACGGTACCTGCACCAACGAGCACCATCTCAAACTGACCGACGCCACCTGGGACGAGCGCTTCGCCGTCATCTGTCTCATCGTGGCCGTGGCAGGTCTGGGTATGGCTCCGCTCTGGGTGAGCGACATGATCACCACCGGCGTGGAACCCATCATCAACCACATCGGCCATACGGCTTCCACCAGCAATCCGTTCCTTTAACAGAAAGAGAAAAAAGAATCAAAAATGGATTATTCACAATTCTTATACATGCACGAGGAGTTGTCGCTGCTGGCAGTGATAACCATCCTCTTTCTGGCAGACCTCTTCATGTGTCCCGACAAGAAGAGCGGTAAAGGCACGTTCAACACCGTCCTGCCCGTTCTGTTGCTCACGGCACATACCCTGCTCAACCTCCTGCCTTGCAGCGAGGCGTATTCCGCCGAAGCCTTCGGCGGTATGTACCAGTACACCCCGATGATGACGCTTGTGAAGACCGTGCTCAATGTCGGCACCATCGTTGTCTTTCTTATGGCCCATGAGTGGCTCGCCCGTCCCGAAAACCGTGTCAAGCAGGGTGAGTTCTACCTGCTGGTGCTCTTCACCCTTCTGGGTATGTACTTCATGATATCCAGCGGCCACTTCCTGATGTTTTTCATCGGTCTGGAACTGGCCTCCGTGCCGATGGCTGCCATCGTCGCATTCGACAAGACGCGCTACGAGAGTGCCGAGGCCGGTGCCAAGTTCATCCTGCTGGCCCTCTTCTCCAGCGCCCTGTTGCTCTACGGCATTTCCCTCGTTTACGGCGGTACCGGCTCGCTCTATTTCGACGAGATCGGCATTCTGCTGAGCGGCGAGAGCCTGCTGGGCATTCTGGGTCTCGCGCTTTTCATCACCGGCATGGGCTTCAAGATCTCGCTGGTACCCTTCCATCTCTGGACGGCCGATACCTACGAAGGAGCCCCCACCGTGGTGACCGGCTATCTCAGTGTCATCTCGAAAGGCTCCGCCGCGTTCGTGCTGATGACCGTTCTCATGAAGGTGTTCGGTGTTGCCTCGCTCGTTGAGACCTGGAACACGGGATTCTTCTGGATCATCATCGCCTCCATCACTATCGCCAACCTCTTTGCCATCCGCCAGAAGAACCTCAAACGCTTTATGGCCTTCTCCGCCATCTCGCAAGCTGGCTATCTGGTGCTCGGCATTATGGACGGAACGGCGCAGGGCATGACCGCGCTGGTGTTCTACCTGCTTGTCTACATGGCCGCCAATCTCGGTGCCTTTGCCGTGCTCAACGTTGTGGAACAGCGCAGCGGCAAGATAGGCATGGACGACTATGACGGACTCTACCAGACCAATCCCCGTCTGGCCTTCCTCATGACGCTTTGCCTTTTCTCGCTGGCAGGCATCCCGCCTTTTGCCGGGTTCTTCTCCAAGTTCTTCATCTTCATGGCGGCCTTCAAGGCCGGCTTCCACCTGCTGGTATTCATAGCTTTGGTCAATACCGTGATCTCGCTCTACTATTATCTGCTCATCGTGAAGGCCATGTACATCAAGAAGAACGAGCATCCCGTCGAAGCGTTCCGCAGTGACGGATATACCCGTGCAGCGCTTTTCATCTGCACTGCCGGAGTCGTTTTGCTGGGTCTGGCCGGAGTGGTCTATAATTTCATCGACGGGTTCAGCTACGGCATCAACTGATGTGGCGGACCTTTCGGTCCCTGCAATTTTCAGAGAGGAAGATTTTCGGCGCGGCCGGGTCTTCCTCTTTTTTTGTAAAATTGCCCTATAAGAAGCGTTCTTTTTTCCGCCGGTGTGAGAATCTCGGTTTTTTTTATTTAAATTTGTCTCGTGACATCATGGAATTATTTGAAAAACAAAACCTAAAAACAATAAGCCTATGAAGAAAATCTTCTTTTTAAGTTTCCTGCTGGCTGCTTTCACAACGGTAGTCTGGGGGCAGACGGAAACCATTCTTCCCTCGAAGAACGAGGCGAGTCCGGAACACATGTACATGCTGAAGAACGGAAACGGCGTGTGGATGACCGCTTACACCTCGCCGACCCGCACCGAAGGGAATGCGGGCAAGTTTGCCTTCTTTGCAGACGAGGCCAATGCGGATGCTTATTTCATCTACAGCGTTGACCGTAAGAAATGGGTATCGTACACGAAAGCCGCCAGTTATTCCAACGGTACGAACTTTGCCGTACTCGTTGATGACAAGTCGGCGGCCAATTCGTGGCAGACAGCCAAGACAGCCGTCTCGGGAGCGGATTATTATCAGTTTGCCCCTTTCACGACAACAGCCGTCGAAGGCAAGTACATGAACTGGTTTCGTGGTGTCGGAAACGACAATCCCGAGGACAACACCACCGTCACCGTGGGCCTGTGGCAGGACAATGCTTCCCGTGATGCCGGCAGCCGCTGGGTCGTCAGCGAGGTGGTGATGTATACTTACACCATCAGTCTGGCTCCCGGCGAAAGCGTTATCATCAACGGTCAGACTTACACCGGCGGTCAGACCGTTACCGTTTCCGGACAGCTCACCCCAGCAAACGTGATAGCCGCGCAGCGGGAAGGCAAGTTCGGAGTGGTCGAGGTGGACAACGCCGCCCGGAACATTTCGGTCGTTTACTATGACCTGCCCGAGCTGCGCACGAGCGAAGCCTATACCAACGCCTGGGTCTATCCCAAGCAGCAGGACAACGTAGGCGCGGCCGCCAGCGAACGGCAGGACAATGTCTATACGCTCTACAACAATGTCTTGGCCGCCAGTTTCCTCAAAACCGACAAGGCTCTCTATTTCTTAGGCAGCAAGGCCATGAACCTGCTGGCCGGTTCCGAACCCTTCATCGTGGGCTTCGGTGCGGGCGACAAGGTGGCCGCGAGCCAGATGACCCTCACGGACTTCACCATGAAGGACCTGGCCGCCAGGCCCGATGCCGTAGGCGGAGCCGAGCATTATGCCGGCAAGGCCGTAGAAGCCGTCTACACCTATACCTACAAGGGAAAGGCCGTCCGCATCCTGTGGCGCGCCGTGCTGCGTGACGGCAGCCACTATCTGCGCACCGAGATGGAGCTGACGGGCGTTGACGACGTGGATATGTATGACGTGATAGCCATGAACTATAACGTGGATGCCGCCGCGGCAGGCAGCAAGCCCGCCACTGTGGGCAACACCCGCGGAAAAGTCATCATGAGCGACAGGATCTTTGCCGGTCTGGAAACGCCTACGGCCTACAACACCGTCGGTGCGGAAACGGGCGAGTCCGACAACTGGAAACTGGTTTCCACCCCCGTCGCCGAAACCCTCTCCGCCGATGCCTGGACACTGCTGGCGGCCGCCGACGTTCCCGCCCGTGTCTTCGAGGTGGGCGGTGCCGACAAGGGATATTATACCGTAAGCAGAAATGTCACGCTGAAGAAGAACCGGAAGGTCGTGGTGACGCTTACCTACAAAGGCGGCAACAAACGCTTCGATCTGGACGGCGCGGATCTGCTTGACCCGAACGCTTCCGTCGTGGCCAGCGATTACCACCACGGTTTCACCGGCACGGCCAAGGAGAACAACACCTTCTCCTTCTTCGTCCCCAACGACGGCGACTTCACCGTGCGAGTCTTCTGCGACAACCGCGAGGGCGATATCACTTCCACTGCCGAAGTCAAGGTCGAGGTGTATGAGGCCAAGGCGGGAGTGGATGTCAGTGCCGATGTTGTGAACATCCAGGGCCGCTGGAGCCGCAACACCACGCTGGCCGCCGGCCAGACCTGGAAGGTGGCCAGCGTCGTCGGCCTCATCGCACAGGACGGCCGGCAGGGCGAGGCCGTCATAGGCAAGACGCAGAAGCGGCGTTCGTTCCTGGCCTATAGCGAGCGCGAGCGGGCAGTGCCCTGGCGTCCTTTCCCCTGCTACATCAGCTGGTACGAACTGAACATCAACCGCAACAATGCCGCCCCCGGTTCCGAGAACACCAATATGGTGGCCGACCAGGTGCTGGACGTACTGGCCCAGTGGAAGACCAACATGTTCGACAAGTTCGGCGAAGGACCAGCCAGCTTCGTCATCGACGACGGCTGGGACAACTACGGAACGTGGACGTTCCATTCCGGGTTCCCCAACGAGATGAGGGACATCGCCTACGAGGCTGCCCGGATGGGTGCGGGCTGCGGTGCCTGGCTCGGTCCTGTGGGAGGCTATGGCCAGAGCGGCAACTATCGCCGTTCCTACTGGAACAGCAACAACCGCGGCGGCATGCAGTTGTCCAATCCCGCCTACTATCAGGTGTTCCTCGATGCCGCCGACAATCTGGTGAAAAACCAGCGCCGCGACGGACAGGGACAGTTCAACTTCTTCAAGTTCGACGGCATCTCGGCACAGTTCTCGGCCGTAGGTCCCGACAACGGCGACACCGGCAACGAGAATGCCGAGGGAATCATCCGTCTGGAGCAGTACGTGCGCGAGAACCTCAAGGAAGACATCTTCTTCAACACCACCGTCGGCACGTGGGCCTCTCCCTTCTGGTATCAGGTGAGCGATGCCACCTGGCGGCAGGAGAACGACCACGGAGGAATCGGAAACAACAGCGTGAACCGCGAAAACTGGATCACCTACCGTGACAACCTCGTTCACCAGAACTATGTAACCAATTCTCCCGTCTGCCCCATCAATACCCTGATGACGCACGGATTCATCCTCACGAAATTCGGCCCTCCCGCCGACGATTCGCGCGACTACCGGCATGTGCTCAACGAGTTGCGTTGCGCCTTTGCCTGCGGCAGCGGTATGGTGGAGCTTTACAACGACTACGACCTCATGAACAGCATCAACGGCGGTCAGCTCTGGGCCGACCTCGCCGAGTGCATCCGTTGGCAGAAGAACAATGCCGATGTCCTGATGGACGCCCATTGGGTGGGAGGCGACCCCTGGACCGGATCGAAGTCTGAAGTTTACGGCTGGGGTGCCTGGAACGGCGAAAAGTCGTGTCTCACCCTGCGCAACGGCGCCAATCAGAGCCAGACCGTCACCCTCACGCTGCGCGAGGCTCTGGAGATCCCCGCCAATATCAGCGGCAGCATCACGCTGCGCAAGGCTTTTGCCGTGCAGGATGCTCTCGGCGGTCTTGCCGAAGGCCAGCCCGTCGACATTGACCGGGAACTGACGCTCACCCTGCCGGGCAGCAGCGTGTTCGTGTTCGACGGTCTCGACAGCAGCAAGGAAACGGTTGCCGTGACGGGTATTGTCTTCGACAAGGAAGCCTACACCGTGGAAGAAGGCTCCACCGTTGCCGTCAACGCCACCGTGCTTCCCGCCGACGCCACCGACAAGTTGCTGACGTGGACTTCCGACAACGAGCGGGTGGCCACCATAAGCAACGGTCTGGTACGGGGTGTGGCTCCCGGAAAAGCTGTCGTCACGGCAACGTCCGTGAGCAACGGCGAAGTGATGGCCAGCGCCACGGTTACCGTAACCGAAAAGGTGCGCGAGCCTTACAGCATCAATTTCGACAAGAACCTGTCCAAGGCGGCCGCGGGCGGCCGTGCGTTGTCCGAGATAGTCTTTTCCACGGCTTCGGGCACGTCTGCCACGCTGGCTGTCAACTCTTCCGTAAAACGTTATATCGATCTCACCGGGGATGCGGAAATGCAGCTTTCCTGCCTGCCCGGAGAGAAGATAGGCGTCACGCTCAGACACGGCGGATCGTGGATGCACGGCTATGTGTATATAGATCTGGATAACGACGGGCAGTTCAGCTTCAACGACGGCGATACCGATCAGAGCGGGACGGACCTGGTCAGCTTCTTTTTCTACAGCGGTTCATTCACGGACGACGCTTCCGGTGTGAACTCGTTGGGCGAGTCCATCAGCGGCGGCGCGCGCAACCCGGGCAGCACCATCGTCTGTCCCGACTTCACCGCACCGTCTGTGGCGGGAACCTACCGCATACGTTTCAAGGTTGACTGGAACAGTGTGGATGCCGGAGGGCAGATTGCCGCCGACGGCACCTGCACCGGAGCCAACGGAATTCTGGCCAACAGCGGCACCATTGTGGATGCCACGTTGAACGTGTCGGTCAATTCGGGCATAGGCGGGATCACTGCCGGCCCGGCACAGGAACCCGTTTACGACCTGAGCGGCCGCAAGGTTAATTCGCCTGCTTCCCACGGAGTGTTTATTCAGGGAGGACGGAAAGTTGTGAAGTAGCAATTTTCAATTAGAAATTATTAATTAGCAATTATTAATTAGCAATTAGGAATTAGCAATTAGGAATTAGCAATTAGGAATTAGCAATTAGGAATTAGCAATCGTAGCTCATGACATCGTTGACACTTTCATCATACCTTCTTAGAGGGTAGGAAGAACTGCCCTGAACGTGCCAACTACTAATTTCTAATTGCTAATTCCTAATTGAAATTAAAAAATTCTAATTATTTAACGTGTCTCCCGAAAGTTTAACATCAGGGTTTGTTGGAAAAATTCGGGAAACGGACCGATTTTTCACAAGATAGTATGTTTTTCAAAAAAGTTCCGATCTTTTTTAAAAAAGATAGTATGTTTTTTTTCACGTTAAGCGACGAAAAAAACGCCCTATAGGCGGCTTTTCAAGGGTTCTCTACTTTGACAGGGCAAATATAACACCTCAGAGGATGAAAAGCAAATGTTAATTAACCTACGTTTACATTCGGGCCGAGGCGGCCTTTTTCCTTATCGCCGCTAAACGTGAAATGGCGGAACTGATTTTTTCGTATTATGACTATGAATAGTTTTTCTTAAAGTTTTTTTGCTTTTACAAAAAAAGATATTACCTTTGTCGCGAAAGTAGTCCGACGCATTCCGGAGGTGACGCCCTAAACGCCTGCGGCCTGTTTTCGGCCAACTCGTTTTTTTATTCATTTAATTATTAAAAAGCAATGAGAAAAATTACCTTTTTCTTGTCGTTTCTCCTTATTTTTATAGGGGGGGTGACGGCGAACGCCTCGACCGCGGTAACGCCTGCGGCGGGCAAGTATTATCACATCAAGGTGGGCGATAACTATATAGACAATGCCATACCTGTTTATGAAGATTCTCCTTATCCTGACTGTTTCCATTTAAGCGGGAACGCAGCCGATGCCGCCGTGTTCAGACTGGAGGCGGTTGCAGATGCGGAGAACACCTTCTATATAGATTATATCGGAAACGGCACGCGTCCTTCCGGCCGTGTGCTCTACACGGGCAATGACGGTGCCGGCACGGTGGTGCTCGGCAATCCTTCGGCCACGCAGAACAACACGTGGGAAATAGCCGCGAAGAGCGGTGGTGGATATACCATTATATCCGGTGGAACCCAAAAGGGAGGATTCAATAACTGGCAAGGTAGCACTGGCTTGCTGGCTTTGTGGAGCGATACGGGCAGTGCGACGGGGTGCACCTTCGAGGAAGTTGACGCAACTTTGATCGTGAAAAACATTACCTACCGATATGCGGAGGTCGAGGGAACGGATTTCGGCAGCTACACTGTGGACCAGCTGAAGAATACGCCCCCGTGCGCATGGGCTCCTCTTAAATTGCTGACGAACCTGACGTATGACGTGGAAACGCTGGAAACGGGCGATGCGCAGGTGACCGTTACCTGCGGTGCCGTCTATCCTTTTGTGCCCACGACCATGGCAGACGGCAAATTGGCCGATGACACTAAATGGTACACCATGAACGTAAACCAATGGTCGGACAAGACCGTCTATACCGGCGAGGGCGAGGAAGTGATGGTCAATGGCACGCGCGTTTTCGATGCCAATCATCTGTGGTGTTTTGAGCGTGTGGCAGGTACCGTTGACCAGTTCCGCATCTATAATCTGGAGAAAGGAGCAGGTGCTCCGCTCACGTTGGTGAAAAATATAAGTTATGAAGAGTTCAATCAGGCCACGGCCTCGACCGGGACGGGCGGCGAGGAGACCACTCAGTTCCGTCTTGTGCCCAACGGCGCGGGCTATTGCATCCAGCATCCCGATCAGCCGCAGGCCAACATAGGCAACCATGTGGGTGATTTCTTTGCGGTATGGCAAAGTGCCGGCAGTCCTACGCATGACAAATCGCGTATATTCTTCCAGAGTGCCGACGATTTGATTGCAGAGGTACAGAGAATCAAGGAAAGCGAGTTTGTGGGAGGATATGTCAATGTCCCGGCACAGCTGACGGAAAAGATCAATACGTATAAGACAACAAAGAACGTTGAGAATCTGAAAAATCTGGCCGATGCAAACAAGGCCGCCGTGGCCGGAGGCATGGAGCGGCGTATGCTGAAGGCGGATAAATATTATGAGCTGCTGACGTACAAGCGTGCGAAAGGTGCCCGCCTGTATCTGGATCCGAGTACCGCGTCCGGTACGGTAGAGGCGGATCTTGACGCGAAGGCAAGCAAGGGCTGTAGCGTGATCTCTTCTCTCTGGCAGTTCGTCCCGACCACCGACGGACGGTATAAGGTGACCCATGCCAATACGGGCAAGTCGTTGGGAACGGGACGCAGCGGTACCGGAGGTCAGACTCTGATGAATGTGCCGGCCAATGACGGCAATGCGGGAACTTATGTCCTGGTAGGTCACAATACGGAGTGTGACGTGTGGGGTGTTCAGTGTGGTAACGACAATTATCTGAACATGAATAGAAACGGCAACGAGACAGTCTTCATGTATCATGTAGGTCCCAGCGAGGATGAAGGTTCTCCGTGGCAACTCCGTGAAGTGAGCGAGATCGAAGTGTCCCTGAACGCCGTGGACGGCGAGGGGAGTGTGGCAACGCTCCATCTGCCTTTCAACGCAACGGTGAAGGAGGGCGGCACAACGGTGAACGTGGGAGTTTTGAATGACGACAAGAGCAAGCTGATGCTGTCGCCGGTGAGCGGCGTTCCTGCCAACACGGGTGTGGTTCTGCACAATGCCGAATCCGCTGCCAGCGTGACGCTGACCGTCGGCGGCGACGTGGAGGCTGCCGCGAGCGCCCTGCTTGGAACCAATGTCTCCATCGGCCTGACGGACGAAAACCGTGCGGACAATCTTATCTTCGCTCTCAGCGCCGGCGAACTCGGCTTCTACAGCCCTTCGGCCTCTGTGACGCAGCTGGCGGCCAACAAGGCCTACCTGCCGGCTGCCGGTCTCACTCCTAATGGTGTGCGCCTGATGCTGGGCGGCGACCCCACGGGAATCGGCCATGCCGTTGCAACGGACAAGGAGAGCAATGCTCCCCTTTATGACCTGAGCGGCCGCCGCGTGAAGGAGGCTGTCAAGGGCGGTATCTACCTGCGCAACGGAAAGAAATTCATTGTGAAGTAAAAAAAAACGAAACCATCATTCACCCTAAAAAAACGAAACGGAATCATGAAAAAGATATATGAAAGACCGATGGCCTCGGTCATTGAGTTGTACAGCGAGGACAGCGTCCTTGCACAGAGCGGTTACAAGATTGACAGTTCGCAGAAAGCGGACGTCCAGTTCTCCCAGAAACGCCAGACCATCTGGTCGGGGATGGACGACGGGGAGGAGTAGGAGCGTAGAGTTCCCGATGTACCCCTGATAAGCGGGGAAAAGCCAGCCGCAGCCGGCAGAGAGCCGGGCGGGAGGGCTTTTCCCCGCCTTTTTTTGTCTTTTGTCAGGACCGCCGGCGGGATTGTTTTGGAGGCCGCAGGCGGCGGTTGTTCCGTTTTTTTTCGTAATTCTGGAATATAATCCTTATCCCTTTATAATAAGGACTTTGGGTAGATTTCCCGATTTCGAGGTAACGAATTGCCAACCGTTCTTGTTGCTGTATTCTGCTTTGATATGCTTTCTTGGCAACTCAATTTGACTACAAATATAATCAATATATATCAGACTTTTCTGCGCTCAGGGAAATAAACAACGATTTTATTTCCCTGAGCGCATTTGAACTTTCAGCATATCTTCCCCCAAAAGCATATCTGCAACAAATTGCTTATAATCATTTGCAGTTTGTGGTATAGAATAAAAATATTTTTGTAGTTTAGCATTATTATCAGTTCCGTATCCTAATAAGTCATAACTCTCTTTTTGCCATATCTTATCACTTGGCTGTATAAATAGACCGTTCTTCCCCTTTAAACGATACATATACGTTATCATTTGGTGAATATCGTCTCGACTGATTTCTCTTTTATATTTTGCATCTATAATATAGCAGTCTTCTTCTCTATAAAAATCGGGATAACGTGGAAATTTATTTTTTGCCAAATATATTCGTCCAGTTCCTTGTTTATTATTAGGGTGTTTGAATCCTTGCTTTGTAAGCATAGAGGCAAGATACTCTTCCCATAAATAAGATACATCAAACAAAACTCCATATATTTTATCCTCTTTTGCTCCGTACTTAATTTTTTTCGTGTCTTAATATACGTAAGCAGAGCCTTTGGAGTGGTGTATAACGGAAGTAATATGGATGATTTACAATTTTTGAATTGCTTTTTATTATCTTCTCTCTTTCTTGCCTACTATAACTTGGAGTTGCGGATATAATTTGAGCAACACTAGCATGCGTTTCTGCATCATTTTCCAACAACATTTTTCCGAATGAAGTTTTGCCAATGTAGTCTATCGTATGTCGTATCAGCTCCGTTACATGATTGTCATAACTAAATTCTCGTGTACGATAAGCGATACGACCGTTAAATGGCAAATTTGTTTTCAAATGCCTATTGATATCTATTACACCTCGTATATTAGCATCATTGTATTCATTTCGCAGGTATTCTTTATATACTCCTTGTGCTAATGCTTCTTTGAGAAACTTAGGAAATAGATATAAAAGGAAATCGAATATTCGTTCATTTGTAGTTCCATGTGATAAGTTTACAACATTGACACATAAAACTTTTTGAAGCATATAATGTAAAAAGAAATCTTCTGCATTATTTGAAAAACGGGAATGGATGGAAACGGATTGTCCATTTATGTCTATGAAGCCGACCATATTTCCTGTTTCCAATATAGCTTTTGTACATTTATTATCTTTCCAGTTGGTTTGTAACGAAAATAGATATTGACTCCCCATTTCATCCTCGCACTGGCTAAATGAATGAGGATAAACAAGCAGGTCATTACCCTTATCGTCTAACAATTCTGATATTTTTCTGTTAGCAATATTATTGAATGACAGATATTCTTCGAAGTTATCTGAAGAATACGGTGTATTATCCTTCAATATCATTGTTGCCATTTTCGTTATAATAAACAGATTCAAGCATTTTTAGATTCTCCATAGCATTTGCTGTTCCCCTTAGATATTCAAAAAGCACTCCTTTCAAGTGATTTTCCCAAAGGTGTCTGTATGCAGATTTCTTGTTTGTATGCTCCTCATTGAGATAAAGTTGCAATTTGCTGAAATAAGAACCGCCAATATGATATGCTGCATTTAACCCTTCTATACCAGTATTGGATTCATCGTTCCATATTGCTGCATTCAAGCGTTTCATTATTTCTATAACTTCATCTTTCATTTCTTGAAGTTCATCCAGCATTCCTGTATTTTCATTTGCTTTGATTTCTTCCCATGCGAAACGACGTCGCATGGCAAAATCCATGCTTTCCACGCTACGATCTATGTCGTTCATTGTACCTATTATATAAACATTACTTGGTACATAGAATCCGTCATAGAATGGATCTGTTTTATCCATTATCAGATTTTGGTATTGCGTTTTAACTAATCCACTTTCTCCACGATAGCCTGGGTCTATGCTAAAAAACAATTCTCCAAATATCTTTGAAATTTCCCCACGATTGATTTCATCTATAATGAAGATAAATTTTTTTGAAGTATGGGAATTAATATCAGCAGAAATGTTGCTCAAATACTGTTTTCTTATGTAGTCACCTATTGACTTTGTATATGTGTCATTTTCATGACAAGTTCCTGTTTCTAAATAAGCTAGCATCTTTTCATCTGATACACGCCATCCCGATTTTTCAGGAACAGATATACATTCTGTTGATGATAATGACGTTTTAATTATGAGGTTACTTCTAAAACTTGGAATTTCTATGCTACCTTTTTCTCTTAGATCTTCTTTAAAAGAAAGTAATGCCTCTGATGCTGATTTATAAGCAATAAAATTTTGTTTGCCTCTAATTGCTTCTATACAGAAGTTTTTAAACACCCCATCCTTTCTTTCAAACCCAATATTTCCATTGCTGTCCGGTGGAGTCGGACGTAAGCCCTCTACAAAATCAGTATAGTCATAGGAAGGGTGGAATTGCACAAAACCATACTCTGTATCCATTGCTTCTGCTATGGCTTTAGCCAAATATGTTTTTCCTGTCCCTGGTGCTCCAGTTAGAATGAGATTTTTATTATATTAACCTGTTGGTTGAATTAAATTAGAGAATATTTTATCCGCCCAATCGGACGATGATTAACGAAATTGACATATT
>VSQE01000025.1:0-15195 GCA_009775705.1 Prevotellamassilia sp.
TGTCAGATTAGACAGGCCGGCGGTGAGGGCCAACAGCAGGGGGAACAGATGTTTGAGTCCGGTCATAATGGGTCAGTTGATTTTTTTGAGCAGGGAGGTGATGCTCACCTTTTCTTCGATGAGCGCGCGCAGGTCGCTGATGCGTACGCGCTGCTGCTGCATGGTGTCGCGGTCGCGCAGCGTCACGCAGTCGTCTTTCATGGTCTCGTGGTCCACAGTGATGCAATAGGGGGTGCCCACGGCATCCTGCCGGCGGTAGCGCTTGCCGATGGAGTCCTTCTCATCGTATTTGCAGTTGAAGTGGAACTTCAGGTCGTTCACGATTTCGCGGGCCTTCTCGGGCAGTCCCTCCTTGCGTACCAGCGGCATGACGGCCAGTTTGGTCGGCGCCAGGGCGGCAGGCAGTTTCAGGACGGTGCGTGTCTCGCCGTTTTCGAGGCGTTCCTCCTCATAGCTGTGGCACATGACGGAGAGGAACATGCGGTCTACGCCGATGCTCGTCTCGATGACGTAGGGGGTATAGCTCTCGTTGGTCTCGGGGTCGAAATATTCGATTTTGCGGCCCGAGAACTTCGCGTGCTGCGAGAGGTCGAAGTTGGTGCGTGAGTGGATGCCTTCCACCTCCTTGAACCCGAAGGGCATGCGGAACTCGATGTCGGCGGCGGCGTTGGCGTAGTGGGCCAGCTTCTCGTGGTCGTGGAAGCGGTAGTTCTCCTCGCCGAACCCCAAAGCCTGGTGCCAGGCCAGACGGGTCTGTTTCCAGCGGTCGAACCATTCCAGTTCCGTGCCCGGTTTCACGAAGAACTGCATTTCCATCTGCTCGAATTCGCGCATACGGAAGATGAACTGGCGGGCGACGATCTCGTTGCGGAAGGCCTTTCCGATCTGTGCGATGCCGAAGGGCACCTTCATTCGGCCCGTCTTCTGCACGTTGAGGTAGTTCACGAAGATGCCCTGTGCCGTTTCGGGGCGCAGGTAGATGGTGGAGGCGCCTTCGGCGGTGGAGCCTACTTCCGTCTTGAACATCAGGTTGAACTGGCGCACTTCCGTCCAGTTGCGGGTGCCGGAGATGGGGCAGACGATTTCCTCGTCGCGGATGATGTTGCCCAGCTCTTCCAGATTCATGGCGTTCATGGCCTCGGCGTAGCGGGCATGCAGGGCATCGCGCTTCTGTTGCGTTTCGAGAACGCGGGGTGACGTGGCGCGGTATTGTGCCTCGTCAAAGGACTCGCCGAAGCGTTTGCGGGCTTTGGCCACTTCCTTTTCTATCTTCTCCTCGTAGGCGGCAATGCGGTCTTCGATGAGCACATCGGCGCGGTAGCGTTTCTTGGAGTCGCGGTTGTCGATGAGGGGATCGTTGAAGGCATCCACGTGGCCCGAGGCTTTCCAGATGGTGGGGTGCATGAAGATGGCGCTGTCAATGCCCACGATGTTCTCGTGCAGCAACACCATCGACTGCCACCAGTATTGCTTGATGTTGTTTTTCAGTTCCACGCCGTTCTGTCCGTAGTCGTAGACGGCACCCAGTCCGTCGTAGATGTCGCTGGAGGGGAACACGAAGCCATATTCCTTGCAATGGGAAACTATTTTCTTGAAGATATCTTCCTGGGCCATATTTCTGATGTTTTTTTGAGAGATGTTTATGTTGTTCTATCGGATGTGCAAAGGTATGGATAATTCCCGAAAGGACAAAAGAATGAGTTTGCAAATGAGGGTGGCGCGCAACTAAAGTCTCCTGTTGCCGGTCCGCGTTGTCGGACGCGGATTTTTTTCCGGGTGAAGGGACTCCGGAATTTTTACACGCCTTGTAAAAGTTTTTACATGCCTTGTAAAAATATGACAGAGAATCCGAGAAGACGGAGAAAAGCCACCGGAGGAGCGGTCCTTATTATTTGCCCCGCGCCTCATCGATGTAGCGGCGGCAGAGTTCGCTGTCGGCCTGCCGTGCGCGGGAGTAGGCATCGGCCAGTGTGGCGAAGAAGGCATCGTCGCCGTTCAGGCGGGCCAGGTTGGCACATCCCTTTTCAAGGCTTACCGGCCGTCCGCACTTCATGCTGTTGGTGTCGATCAGGGCAAAATGGTAGCGGCCGTTGATCTTGTCGTACAGGATGTTGTCCGATGAGAAGTCGCGGTGCAGAAAACCTTCCTCGTGCAGGCGGGCGGCATAGCGGGCGAAGTTCTCTATCACTTCTTCGCGCTCCTTGCCGTCCAGAGTGAAGGCGAGGGTCATGTCATAGCGGTAGTCCGAATGCAGGCAGACGAAATAGGTGGACGTGTGTGTCAGGCCTTTCCGGTATTTCACGAAGGCGATGGGTTCGGGACTTTCAAATCCGCGTTCCCGCAGTTCGAGCGGGCGGATGTAGGCCTTTTTGCCTTTCGAGGTCTTGTAGATGCGGCAGGCCAGTCTGTTTTTCAGCGAGGGCTGGGCGTAGTGCTTTACGCAGAGTGTAAGTCCGTTGACGCGCAGGGTGCGCAACACGTTACGGTCGCGGAAGATTTCGTGGCCTTCTTTCTCAAAATGCTCGTCGATATGGGTCAGATAATCGCGCAGCGCCTCATATTTGGGATTCAGTAGGATGGTCATGGCAGAGGTCCGGCAGGGGGATGTTTTTCCGTTGCACAGATCGGGGTTACAAGCGGGCCGCGCCTTGCGGACGGCCCTTCTCTATTGGGCAAATATACAAAAATATTCTTGTTCTGCGCTCCATAACGGGCTTTATCTGTCTTGCGAAAAGGGTTTTCGGACGTTTTTTTTGATTTTCCGAAGGATGGGTGTGGAAAATGGTCCTAAAAAGCTCCATCCTCCTCCCTTTGCCGTGCGGAACGGGGGGGAGGAGGATGGAGCTGATGGAGGATGGAGGCGCGGTGTGCACGAGACGGTTATGGTAATTGTGTCCGGATGGCACTGACCATTTCGTGGGCATCCCGGCAGCGCAGGGCGAAGTTCACGCACAGGCGGTCGCTCTCCAGGGAGACGGACAAGGGGCTGAACAGCAGTGTGGAGCAGCACAGGATCCAGAGAATGGCAAGGAGCAGGCAGGAAACGGCGTTGAACCCGTCATAGCGGATTTGCAGGAACAGCCCTCCGAGGAGGACGGCCAGCAGGATGGCGGAAAGGAACAGGCTATAGGCGCTGAGTGTGATTTTCTTTGTCATGATGGGGTAGAGGTTATGGTGTGGCGGGTACGTTCTCCTCGCGGAAGGTGCTGGCGGGCAGTCCGGCGGAGTTGACCAGATTGGCCCGTGTGAAGGCCTGCCAGCCGTAGCGCACGGCACAGGGTTCCTTGACATGGCGGCTTTTCAGGGTGATGCCGTCTTTCCCGATTTTTGCTTCGGCCTCGTGGTAGAGCCCGTCGGGGCCGGCCACTTCGAAGCCGCGGACTGTTTTGCCGTCGGCGGGACGAAGGCCTTTGCCGTAGTCGAAGCGGACGAGGAGGGTTTTGCCGTGGCGTTCGGCGGTGCGGTAGGCGGGGCCGGAGGGGACGGTAGCCTTGTGGCCGTAGTGGTGGCAGAGGGCCGAGAGGGCCAGACGCAGGCCCACTTCGCGCTTATGGCGCGGATGCACATCGAGCGAGTCGCCCAGATCGGACGACACAACCATCTCCACCCCTTCCATCCGTTCGGCCAGACGGCGTTGGCTGTCGCGGAACGAGGGCCAGGACGGGCGGGTGCCGATGCTGGAGAGCTGGACGGTATAGAAGGGCAGGGCGGCATCGTTCCATGCCGTGCGCCAGGAGGAGACGAGCAGCGGAAAGAGGCGTTCGTGCAGTTCGATGTTGTGGGCGTTCGATTCGCCCTGATACCACAGTACTCCTGCGGCGGGATAGCCTTCGATGGGACGGACGGCGCTCTCGAAGAGATAGCACGGTTCGTAGGGATGGCGTTGCAGGGGATTGGTGGATTTCTTTACATTGAGGTCAGCGCGGCCGCGGGCCCATGGCTGGCCGTAGTCCGACTTTTGCCAGTTGTAGAGGATCTCGGGAAATTCGTTTTCAAGGGTGGTGCGGTCAATCCACGATTCGGTGGTGGAGCCGCCCACGGGGTTGGCGATCAGTCCGACATGGCAGCCCAGGCTGTCGGCCAGTGTGGCTCCGAAGCTGAAGGCGATGGCGGAAAAGCGGGCTGCCTTCTCGGCGTTGCAGACGGTCCAGGAGGCGGGCCGCTTGTAGAGCAGGCGGTTGACGCTGTCAAGCTGGGCGGGCGACCATTCCACGGCGTCGGTGGCGCATAGCGACCGCATGTCGAAAAGGTGCAGGCGGCTCAGGGTGTCGGCGCGTTGCAGGTCCTCGGCCGAGGTGACGGCACTGCACAGGGGGAACTCCATGTTCGACTGTCCGGAGCAGATCCATACCTCACCCATCCATACGTTGCGGAAGTGCAGCTGTCTGCTCGGGGCCGTGACGCGCAGTTCGTAGGGGCCGCCTGCCGGCGTGGCGGGGAAGGATACGCTCCAGCGTCCGTCGGGACCGGCCTGTGTGGTGAGCTTGCGCGAGAGGAACTCTACCGTGACGCGTTCGCCGGCATTGGCGCGGCCGGAGAGGGCGAAGGGGCGGTTGCGTTGCATCACCATTCCGTCGCTGTAGGCGGGAGGCAGGGCAAGACCGCCGAAGTTGCCCGTGAGATGGGCATAGACGGTGCGGGCCAGCACGTCGGCACCCTCGGGATTGGGGTGCAGGGCGTCGGGGAAGAGGTCGGGCCGGCTGTGCAGGGGTTCGTAGAGGTCGATGAGTTCCGTTCCCGCCGTGCGGGCTATCTGTCCGATGCGTTGCTGGATGGCGTAGTGCCAGTCGCGTGTGCCGCTCCGGAAACGCGGGTGGGTGTGGAAGATGGGGGTCATGCGGCAGATCCATATCCGCACCGCGGGATTGACGGTGCGGAAGGAGTCGATGAGAGCGCGGTAGTCGGCAATGAAGTCATCGCCGTGGTGGGGCCAGTTGCGCGGGTCGGTATCGTTCAGGCCTAAGTGGATGACAACGAGGTCGGCGTTGTAGCGGAGCGCTTCCTGGAACTCCGGCAGGCGGTCGTAGGGATTGTGGCCGCGCCGCAGGAGGGTGGCTCCGCTGTGTCCGAAGTTGCGTACTTCGTATCCGTCGCCCAGCAGTGCCTGAAGGCGGGCGGGATAGCAGTTCTGTTCGCGGTCCGGGAGCAGGTAACCGTAGGTGACGCTGTTACCCACGCAGGCCACCCGGATGCGGGAGCGGGCGGAGCCTGTCGCGAATACGGTCAGGAGGAGCAGACTGAGAAAGAAAATCTTTTTCATGTTGTTGTTATGTTTTTTTGTAAAAGGGAAATGTCAGGACCGGGTGGCCGTGCTGGTGTGCCACAGGCGTATGGCGTAGCAGGCTATATGTGCCAGACCGAAAGTCAGACTGAGGATGAACAGGGCTTTGTCTTCGTTCCAGCCCACCGTTTGCTGGTGCCAGAAGCCCGTGATGATGCAGAGCGCAGCCAGCGCCAGGGCCAGGAGGTTGAGCGCCGTGACTCCCTTGCGCCGCGTTTGCAGTCCCGGTTCCAGACGGCTGTGACGCATTCCGTAGGCCGAATAGAGGTCGAGGCCTACCAGCATCCAGAGCACCAGGCGTATCCATGTGTCGGCGGGAAGGAAGAGCATCAGACTGACGCACGTGAGGATGCCGAGTACGGGGATGAGCGGGACACAGGGAGTGCGGAACGTGCGCGGGACGTGGGGCATGGTTTTGCGCACTACCAGTACGCCGGCGCATACCAGGGTGAAGGCCAGCAGGGTGCCGATGCTGGTCATCTCGCCGGCTACCCGCGCTGGCACGAAGGCAGCCAGCAGACTGATGATGGCCATGAATATCAGGTTGTTCAGGGCCGGTGTGCCGAAACGGCGGTGAATGCGTGAGAAGACGGGCGGCAGCAGGCCGTCGTGGCTCATGGACATGAAGATGCGGCTTTGTGCCATTAGCAGGACGAGGATGACGGAGCAGTAGCCGAAGAGGATGGCCACGATGACGGCGCGGTTGAGCCACGGGAAGTCGGGGGTGATGACACCGTCCGCTCCCGCGGTGCCCATGTGGTTGATGGCAATGGCTACCGGGGCGATGCCCTGGCTGCCTGCGAAGCTGCGGTAGTCTGTCACGCCGGTCATGACGTGGGCGAAGGTGATGTAGAGGACGGTGCAGATGAGCAGTGAGAGCAGGATGCCTACCGGCATGTCGCGTTTGGGGTTGCGCGTCTCCTGTGCCGCCGTGCTCACGGCGTCGAAGCCCAGATAGGCGAAGAAGACGATGGCGGCGCCGCGCAACACACCCGAAAAGCCGAACTCGCCCAGCGTACCGGTGTTGGGCGGCAGGTAGGGAACGTAGTTCTCGGCGCGGATGTATTGCCAGCCCAGAAGGATGAACACCAGGATGATGCCCACCTTGAGCAGGACGATGATGTTGTTGAGCAGGGAACTTCCCTTCGTTCCCCTGATCAGGAACAGGCTCATGACCACAACGATGGCCGCGGCGGGGAGGTTCGCCGTGCCGCCGTCCCAGGGACAGGCTGTCAGCGCAGGCGGCAGCGTGATGCCGAGACCTTCGAGAAAGACGGTCAGATATTGCGCCCACGAGATGCTGACGGTGACGGCCGCCACGGTGTATTCCAGCACCAGGTCCCAGCCTATGATCCAGGCCACCAGCTCGCCCATCGTAGCGTAGGAATAGGTGTATGCGCTGCCGGAGATGGGAATCATCGAGGCGAACTCGGCGTAGCAAAGGCCGGCGAACGCACATCCGATGGCGGCGATGACAAACGACAGTGTGATGGCGGGACCGGCATATTCAGCAGCTACGGTGCCTGTGATGGAAAACAGGCCGGCGCCGATGATGACACCTACGCCGAAAGCTATGAGGCCGACAGGGCCGAGCACACGGCGCAGGACATTGCCTTCGGTGGCTTCGGACTGTAACAGCGTGAGAGGTTTTTTGATGAAGATACCCATATAAATATGATAAGATGTGTGTTTTCCTGCTGCAAATGTATTGTTTTTCCGTTTATTGGAAAAGAGAGACGGTGCAGACTTTCAAAATCTGCACCGTCTCCGGATGAAAAAGTTTATGATAGGAATGCTATGGTCATGCGTTCTCTGTGATTCTCTTCTTGCCGAGCGTGCGGTAGGCGATGGGTGCGGCAAGGAAGATGGAAGAGAGGGTTCCGAATACCACACCGAGGATCATCGCGAAGGCGAAGGAACGGATGCTGTCGCCACCGAGGAAGAAGATGCAGAGCAGCACGAGCAGTGTGGTGAATGAAGTCATTACCGTACGACACAGGGTGCTGTTGAGCGAATCGTCGAAGAGTCGCTTGGTGTTGCGTGTGGGATAGAGGCCCAGATTTTCGCGGATGCGGTCGAATACCACCACTTTGTCGTTGATGGAGTAACCGATGGCGGTCAGTACGGCACCGATGAAGGTCTGGTCCACTTCGAGCGAGAAGGGCATCCAGCCCCAGCAGATGGAGTACATGCCGATGATGAGCAGGGTGTCTATGCCCAGTGCGATGACGCTACCCACCGAGAAGGCAATGTTGCGGAAGCGCACGAGGATGTAGAGGAAGATGGCGATGAGGGAGAGGATCACGCTGATGACGGCTCCCTTGGCCATGTCGGCGGCTACGGACGGACCTACTTTCTGGGCGGAGATGATGGAACCGCCTTCGTGGTTGTCGCGGTCGATGAACGTGGCGTAGTCGGCCTTGATAAGTCCTTTCTCGTGCAGGGCGGAGAAGATGAACTGCTCCACTTCCTGGTCGATGTTCTCGCTGTCGTCGTCAATGCGGTAGTTCGTGGTGAGACGGACGGCGGGGTTGCTTGTCGTCACGATAGCGATGGCACTTACGTTGGCATTGGGGTCTTTGGCGTTCACTTTCTCTGCCACGGCGGCCCGTACCTGTTCGGGAGTAACGTCCTTCTGTTCGAACTCGATGACGTAGTTACGTCCGCCGGTGAAGTCGATGCCTTTGGAGAGGCCGCGCACGGCGAGTGAACCTACACATACGATGATGGCGGCTGCAAAGACGATGGACGAGGTCTTCGCTTTCTCCATGAAGCGGACGGAGGTGTTGGTAAGGAAGTTGCGGGAGAGGCCGGTGGTGAAGGTAAGGTTCAGCCACTTGTCCTTGTTGAGGAAGTGCTCGTACACCATACGGGTGATCCATACTGCGGTAAAGAAGGAGGCGCAGATACCGATGCCCAGCGTGAGGGCGAAGCCGCGGATGGGGCCGGTACCGAAGTTGTATAGGATGATGGCCGTGATGATGGAGGTAAGGTTGGAGTCGAAGATGGCGGAGAAGGCGTTGCCGTAACCGTCAGCCAAGGCGGTCTTGATGTTCTTGCCTGCGCGCAACTCTTCTTTTGTACGTTCATAGATGAGTACGTTGGCGTCGACAGCCATACCGAGCGAGAGCACCATACCGGCGATACCGCTCATGGTGAGGGCTGCCTGGAAGGAGATGAGCACACCGAAGGTGAAGAAGAAGTTGAGAATCAGTGCGCAGTTGGCCACCATTCCCGGGATAAAGCCGTAGAAGAGGCACATGAAGATCATCAGCAGCACGAATGCCACCACGCACGAGGTGAAGCCGGCGTTGATGGAGGCGGCTCCGAGAGACGGACCTACGGTTTCTTCCTGCACGATCTTGGCGGGGGCAGGCATCTTACCGCTTTTCAGCACGTTGGCAAGGTCGCGGGTGTCGTCCGTAGTGAAACGGCCGGAGATCTGCGAGATGCCTCCGTTGATTTCGCTCTGGATGACGGGGGCGCTGTAGACGAAGTCATCCAGAACGATGGCTACACAGCGTTTCAGGTTCTTGCGGGTGATCTGCGCCCAGTCGCGGCCGCCCTGGGTGGTCATCGTCATGGAGACGATGGGGCGGTGATACTGGTCGAAGTCGTCTTTGGCGTCGGCAATGACGTCGCCGGCCAGTGCGGGAGCGCCGCCTGTTGATTTGAGCACGTAGAGTTCATAGAAGTTGCCTTTCACCATGTCCGTGGGTTTTACTCCCCAGGCAAAGCGCAGGTCGGCGGGAAGAATCTCGCGGGCGGTGGCCGAGTTGATGAGCTTGTTTACGGTAGCCGTGTCGGCGGCGCGTACGATACCGGCCACGCAGTTGTCGGGACTGATGAACTGGCCTTGCAGCAGTACGCTGAGCAGCGGGTGGGCTGCGTCGGCGGCGGGAGCTGCGGCGCTGTCGGCGGCAGCTGTGTTCCGGGTGGCGGCGGTATCGGCGGCGAGGGTGTCGGCCATGGCCTTGTCACTTTTTCCTGCGTGGGCCAGACGGTTGTCAAGTGCCGTGAGCAGGTGCTGGATTTCCTTTACGTTGTACGTCTCCCAGAATTCCAGGTTGGCGCTGCCCTGAAGCAGTTTACGCACACGTTCGGGTTCCTTGATACCCGGCATTTCCACCATGATCTGTCCGGTCTGTCCTTTTCCGCGCAGGATCTGGATGTTGGGCTGGGCCACGCCGAAGCGGTCAATACGCGAGCGTACCACCTCGTTGGAGTTGGAAACGGCGGCTTCCACCTCTTCGTTGAGGGCTTTGGCCACCTGCTCGTCCGTGGAGTTATAGGTGATATTCTTTTCTTTCAGTTTTGTGGCGAAGATGCCGCCCAGCTGGTTTTTGCCGTTCTGTTCCTGATATTTGGAGACGAAGATCTCGATGAAATCCCCTTTGCCGGCTTTCGTGTCGGCCTGTGCTTCGGCGATGGCTTTTTGCAGCTTGGGATCGGAAGCGCTTTCTCCGGCCAGATTTTTCACGACATCGGGCACGGAGACTTCCAGAATGACGTTCATGCCGCCTTTCAGGTCGAGGCCCAGCCCGATTTGCAGTTCTTCACACTCTTTGAGCGTCTTCCAGTTGAGGTAGACTTTCTCGTTTTGCATCGAATCGAGGTAAGCCTTGCCTGCGGCTTCTCCGCTTTTTGCCGTAATCTTTTCAGCCTCGCCTGCGTAGTGACTGGTCACCACGGAGAAGGAGAGATAGAAAAGGCAAATCAAGGCAAGCAGTACAGCGATTACTCTGACAAATCCTTTGTTTTGCATTTTAGTTTTTTTGTTTTATATTTATTTATGTTTGATGCAGTTTTGAACGTGCAAATATACTGATTTTTTCTAAATGGCAAGGTATCATGGCCTTTATTTGTTGGAATGCCTGAAAATGAGAGGTTGCGGGGAACCTGCGGAAGGTGCTCCGTTTCCGTGCAGGTATCTTTTTTATTCTGCCGTTTCTTCTCCGCACTCATTCTATTTTTGTAGTTTTGCAGGCGTGATGCGGATTCCTGCGGGTGCCGTGTCCCGAAAAACAACGATCATGATACGCAAATTCGATTTTCTTGTAATCGGTTCCGGTGTGGCCGGAATGAGTTACGCCCTCCAGGTGGCCGCCTCGGGTAAAGGCAAGGTGGCCCTCGTCTGCAAAACTACGATTGACGAAGCCAATACCGCGAAAGCGCAGGGTGGTGTGGCCTCGGTGACCAATCTTGAGGTGGATGATTTCAGCAAGCATATCCGCGACACGATGATCGCGGGCGACTATATCAGCGACCCCCGTGCCGTGGAGCAGGTGGTGAAAGGCGCTCCCACCGGCATTGCCCGCCTGCTGGCCTGGGGGGTGGAGTTCGACCGTCGTGGGGACGGTGACTTCGATCTTCACCGCGAGGGCGGACATTCCGAATTCCGCATCCTGCACCATGCCGACGATACGGGCTTCGAGATACAGCGCGGCCTGATCGAGGCCGTCCGCAACTGTCCCGCCATCACCGTGCTTGAGAACCATTTCGCCGTCGAGATCATCACGCAGCACCATCTGGGAGTGGAGGTGACGCGTCGCACTCCCGATATCGAATGCTACGGCGCCTATATTCTGGATCCCGACACCCGCAAGATCGATACTTTCCTCTCGCGGGTCACCGTGCTGGCTACAGGCGGCTGCGGGGCGGTCTATGCCTCTACCACCAATCCCGACATCGCCACGGGCGACGGCATCGCCATGGCCTACCGTGCCAAAGCCACCGTGCGCGACATGGAGTTCGTGCAGTTCCACCCCACGGCCCTGTTTCATCACGGCGAGACCCATCCCGCCTATCTCATCACCGAGGCCATGCGCGGTTACGGCGGCATTCTGCGCTTGCCGGGCGGGGCGGAGTTTATGCAGAAGTATGACCGCCGGCTCTCGCTGGCCCCGCGCGACATCGTGGCCCGCGCCATCGACAAGGAGATGAAGATTCACGGACTGGACCATGTCTGCCTGGACGTGACGCATAAGGACCCCGAGGAGACGCGTCGCCATTTTCCGAACATTTATGCCAAATGTCTCAGTATGGGCATTGACATCACACGCGAGTATATCCCTGTAGCGCCGTGTGCCCATTATCTTTGCGGCGGCATCAAGGTGGATGTCCACGCCTGTTCCAGCATCCGCCGGCTCTATGCCGTGGGCGAGTGTTCCTGTACGGGGCTGCACGGCGGCAACCGTCTGGCCAGCAACTCGCTCATCGAGGCCGTGGTCTATGCCGAGGCGGCGGCGCTACACAGTCTGGCCCACATGGACGAGTATGCCTTTAACGAACGTGTGCCCGAATGGAACGACGAGGGCACCCTTTCCAATGAGGAGAAAGTGCTCATCCAGCAGGACATCCGCGAGGTAGGGCAGATCATGTCCAGCTATGTCGGCATCGTGCGCAGCGATCTGCGCCTGAAGCGTGCCTGGACACGTCTGGATCTGCTCTACGAGGAGACCGAGGAGCTGTTCAGGCGTGTGAAGCCCACGCCCGACATCTGCGAACTGCGTAACATGATCAACGTGGGTTATCTTATCACCCGTCAGGCGCTGGAGCGGAAGGAGAGCCGCGGGCTGCATTACACTACGGATTATCCCCGCCATGCCTACGATCAGAACTGAAATCGTGCAAATTTCAATTGTTTAAATATTTTTTGCTATCTTTGCGGCCTTTGCGGCGAACGATCTTCCGTTCAAAGGGAGACGCTCTGTTCAGAAACATCTAATATTAACAATTTCAAGGAATATGAACAAACTGAAAATCTTATTGGCGGCCGTGCTTTTGACTGGTATCGCACAGACGGTTTCCGCACAGCAGGAACTGAAGGACTACGAGCCTTACCCCTACAATTTCATCAGTGTTCAAGGCGGCGGGCAGGCTACGTTCACGAGCTATGACGCCACCAAGTTGATTACTCCCATCGAGGCCGTTTCGCTGGGCCGTTTCTTCTCGCCTGCGGTAGGTGCCCGTCTTCATGTGAGCGGATTCCAGAACAAGGGAGGCCTGCGGGCACTGGACCAGACGTATGAGTACAAGTATGTGACGTCGGACCTCGACCTGATGTTGAACTTGAGCAACATGATCTGCCCCAAACGCACCCATGTCTTCAACGCCATCCTCGTCGGCGGTGTCGGTCTGAGCTATGCCTGGGACAGCGATGACTTTGCCAGGTTGCGCCGCAATGGCTATACGGCCGAGCCGATGGCCTGGGACGACGACCGCCTGGTGCATAACTTCCGCGTAGGCATGTTGTTCGAGGTGAATCTGGGCAACCATGTCGGCGTCAATCTCGAATTGGCAGCCAACAACCTGCACGACCGCTTCAACCAAAAGCAGAACGGACATGGTGACTGGCAGGCTACGGCCATGGCCGGCCTCACCTTCAAGTTCGGCCACCGCAAGCGCCGCACCGTAGAGGTCAACTCGGTCACCGGCTTTGACGAGGCTGCCGGCAATGCCAATACGGACGGAGCCGTGGCTACGGGTCCCGCCGTCAGGGAAGAAGTGGTTGTGGAGGAGAAGCCGGTGGTGAAACCCGCGCCCGCCACAATCCGTACGGAAGTGTTCTTCCCCATCAATGTTTCCGCCGTTCCGCAGAACGAGCTTCCGAAGGTGGCCCGGCTTGCCGAATGGCTCAAAGCCCATCCGAAGGCTACCGTCGAGGTGACCGGATATGCCGACAAAGGTACCGGTAACGCCCAGATCAACTATCGTCTCTCGAAAGAGCGTATGGAGGCTGTCGTGAAGATCCTTACCGACAAGTACGGCATTGACGCTTCGCGTTTCAGCGGAAAGATCAAGGGCGACACCGAGCAGCCTTTCTCCGATAACGACAAGAACCGCGTTGTCATCAGCCAAGGCACGGACAAGGAATAAATAAATGTATCTCTGCCCCAGGCAGTCATGCAACAGCAGGTCCGGTACCCGTTCGGCGGGTGCCGGACCTGTTTCCGTATGCCCGGCATGGGCATACCCTCCCCGACAGGCGGGTATGCCGGAGTAATTGTGCTTCTGTTCCGTTCCGGACTTATTGTCGGCACAGTTTTTTTGAAGAAATTTTTGTGTACATACTTTAACGTATGTCCTGAAAGTTTAACAGCGGGGTTAAAAGGAAATCGAACGGGAACGGACCTTTTTTTCACAAGAACGGACCTTTTCTGAAAAAGTTCCGACCTTTTTTAAAAAACATCGGACCTTTTTTTCACGTTTAGCGATGAAAAAAGCCGCCATTTGGCGGCTTTTTTCTGTATCTTCTCCTCTGCTAAGGCAAATATACGACATTTTCGGACGAAATGCAAATGTCATTTAACGTCCGTTTACATTTGCTCTCCGAAGCCCTTTCTGCTTATCAACGCTTAACGTGAATCGGCAGGCCAGCCCGATTATATTCAGTACCTATTGGAAATCTCTATCGTCTTTTCAAAAAGTCCGGTTGGAAATTTTGAAAACTTTGCAATATTGTGCAGTTTTTTGTATATATGTGAAAAAACTTCGTATCTTTGCAACCGGACTATACAGCCTTCAATCCGATTTGTCGCAGGCGGACGAGCGTCCTTCATGGACAACGGATGAGGCCGATTCCACGCCGCGCCGAGTGCAGTGATGCCGCAAGGCGTATCTGTATGAAGAGGGTAATGGGTGGGAGCATAGTCCGGACATAAAAGGCGTTTACTCAGCGCTGTGTTTGAGACACACTGAAATCTTCCAAACAATCAGTATCAAAGTCTTGGACGTAGCAACGGTAGATGTCCCCGGGTGTGATATATCCAGCCCGTGGAGACCTTGTAAGCACGGATTGCGCCCTTTCGGGCACAAGGATATTGTTTATATAGGTCTCCTAACGGTGGCGATAGTTCATATCGGCGTGGGCTCTGACGTTGTCTGTTCAACTTTGATAGGCAGTGGAAGAGCCTCAGTGTGTGGAACGGACAACAGAACGTTTCCCACGCTTTTTTTGTCTATTCCAGAGAATGAATAGAAACATTAATTTTTAATAAGTAACGTATGAGAAATTCCTTATTATCGGCATGGATACTTGTTATACTGAGTATCTGTGCAATGCCGGCAAAAGCCAAAACGCTGGTAGTTGCATCTAATTCCACTTCAGGTATTGAAGGAGCAGATTATGTAGGCACTCTAACCGATGGAACTGTTTTGGGCTTCCGTCGCTCAGGTTCCACCATTTATTTCTATGGTGCTAAAACTGATGCTACTTCATTGGAGGTTCCGGATTCTATCTTCTTCAGCGGTTCGAAACATGCAGTAACGTGGTGTGGTTATGGGAACTACAATAAGTCTCGTGTTATTAATTTTGATGAAGCGACGAATGTAACATCACTGACTCTGCCTTCCACTATAAAGATCATATGTTTTGTACCGTCTCAGATTTTCGACTTGCATCTCAAGTCTACCACACCTCCAACGCTATGGACTGGGAATGGGAACGGGAATCATATTTTTGCCGGAACAGCAATCTGGGTGCCACAGTCTGTTTATTCGGAATATGTGAAGAGCTGGAGTAGCAGGATTATATATTACGAAGGATGGGAGCCTATTTCGGTTACGGTAACTGTCAATTCTCCGGGAACCTTTGCACAAGTGTTTGTCAGTCAGGTGAAGCAATGGCTGGATGTGGCGGAACTGACCGTTATAGGCAAACTCAATGACACGGATATGGCTTATTTCTCCCGTCTGAAGAATGTATCAAAGATCGATCTTACGCAGACTGACATTAAGTCCATCAAGGGATGTCAGGAATTAAAGAGGTTGAGAACCATCCTCCTGCCGTCAACAGTTGTAGATGTGCAACCGGGCGCTTTTAATAGATGTTATTGTTTGAGAGAAATCTCTCTTCCCAATGCCGCGAGCATAGGGGGGTATGCGTTCTCTGGTTGCAGCAGTCTTTCGAGTGT
>VSQE01000025.1:15295-31900 GCA_009775705.1 Prevotellamassilia sp.
TTGAGAGAAATCTCTCTTCCCAATGCCGCGAGCATAGGGGGGTATGCGTTCTCTGGTTGCAGCAGTCTTTCGAGTGTCACCTTGCCAACGACTTTGCAGGAACTTGGAGACGGTGCGTTCTATGAATGCCCAAATCTTGAAGATGTTTACTGCTATGTGGTGTCACCATTCAACACTACAGCCTTCAGTAATACCGATGCGTCTGCTACCACCCTGCATGTACCGGCATTCAGCGTAAGTGCATATATTCTGCATGACTACTGGTATAAATTCAATGAGATAGTAGCTCTTGAGGGCAATATGGATAAGATAAGCATCATTTCTGATTTCACCATGACCGAACTCACGGGACTTGCGGAAAAGGCTGATCTGAGTGTTGATTTATTATTTTCTGAAAGATATAGTTACTACGGATATCGTATAGGACATTTGACGGTATCGGCAAATGAAAAATGGACTCTTGGAAGTTATGTCCAAAGCCATATCTTAGCAGGCCTAAGTCATTATGATGCTGATAGTGGTATAGGCACAACCATAATACCTTATAATGAAATGGCAGCCGATAATGTTGTTGTAAATTGCCGGCCTTACCAGGATCGCTGGAACTTCATCTCGTTCCCGTTCGATGTGAATGTGTCGGATATTATTGCTCCTGAAGGTGCGTTGTGGGTCATTCGTAAATATTCCGGCGAAGACCGTGCCAGGATGACCGGTAACACATGGCAGAACATGACTGACGGTATGACTCTAAGAGCGGGAGAAGGTTATATTCTGCATTATACCAATTCAGATAGAGATTCGGAGAATTGGTTTACATTCAAAGCTGTCGACAACAGCAACAAGAACAATATTTTTGCATATCAGGACGTGACGAAGCCACTTGCGACTTACACGTCCGACCTCGCCCACAACCGTAGCTGGAACCTCATCGGTAATCCGTACCCTTGTTACTATGACACACGCAGCATCGAGCACAATGGTGTGATAACCGTATGGAACGGCCAGGGTTATACCGCATGCTCCCTGCTGGATGACAACTATGTTCTGCGACCTCATGAGGCGTTCTTCGTTCAGTGTCCGGCCGATGCTACAAGTATGAAATTCAAGGCCGACGGTCGTCAGCATCATCCTGAGGCAAACGGCAACGCTTCATACGCAAGAGCCTATGGGGCAATGGGGGCCGGTTCAAGACGTGTCTATAATCTTACCCTCGCCGGTGCAGACTATACCGACAAAACACGCATCGTTATCAACGAAGCGGCGAAGCTTGACTATGAGATCAGCTGCGATGCCAGCAAGTTTATGAGCGGCAACACCGCTGTTCCGCAAATCTACATACTTGAGAACGGCCAGCAGCTCGCTATTGACGAGCGTCCTCTTTCGGACGGAACCATTGCTCTTGGCACATACTTTGGTCAGGCAGGCGATTACACCATTGCTCTCCCGGCCAATCCGGATGAAGACATGCACGTTATGCTTACTGACAAGCAGACAAACACCACCGTGGATCTGACGGAGGACTCATACAGGTTCTCTGCAGCACAAGGCGTAAATGATACGCGTTTCGTAATCAGCATCACGAATAATCCCACAGGCATCGGAGCAGTCATGAAGGATGCTTCCGGCAAGGAATCAACTATTTATAATCTGAAGGGCCAGCAGCTTTCTGCTCCCCGGAAGGGTATTAACATCGTCAACGGAAACAAGACACTCGTAAAATGAAAAAATATTTAAGCATCATATTCGCATGTCTGTTTGCACATCTGGCATGGGCACAGAGCGGCGAGGGATATGACCCTCAGAATCCTGCTGACCCTGATGTGTACTATAGACTTATGGTGGAGGCATCGCCGAAAAAAGGCGGAACGGTGAGTCCTTCGTCCCTGCAGCAGCTGTCGGCAGGCGCTACAACTTACTGCCATGCATCGGCCAATGCCGGTTACAAGTTCAGACAATGGATGGTGGGAGACAAGGTTGTCTCAACGGAAAGCAATTTCACATACACCATGCCCGGGGAGAATGTGGCTCTCGTTGCCTATTTCGATTGGGTAGGCAATGAGGGCTATGACCCCGGAAATCCCGGAGATCCTTGTGCTGATGGCTATCAGCACAAGGTAACGCTTTATGCCACACCTTCGGCAGGCGGTGGTTTCAACAGCAGATCGTTCTATCTCTCCGAAGGCAAGACGACGAATGTCTATGCCTACCCAAGCAGCGGTTACCGCTTTGTGTCTTGGAAGCAGAACGGCAGGATTGTCTCTACAAAGAATCCTATGGAAATAACCATGGGCACAGAGAATCAGGAATACACGGCACAGTTTGTATATGATCCTCAGAATCCTGCCAATCCAGGAGCAAACAGTTTCAATGCTGCTACTGGCGAACTGGTGATTGATGACTTTGAAGCGGGAAGGTTGAGCAGTGCGATCTATTCCACCCTTGGTTCAGATGACAATTATGATAAGGTGAAGAGCATTACCGTCATCGGAGCTATGCAAGCCGGTGACTTCGGATTCCTTCGAAGCATGACAAATTGTATCGTAGCTGACATCTCCCGCACAACAGGTTATAGCAATGTGCCTGATTATGCTTTTGAAGGCGCTTCGGCATTGAGGACTCTTATCCTGCCATATTCTGTTGAGAGTATTGGTAGTCGGGCATTCGGTGGTTGTAGCAATCTGACAACTCTTTACTGCTATGCCACAACTCCACCGTCGGTATCTGGAACGACTTTCAATGATGTATCTTCTTCCCTGAAGGTACTCGTGCCGGCCTTGTCTCTGGAGCTGTACCAGAGTGCAAATTATTGGAAAGAATTTGTGCTGTCCGCACTGGACGGCGTAACAAATACGCTTACTATTTCGTTGCCGGATGATGCCAAGGATGGTCGCTACAAGAACATGATTTTGGAACTTGACAACATCACCAGTGGTCAGGTAAGCCGCATGCTCATTACGGACAGAACCTGTTATTCGTTTGTAAATCTTATCCACAATACAAAGTACAATGTGTATGTCAAGACAGCTAAGTCTGTTGTATTGGGTGAGATTCAAGATGTTGAGATTGTTGATCAGGATGTGGAAACGGCATTTGCCCGGTTGAAACAACCTCAGACCGTAACCCTGTCAGTAGTCAATGCCAAAGACGAAAATCTCACAGAGGACACTGACATTACATGGTTTGATGAAAGCGGGAAATATCTCACAACCGGAAATACGATCTCCGGGTATGTGGACGGCACTTTGTTGAAGTATCGCATAAAACTCTCAAACGATGCAGCCTTGTATTATGTTGCTCCACAGGATCCCACATACGAGGTAAAGGCAGGGAATAATGATGTCACTTGCGTGCTGTCTCCATTGCAGCTGATAACCGTTACAGGCTACGTCAGGAATACCAACACAAAGAAAGGAATCTATGATGCCAGTGTGTCTATATCTCAACAGACCAGCGGCAAGCAGAGCCGCACGGTAGTAGCCAGGACGGATGTAAATGGTATGTTCACCGCAGAGGTGTATAACGCTCCTGCCAGCATATCCTGTGCAGCGTATGACTATGTGAACAAGTCTTTTGATATAGAGTCGTTTGCTGTGGCTGAAGGTAAGGCTAAGATGGATGATGTCATGCTGAATTCTATTGTGGGTGCGACAGTGAATATCAGTCTTACATATCAGGAAAGCGTATTGGAGGGTGTGGTTCCTGACGTTCAGGATTGGTATGACGACTATCAGAATGTGGCATTATCCGTGCATAACCTTACTACAGGTAAAGACGTTACTCAAATCAGTAACCGCTATCCTCAGTTTGTATTGATGGATGGAGTTAAAGTGGGTGACGAATTGAGGTTGACCGTTTCAAGCAAGAAGGATGTATTCGAGCCTGTTGTAATAGAGAAAACTGTTGGTGATTCAGAGAAGATCGATGCTGTCTTTGCTATCAAACAGTATGGCGGAATGCAAATATCTTATCAGACTACGACAAACGATGCGGTAGTAGGCATACTCTATGATAAGAACGGCTGTCTTCAGCAGAAAATGGAGTTCTCAAGCAATAATGTATCGTTCAGCGGACTTAAGGATGGTGAATATACCGTTGTTGCTATGGGCAAGAATGACTCTTATAATTCCATCTACAACATATCGCGTTTGAGGGATGCCGGTCTCGCAGAAAGTGTGGACTATGTCAAGAGTAATATCAAGGTAGAAAGCGGTCTGATAAAGAATATAGCAATCGACAATGTTCCGTATTTGAATCTTGCGAAATTCCTGATAAATCAAGAGAAGTCCTCGTTGACTGTCAACAAATCTTCTGTTGTAGCGGGAAACTACTTGACGTTTACGGGGGTTGTAGAACTGCAAGATGAAAACATCACAATAACAGATAGCATGTCTCTTGTAGTGGATTTCCCGTCTTCTGCTTCTTTTGTCAAAGGCTCTGTTATGGTGGATGAAAAAGTTGTTGACAATTATACTTTTGCAGACAATACTCTTACCGTACCTTTTAATAATGTAGGACAACAGAACAAGATAAAGTTCTGCGTCATTCCTACGGAAGAAGGCTCTTTCCAGCCCAATGCACTGGTCGGATTCAAGGCTGATGGAGAGGATGTGCTGATACCAGTAGGGTCAGCATCATACAGTGTTCAAAAGACAAGCATAGAAGTTATAAATAGAACAAATACTGAATTTGTGACTATTAGTGGTACCGCTGTAGCAAATGCTTTAGTGGAAGTTTTTGATAACGATTTGTTGATAGGTTTTATTACAACTAATGCCAATGGGGTATGGTCTGGTAGATTCGAACTAAAGAATGCTTATAATTTGTCAAAACACGACATATACGCACAAATTACCATTGATGATATATGCATTACAACAAATCACACGGAATGTCAAGTTTTTACAAATGATATTGTTGTAAAGACTATAACTATGTCACATTATAATGAATGGAAACATGCGACAGAAAGTATTACTATAGATTATCAGAATCAATCTTCTAACAAAAAATCTTATGATTTCTATCATACGGCACAATTTACCTTTAATGTTGATTTTAATCGTAATGACACAACATTAATAGATGATGTTGTAGTGATTGTGTGGAATTCTAAAGATGAAGCAACAAGATTATCAGCTTCTTACAGTCCATCATCAAAGAACTGGGTTGCAACTGGTACGTTTACTTCTTCAAATTTACCTTCTTCCCTTGATGTTGAATACGAGGTATATAATATTCCTCGTATTCCGGATAGAGAAAATATAAATGCTAACTGGAAAAATATTGATGTAGCAGGTATAGATATTAAAACTGATTTAGAATATATAAAAGAAAGCCTATCTGACACAGAAGAATTTGTAAAGAATGATAGTCTATATAATTGTTTGGATGAATTATTATCCCAAGACGAAGTTAACACTGATCATTTAGATCAGCTACTTGTACAAGTAATTGATACAACTTTGTGCTATCAAGTTAATAATGAAGATTTAAATGCTAGATTACAAGATTTTCTTAAAAACGACAATGAAGATGAAAATCTGTTGGACTCAATAGTTGGCGATTATTTTGATAAAGAATTCTTAAACTATTCATCTAATAAATTTGATGATGTTGATAATATTGTTAATCTGTTTGCAACACATCCTTCAAACAATTACGTTATAGAGAAAATTGCGAATATCGATGATATTGAGTTACTTAATGATGGGTTTGATAATTTGTTATGTTCTGACTCTACACATATTTATTATAAATATACCGATGATGGGGGCATATTTATAGATCCATCAAGAATGCTTAAGATTATTCTTCATGATGCCGAAAGTATAGAATACGCCAAAACTAAAGGAATGCTCAAAAAGGTTATAACATCACGTCCTGACCTATGGGCTAATTGCTTTGCGTTTATAAAATTCTACGCTGGCAGGCTAAAAGAGTTGAGAAACGGTCATTCTTCTGACATAAAAAAGACCATAAGTGAGACAGGTCAAACTTTAAAGGATCTGGCAGATGCTGTTAGTTGTTTTTATGTAAATGCACTTAAAGATGTAAAGTTATCAGTTGAGGCAAGATATAATGAAAAGAAAAGAATCACTCAGGAAGTTTATGATGAAAATATTAAGCTTAGAGATGATGTTACGGCTCGTGTAAATAATTCAAATAATGAAATCAAACGACTACAATTCGAAAACTTGATTGCAGATCCAGTAGAAGATGCTCAAAGAATAAAAGAAAATAAAGCTAGAATAAAAGACCTGACCGCAAGTATAAAAAGTGACAACAAATTCCTTCAATCACTTAACAAAAGCATTGCTCGACAAGCAAAAAAGTTAGATGGTTTTAAAAAATGGTATAATACCATTACTAAAAAATTATATAAACTCCCTGCGACAATATCCAGAGGTGCTAAATTGAGCAAGGCTGTTAGTTCAGTTGGCAAGTTGGCTGGTCCTTTTGGTGTGTTAGTTGAAGCTTATTGTCTTTATATAGATATAGATGAAGCATCAACGGAGATACAAGAATGGGGAGAGCTAATTAATGCTATTGACGCGAAACGCCCATGTAATGGAAGCAAAGAAGAATTAGAAAAAATATATGACGATTGTATAAAAGATGGCGAACGTGTTTCTACTTTAATCAATTCTTGTATTGGAGCAGAAGAAATAGCTCTTGTTATCGATATAGGTTCCATTTTTACACCTCATCCATATGCTTTGTTTGCAGAGTGGTTGTTTTCTGGTGTATTAAATGGATACTCGGAAATTGTTAAGAATTTCAAGGTTTATTCAAAGTATGTAGAAAAAAGAGGTAATTACTATGTTCGTTTAATGAAACTAAAGTGTTTCTGTGAATGCGATATAAATGGCAATGGTTGTAAATGTCCCAAAGGAACATGTATATGTAAAAGATGTTGTAAAAAGTGCAAGTGTAAAAACGGAGAAAAA
The DNA here is from genome assembly GCA_009775705.1 of Prevotellamassilia sp. Classification (GTDB taxonomy): domain Bacteria; phylum Bacteroidota; class Bacteroidia; order Bacteroidales; family Bacteroidaceae; genus Alloprevotella. Next base: position 22,243 of record VSQE01000025.1, read on the forward strand.
TGTACATGCAAGGGAAGTTGCAAATGTAAACCTAGAGAACCAAAGTTCAAGGGTAATCTTGATCCTTCAGGTTACGTTTACGAAGGTATCTTCAACAATCGTGTCGAGGGAGTTACGACAACTTGCTATCAAAAGATACAGGAAGAGGATATGTATGGCGATCTGCATGACAACATTTTGAAGTGGGATGCAGAAGAGTATGGTCAGGAAAACCCTCTTCATACCGACAAGGATGGATTCTACCAGTGGTTCGTTCCTGAAGGCCTTTGGCAAGTGAAGTATGAGAAGGAAGGTTATGAGACAACTTTCTCTGAGTGGCTGCCTGTTCCTCCTCCACAGCTTGACGTGAATATCGGTATCGTACAGAACCGTCAGCCGGAGGTCAAAGAGGCTCACGCCTATGAGGATGGTGTTGAGCTCACCTTCGACAAATACATGATGCCGGCTTACCTGACGGCAGATAACATCAAGGTAAGTCAGAACGGCAAGTATGTAGATGGTAAGGTTGTGCTCGTGGATGAAGAAGTGGCTTATCGTGATGAGAATGTGAAATATGCTTCGTGTGTACGCTTCGTTCCTAACACGGCATTCTCAGCAGGCAAGGAAGTAACACTTGTTGTCGCTAACCGTGTGAAGAGCTATGCCGGCGTCCAAATGGCGGAAACCTACACCCAAAGCTTTGACATAGAGAAAGAGGTGAGGAGTATTGTCACTGACAGTCTCGTAAAGGTTCCATACCAAGGTAACAAGGTTATTACACTTTACGTTCAGCCTGCGGATGCCGCTGCCGGTAAGACTATGCATGCTGAGAGTTCGTCAGAGATGCTTGCATCACTCGTACAGAAGGCAGTGGTCATTGACGAGAATGGTATGGCTCAGTTCGGAATCAATGGTGAACTGCCAGGAACCACAGGTATTACGTTCAGCATGGATGGTGTAAAGACTACCGCTACGGTGATTGCAAACGTAGGTGATTTCGAGGAATCTGTTGTTAATGAGCCTAAGGCTTCGCTTGTATCCGGCTCTTCTGTTTATCGCGGTACGACAGTGAAACTGACTGCGGATAATAAAGATATGAGGATATGGTACACTACAGATGGAACTTGTCCTTGTGACGAAAATGGGTCTCGTAAGCAATATACCGATCCAATAGTTATTGACTCTGATGTGACGCTGAAGGCGATGGCGGAGAATGTTGATGGAGAAGCCAGCGATGTAGTAACATTTATTTACAACATTCTTCAAAGTAAGGCTGGAGTATCGCTGAACACTGGGTGGAACTGGATATCGTTTAATATGAAGAGTGATGCACTTGTTTCTGTCAATACAGCAATGGCTTCCGGCACATGGACTTCTGACGATGCAATCAAGGACAACAAGTACGTGGATATGTATTCCGTCAATCAGAAACAGTGGATAGGGACCTTGTCAAAACAGGGTGCAATGAACAATATTCAAATGTATAAGGTGCGTTCTTCAAAGATGCAGACATTAAGTCTGATAGGTGAGGCTGTCCATCCTTCCGAAACCACCATAACCTTAGGCTCCGGTTGGAATTACATCAGCTATCTGCCATTGACAAACATGAGTGTCAGCGATGCGCTCAAAGGTTATAGGGCTGAGAACGGTGATGTCATCAAGTCGCAGGAGGCTTTTGCGATTTATTCAACGACCAACGGATGGGAAGGAGATCTCACTACATTGACTGTCGGATATGGCTACATGTTGAAGCGTGCAGCCAACGCATCTCAGACAACCTTCACTTATCCAATGGAGATGTATAGTGCTTCAGTAAAAGCCGCTCTTGCTCCTGTTAAATTTTATCGCTATGCCGACAACATGAATATTGTGGGCGAAGTCGCAGGCATCACAATAGAAGACGGCGATAGTCTTGTGGCGTACATCAATGGCGAGGTACGTGGTGCGAGCCGTTTGGAAAGAAATAAGAAGGCTTTCCTTACTATCCAAGGAGATGATGAAGCTGAAGTCGCATTTGTTCTCGTCCGTAATGGTGAGATTATTGCTACTGCAAGCAATATGGTTGGTTATCAGAGTAACAACGTTCTTGGAACAGGCGATGCGCCAACAGCAATTACTTTCGTAACCGATGATCGGAATAGTGATGGTGGTATTGGCATGGTTAAGGCAATCTATAGCATCAACGGCATAAAGATGAATACAAGAAGACTGGGCAATGTTCCTCCTGGTACTTATATCGTTTATTCTGAGAAGAATGGAAATACTTGTGTAACAAAATTCATTAAATGATAACAGACATGAAAAGAATATCTTATATTACTATGTTTATGCTAATAGGATGCTCCCTCTTGGGGGCATCCTGTAGCAAAAGTGGAGACGAGGATCCTATATCTCCCAACCCTCCTGTTGTTGAACCGGAACTGCCCGATTATCCTACTTTTGATTTTCCAAGTTGGAAGGTAAGTAATTTCAGCTCTTTTGAAAACACAATGATAGTTTCTGTGGCTCTTCCTGATTCACTTAGAGGGAATGAACTGGCATCAGACCGCTTGGCGATATTTTGCGATGCGGAGTGTCGAGGAATAGCAGACCGGATAGAAGGACCTTCAGGAAACTACATATGGCTTGCCATTGTTTATGGCAATAGTGCATCAGAGTCTGTTTCATTCAAGTATTATTCAAGCAAGACTAAATATATGTATAATTCTGCAAGTGTGATACCGTTTACTATAGAAGGTAGTCTTGGAACGATAGACGATCCGCAAATAATCGGAATGAGGATTGTGACAGAAAAAATTAATTGACATCCGTTTCGCCCTTTGTCCCAGCCGGTTTCCCCGACACTTTTTTCCACAGATTCCGCAGGCGGCCGTTCAGGCCGGTCTCGCTTTTCAGCAGCTGCCACGAAAGGGTGGCGGAGAGGAGTGTGAGGCCGATGCCTCCGCCCCAGTGCCATCCGGCTTCCGGACGGGAAATGCAGGTGAGGCCTGCCGTCAGCAGCAGAAACTGGTGCAGGGTGCGCCGCACGGTGAGTCCTTGCAGCCGCACGGCGTAGCGACGGGGATAGAAGGTGAGGATCAGCAGCAGATCCGACAGGTTGGCCAGCGAGAGGCCGATGCCGGCTCCTGCCAGACCGGCGGTGCGGAAGCCTGTGATGACGGCCGCGGCGAGCACCGCGTTGTAGGCCAGCTCCATGGCCAGATACAGACGGGAATCTCCACCCGAAAGGGCCAGATAGGACAGCGGGGAATAGACCGCCTTGAAGAACATGTAGGGGAGGGCGCAGAGCACCATCGGGATGACGGCCGTGAATTCTTCCGTGTAGAGAATGCGCACGGTCAGCGGCAGGCTCAGAGCGAGTAGCAGCAGGACGGGTGTCATGAGCAGCACGAGTGTGTCGATCTGGCGGTTGACGGCTACGGAGAGTTCTTTCTTGTCGTTCATGAGAGTGGAGAGGCGCGGAAAATAGTCGGCGTCCATCGCCACGAAGACGAAGCGGGCGTAGCTCACCGTCAGCGTGAGGCCGGCGGCATAGAGGCCGGCCTGGCTCTCGTTGCTTTTCATGAGTACCGTGCGGATGAGCATCTCGGCTCCCGAGCCGGCAATGCCTGCGGCGATGTAAGCCGTTCCGAGGCGCAGCAGGTGGCTGCCGCGGCGCAGGTAGCGCCACGGGTGCAGCTGCACCCGGTAGGGGAAGAGGCGGGTGGCCGCATGCAGATGGATCAGGAACACCGCTGTGCCTGTGGCGAGCAGGACGGGCAGGATGCCGTCCGCGCCGAGGCGGAAATAGATGGGGGCGGTGAGGAGCAGGGCCGCCAGCGCGCTCAGGGCCGAGGCGGCGGCCAGCGGTTTGAGGCGGTGCGTACCCTTGAGCACGGCAATCTCGCCGCCCAGCAGCGTGGCCAGCAGGATGGCGGGCGAGAGCAGGGCGAACTGGAAGGTGCGGTCAATGCCGCCGGTGGCGAAAAGGCTGAGCAGGGGCGAGAGCAGCAGTGTGACGCCCATGCCGAAGAGGCCTGTCAGCAAAACCCAACTGCGCACCAGCCGCACGTAGCGGCCCGTGCGGGTCGTGTCTCCTGTCTCGTACAGCACGGAGAGACGGCGGATGGCGCTGAATCCGATGCCGAAGTTCGTGGCACTGGCCATCAGTTCGATGGTGCGGGCGAAGAGGTCGCTCCATCCCATGCCGGCCGAACCGATGAACAGGGCCGTCACCTTGTTGCGGATCACGGAGATGAGGATGTGCAGGACTTGTACGCCGCCCAGCAGGCCGGTGTATTTCAGAATGTGGCTGTAGGAGTTCTCCTTTTTCATGGCGCGGCCGCGGGGGATCAGATGCTGGGCAGGGAGTGGCCGTTGATTTTCCGGTACAGGTCGAGTGCGTACACGTCGGTCATGCCCGATACATAGTCGAGCACGGCCATGAAGCGGTCCGCCAGCCGTGGCGCGTGCAACTGGTACTGTCCCGACACCTGCCCCAGCAGCAGGCGGCTGTATGCTTTCCCGGGCGACAGCACGGCCTCGGTCATGAGGTCGAGCAGTGTATAGATGATGTGGAAACCTGCCAGGTCGATGTCCGTCACCTCCTTGCAGGAATAAATGCGCCGGCGGGCCGTTTCCTCGCAGCGCCGGTAGGCCGTGCGCAGCGGTTCGGGCAGGTGGCTCACCAACGAACCGCTGAAACTGCCGTCAAGGAGGGCTGCCTCGTTGTCGGTGAAGATGCGCACACAGGCCTGTTCCAGCGCATTGATCACGCAAGAGCGGAAATAAGATACCTTGTCGCTCATGTCGGTGCCTTCGGGATAGGCCTGTTTCAGGTCGTGGCGGTTCTCTTCGTCAAAGAATCCGAGAAACAGCTCCATCGTCTCCTCGCCCGAGAGCAGGCGCAGTTTGAAGGCGTCCTCGATGTCCATGATCTCGTAGCAGATGTCATCGGCAGCTTCTACGAGATAGACCAGCGGATGGCGCCGGGCGCGGACGCGGCCGTTCTCCTCGGTGTAGGGGATGCCCAGTTCGCGGGCAATGCGCAGGAAGTCATCCTTCTCGCTCCGGAAAAAGCCGAATTTGGCTTTCTCGCCCGCCCAGGCGGAGGAGTAGGGATATTTCACGACGGCGGCCAGGGTGGAATAGGTCATGACAAAGCCGCCGCGCCGGCGGCCGTTGAACTGGTGGGTGAGCAGGCGGAAGGTGTTGGCGTTTCCGTCAAAGCGTGTCAGGTCGGTCCATTCGTCGTCGGTGAGTTTCTCTCCGTCCGCGGCGCGGTGGTCGCGCAGGGTGGCTCCCTTGCCCTCGGCGAAGAAACTGCGTATGGCCCTTTCGCCGCTGTGTCCGAAAGGAGGGTTCCCCATGTCGTGGGCCAGACAGGCGGCGGAGACGATGGCGCCGATGGAGGGCAGTTCCGTTCCGGCCAGCTCGGGACGGCGGCGGATCAGTTCGCGGGCCACGTCCGTGCCGAGCGACCGCCCTACGCTGGAAACCTCCAGACTGTGCGTCAGTCGGTTGTGCACGAAGATGCTGCCCGGGAGGGGGAACACCTGCGTCTTGTTCTGCATCCGGCGGAAGGGGGCGGAGAAGATAAGGCGGTCGTAATCGCGCTGGAACTCCGTGCGCCGTTCGGAACTGAGCTTGTGGGAGTCTTCCTTGCCGAAGCGTTTGTCCGAGATGAGCTGTTTCCAATCCATATTATAAAAATTCTTCTTGAAATATATGTGGTTGCAAATTTAGACGAAAAAAGCAGAACTTCCTGTTTTTCGGCCAACAACTTTGTCCCGTGGCGGGCATATCGGTTTTTCCGCCTGCGGTTCGGAGTCAGAAATGGGCCACGAATTCCAGCACCGCCTTGCTCTGTTCCGAGACGGCCGGGGTGCGGCCTGCGGCATAGACGTATTGCTCGTAGTTCAGCCGGATGTCAGCCTGTAGGTTCTTTTTCCCGAGGCTGAGCGTCAGTCCGCCGGTCAGCCGGTGGCGTTCCGGGTCATCGGCCGTCAGCCGGCCCTCTTCGTCCTTTGTCCCCTTGCAGTGGTCGGACATGTAGTCGTACCGTCCCAGCAGCGAGAGGGCGGTCAGGCCTTTCCGCAGGGGGATGCGATAGGCGGCGAAGGCATTGAGAGCGTTGACCGGAGCGAAGGCGCCGCGGGTTGTAATGTTTGCGGAGATATTCCCCCTCGATGTGCCATCGGGAGTTGTGCCAGTAGGCGCCGGCGTCGTACATCATCACGTCCGTCTCTCCGGCGGTGGCCTTCTGGCAGCTGAGCGCGAGGCCCCACCGCCGTGCTATCAGGGTCTGCGCCTTGAAGGAGAAATTGTAGTTGCCGGTCCAGAAATTCTTCTGGTTGGTCAGTCCCGAACCGTTGAACACCCCGCCTTCCAGCGTGACGGGTACCGGCCCGTCGAGGGTCCACGAGGCGGCGGCTCCCGCGTCCCTGACATCGCCTGTCTGCTTGGCGATGAAAGAGCGGTTGGCGAAATACTGGAGGTGTGGCGAGCGATGGGCGTCGATGGTGAAAGGCACGCGCATCTGGCCGAGTGTGAGTTTCAGGGCCTTTTGGGGCCGTACCAGCACGTAAGCGTCGAGCATCCGGATGTTTCCCTCATCGGAGAGGTCTATCTCCGCCTTGTATCCCACAGCCGGAACAATCCGGTCTTCAATGCCGAGGCGGGCGTTGCGCACCTCGAAGCGGCCTTTGTTCATTCCGGGCTGGTATTCGTACTTCGCCCTGACGGTTCCGTGGATTTCCGGCCCGTCCGTGGTCGGGGATTGGGCGGCGGCGTCTGTAACCGTCAGCGGGAGAAGAACCGCGGCCAAGTGAAAAGTCTTTTTCATGTCGTGACAGTAGTTTCATGTTTTACAGGTTCCGGCTTGTGGTTTTGTCTGGTGCGGATGTCGGAGTCGCGCAGTTTGGCAAAGGCGCGCAGGTATTTCCGGATGGCAGACACCAGCTCGCGCGTCTCCTGGAGCATGTGTACGTAGACGTAGAGCACGGAGACATCGGCGAGGTCGCCGTCGCGTAGCTGGTCGTGTACGTGGTGATAGGTTTCGGAAAGATCTGCCTTCAGTTTGTCGCAGTGCCGGCGCAGCATACCGGTGGTTTCAGGATCGCCGTTCTGTAGCAGCCTTGCGGTGTCGTTCAGGAGGGTGCCGATCTGCGTGCGTATGCGTTCGTACTTTTCGCCGTAGCGGGGCGGCAGCGGCAGGAAGTTGTTCTCCACGTGTTCCTTGCACACCTCGTTGATGCGCCGCAGGCTGTACAGGATGCCCATGCAGCAGTTGTTGCTCATATAGAACCACGGGCTTTTCTCTATCGCCGTCTCGCGGGTGAGGCAGCGCAGGCATACCGTCTCCTTGCGGCGGGCGTTTTTGAGCACCGTTTTGTGTTTTCTCAGGTCCGCCTCGGTCTTTCCCAACAGGCCGGCGTTTTCGGTGATGAACGCCGCCGTGATGTTCCGGTATTGCTCTTCGGCGTAGGCAATGAACTTCTGTTGCTGTTCGGTGATGTAGAGCATCAGCAGCGGCCAGGCCCGGTCCTTCTCCTGCGTGTCGAGGATGGTCCGGAAGAGCGCGTCGCCGTTTTCCTCCTTCTGCCTGTTTCTGAACCGGCGGTTGCTGTGCAGGATGATGTAGACGGTCAGCAGGGCGAACAGGAAGATCGCCCAGAGCCCACCGTAGTACATGGCCGTGACAACGGCACCGGCCCCGATGAAGGCCGCTCCGGCGGTCAGAAACCAGCCGCCTATCACGGCAATCACTCCCGTGATGCGGAACACGGCGCTCTCGCGGCCCCATGCGCGGTCGGCCAGCGAGGTTCCCATCGCCACCATGAAGGTGACGAACGTTGTGGAGAGCGGCAGTTTCAGCGAGGTGCCCAGAGCTATCAGCGCGCTGGCAAGGACGAGATTGACCGATCCGCGGATCAGGTCGAAGGCCGCGCCCTGCTCCGTGACGCTCCCGTTGGTGTCAAACCTGCCTACCAGCCACCGGCGCATCCGTGGAGGAGCCACGCGGCGCGTCCATGCCGTCAGCGAGAGGCTCCAGCGCACCAGCTGCCGCGCTATCCGCGAGGTCCCGAACATTTCGTCGCCGCCTTGCTGGCTGCTCAGGCCAATCTCGGTCTTGGTGACGTTTCTGGCCTTTTTCGACGTGGCGAGCGAGAACACCATCACGGCCCCCGCGCCTATCAGGATGCAGACGGGGGTATCGGCCGGTCTGCCCAGCGAGTCCATCATGAAGTGGTGCGGATCGGCCCCGCCGCCGTTGGCGATGTAGTCCTGATAGGCTGCGAGGCCGCTCAGCGGAACGCCGATGAAGTTCACGAGGTCGTTGCCCGCAAAGGCCATGGCCAGGGCGAAGGTGCCCATGAGCACGATGACCTTCAGCACGTTCACCCCGCAGAAGTGAAGCCCCTGCATCAGCACCGTGAAGAAGGCCAGGCAGGAAAAGACAATCAGGCCCGTATGTCCCCCAATCCAGTCCTTCACGCCGGGCGTCATGAACGTGAGATCCCGGGCACCCTTGATCAGGAGAAAGTAGACGATGGCCGTTGCGCAGACTCCGCCGTAGATGCCGATCTTCCACTTCAGTCCGCTCCGGTAGTTGAAGGAGAAAATCATGCGCGAGAGGAACTGCACCACCGTGCCGAAGAAAAAGGCGATGGCCACCGAGAGGAAGATGCCGAGGATCACCGAAAGCGCCTTCTCCGTGTTCAGCAGTTCATTGAACCCGAGGTCGGCCCCGCCGTCCGTCATCTTGATCAGGGCCACCACGAAGGCCGCGCCCAGCAGCTCGAACACCATTGACACCGTGGTCGAGGTTGGCATGCCCAGCGAGTTGAAGATGTCCAGCAGGATGATGTCCGTGACCATCACGGCCATGAAGATGCAGGTCAGTTCGTAGAACGAGAAGTGTTCCGGCCGGAAAATGCCGTGGCGGGCAATGTCCATCATGCCGCCCGTCATGGCCGCGCCGATGAAGACGCCGGCCGAGGCAACGACAAGCACCTGCCTGAAGGAAGCCGCCCGCGAGCCGATGGCGGAGTTCATGAAGTTGACGGCATCGTTGCTGACGCCCACCGACAGGTCGAAGACGGCCAGTAGGAACAGAAATACCACTACGCAAAAAAACAGTGTTTCCATGTGGGGAAGTGAGATTTGTTTGTTGATTTTTTTGACGTTGCAAAATAATCCCTTTCCTGTTTCATAAATGTTGCAGAACGTTTAAGGTTTTGTGAATTGAGGAGGGAGTGAAAGTACGGAGCATGGATATTTTGTTCCTGTATTTTGATTCTCATTTTCCAAATTCAGAATGGGAAGTAGGGAGGGCGCTGCCGTTTTTTTCCTTGCGTTGGAATAAATATCTTTGCAAATGCTCCCTTGCCAATGTCATCGTTTTCGCTCGGCCGAATTTCCAAACGAAAGTGCGCCGAATTCCCAAATAATTTGCAAAATGAATTGAAATACAAAGAAATGTACTACTCTGTGTCAAAATACAATTTTATGGAACAATTTTTTTGGAAAAATTTTATGTACATAATTTAACGTACCTTTCCAAAGTTTAACCTGTAGGTTTTTCGGAAAACGAACGGAAACGGACCTATTTTTTACAACATAGTACCTGTTGGTTGAATTAAATTAGAGAATATTTTATCCGCCCAATCGGACGATGATTAACGAAATTGACATATTG